>NZ_FUYC01000002.1:0-300000 GCF_900167125.1 Paucidesulfovibrio gracilis DSM 16080
CTGGACCACCTGGCCGCCGTGGTGCGTGAACACCTGGACATGCCCGCAATATACCGTTCCCTTGGATTCGCCGAACAGGCCAGCCTGCTGCGCTGAAGGCGAGGGAAGAGCAATGCCTTCGGCGACCAAGGGGAAAACCTTTCTGAAGAAAGGTTCTTCCCCCTGGACCCCCTTTCCAAAGACTTTCCCTTGCTCCAGGCCTGCGGCCTGTCGCGGGTATCGGTTTTTTGTTTTGTTTCATCCCCCCATTTCCCCCTCCCCAAAAGCAAAGGAACGGCTCCGGCCGTTCCTTTGCTTTTGGGGGCGCACCGTTGCCGCGAGTTTCGGGAGGGCGGAGCCATCCCGGAAATCGCGGCAACATGAGATCGCGCTGCCGCACGACTCCGCCTGCCCACGCCCAGACGTCCTCCCGCCGCCTGCCCCCGGCCGCGCGAAAGCGCGAGACCGGTAAATGGGGGTCCAGGGGGCCGCGGGCCTCCTGGCCGCCGGAGGCATGCTTTTACGCTTGCGGTTCGTAGCCGGAGAACACGACGCGGTCGGTGTACTCGGCCTGTTTTCCTTTGTTCCAGCGTGACACGGGCCGATAGTATCCCACGATGCGGGTATAGACTTCGGCTTCCTTGCCACAGGTGGGGCATTCAAAGTGTTCGCCCTGGATGTATCCATGTTCTTTGCACACCGAGAAGGTGGGCGTGATGGAGAGGTAGGGCAGTTTGGTTTTGGAAAACGCCGTGATGATGAAGCTTTTAAGCGCCTGGGTATCGGCCACGGCCTCGCCCAGGAAGGTGTGGAACACGGAGCCGCCGGTGTAGAGCGGCTGGAGCTGGTCCTGGTGTTCCAGGGCGAAGAGCACATCATCGGAGATGCCCACGGGCAGGGCGGTGGAGTTGGTGTAGTACGGTGTGCCGTTGCCCTGGGTGATGATGTCGGCGTAGAGTTTACGGTCGATTTTTGCGAGCCGGTAGCTGGTGCCTTCGGCCGGGGTGGCTTCCAGGTTGTAGAGGTGGCCGGTTTCTTCCTGAAAGTCCGAGGTGACGCGCTGCAGGTGTTCGAGAACGCGTCGCATGAGGCGCACGCCGGATTCGGTTTCAATACCTTTGCCGATGAGGTTCAGGCAGGCTTCGTTTCCCCCGAGCAGTCCGATGGTGGAGAAATGGCCGTTGTAGCCATTTTTCAGGTAGCGGTGGGACCAGGGGAACATGCCGTTTTTCAGGTTGTCCTCGATGAATTTGCGTTTGTATTCGAGGCTGTCCTTGGCGAGGCTGGCGTATTCGGTGATCAGGTCGAGGAATTCGTCTTCGCTTTGCGAGAGGTAGGCCAGTTTCGGCAGGTTGAGGGTGACCACGCCGATGGAGCCGGTGAGGTCGCCCGCGCCGAAGAGGCCGCCGGTTTTTTTACGCAGCTCGCGGATGTCCATTTTGAGTCGGCAGCACATGGAGCGCACGTCTTCGGGGTTGAGGTCGGAATTGATGAAGTTCTGGAAGTACGGCACGCCGTACTTGGCGGTGAGCTTGAGCAGCAGTTCGCCGATTTCCGATTCCCAGGGGAAGTCGTCCGTGATGTTGTAGGTGGGGATAGGGAAGGAGAAGATGCGCCCGTGGTGGTCGCCGTCGAGCATGACTTCCAGGAAGGCCCGGTTGATCCACTCCATTTCCTCGAGGTAATCGCCATAGGTTGCGTCTTGCAGTTTGCCGCCGATGATCACGGCTTCCTTGGCGATGTGTTTGGGGGGTACCAGGTCGAAGGTCAGGTTGGTAAAGGGGCTTTGTCCTCCCCATCGGGAGGTGGTGTTCAGGTTGAACACGAATTTCTGCATGGCCTGCCGGACTTGTTCGTAGGTCAGTCCGTCCTCGCGGATGAAGGGGGCGAGGTAGGTGTCCACGTTATTGAAGGCCTGTGCGCCGGCCCACTCATTTTGGAGCGTGCCGAGAAAGTTGACCATTTGTCCGAGAACGGAGTCGAAATGCTTGGCGGGTCCGGCCGAGGAGCGGCCTTCGAGGTTGAAGCCTTCCAGGAGCAGGTCACGCAGGCTCCATCCCGCACAATATCCGGCCAATCCAAAGGAAAGGTCATGGATGTGGAAGTAGCCGTGCTCGTGGGCGAGGCGTACTTCCTCGGGGTATTTTTCCAGGGCGTAGCGGGCCTGCACCGTACCGGAGAGGTGGAGCATGAGTCCCTGAAAGGAGTGGGTCATGTTGGCGTTTTCACTCACGCGCCAATCGGCTTTTCCAAGATATTCGTCGATGGTTTCGCGAATATCAAGGTAGGCCTGTTTTTGCTCGCGCAGTTGCCGCCGTTTTTCACGGTAGAGCACGTACCGCCGGGCCACGTCGTATTGGCGCGACTCCATGAGTACGCGTTCGACCATGTCCTGCACATGTTCCTGTTCGGGAATGGTCACGCCGTGAAGCTTGGTCTCGACTTTTCGGGCGAGGCGTTTGGAGAGAATGGGATCCTTGATTCCGCTGGCGCTCAGCGCCTTGAAGATGGCGTGGGCGATGCGGTCAGTTGACCACGTTTCCAACCGTCCGTCTCTCTTCATTATCTGCGACGGCATGCTTCCTCCTGGGGGGCACGAATTCTTGCACTTTGAGTTCGAAGCCGCGCGGCAGGAGCGTGCGGACTTCATCCATGTCCATGTTGTTGAGGGCGGGCACGCGGGTAGTGCGGAAGTAGAAGGCTTCCGGATTTTGCGCGGCCAGTTGGAAGATGGATTCCACGTTGTTCTGGGCCGTCTCCGCGTCCACGGCGTTGCCGGTGAGTTGCGGATATTTGGCGTACGGGCCTTTCACGTCCACGGCGAACACGTCCACCAGGTCTTCGTGGAGCAGGTCGCGGACCACGTCGGGGCGCATGGCGTTGGTATCGAGCTTGACGCGCATGCCGCGTTGCTTGATTTCCAGGAGCAGTTCGGCCAGCCCGGGTACGTGGGTGGGTTCGCCGCCGGTGACGGTGACGCCGTCGAGCCATTTTTTCCGCTGGTCGAGATAGGCGCGTATCGCCCATTGGGGAATGAGGGGGACGCGCTCCATGTTCCAGGCCAGTTCAAAGTTGTGGCAGGTGGGACAGAGCAGGTTGCATCCGCCCAGGAAGATCACGCAACAAGGCACGCCGGGCCAGTCGCATAGGCTGAAGCGTTCCAGGCCGCGAACGTGATTCCAAACTCCGGTAGGTTTTTGCATGTCTCTCATTGGTCTTTGGGTTTGATTCGGTTTGCCGATGGTTGTTCCGCGCCTGGCGCGAAGTCGTTGTGCCGTGTTTCCGGAATGGTTCCGGTCGGTGCCGAATTCGTGTTCGACAGCGGAAAAATCAAGCGCGGCAAACGTGCTGTGCGGCGTGTGCGCCGCTCGGAAGAGTCATAGCGCAACGTCGATTTTCTGTACAGGGGGGCGGGTTGATTTTTTGGAATACTTTGTCGCGTATACCCGTTTTAAGATGATTATACGCTGTTAGAAAAAGTCTAGAAAAGTTTTCCACAATACTGTGATCAATTCGGATGTGAAAATACAGCATCTTTTCTAGAAAGAGTTTAGAAGTTTTTTTTCACATTGAAAAAGGGGCGCCCGGCAGGCTGGGTGGGGAGCGGAAGGAACCGGCGAATGCCGGAATCCCGATGATATCAAAGGTGTTTTTGAAACGCGAGAACTGTTTTCCCATACGTGCTGTTTTTGTTTATAATATATTTATATAGTTAGTTTTTGTTGTTTGGCTGGCTGTGGACATCTGCCTCGGATAGATGTTGAAAAAAAATTCCTACTGAACAGATTGTACATAACCGCGTGTTCCCCCCGATCCCCTTTGCAAATCCGCCAAAAGCAGGTATTTCGGAGCTGGAGCGCGTTTTTGCCGAAAAGACGTGCGCAGGAGGTTTGATTTTGACTGAAGAGGAACTCAAGGAAAAAGGGTACACCCGGTTTCTGGGTACGGTCCACGCCGTGGTGTACGACTATTTTCAATGCGCGACCCCGCGCAAGGCCCGCTGGTATCACAAGGACGGCGTTTATGTGTGCCGTGGGTGCTCCCTGGGCTGTGAAACCGATGACCCCGAAGGCTTTCAGGCCTTTCTCCTTTCATGATTATGAAGCCGATGCCCCTGGTTCCCCCTGCTGTTGTTGCCTGGCCGCTGCTCGGCGTGCTGGTTTTGGTGTTTGCCTTTTTCCAGCCTGCGCCGGCCCTGGCCCAGGATCGTCAGACACGCGACATCTGTCTTTGTCGCCAGGTCATCGCCCGCACCCTGTGCAAGCGGCCCGACGAGGTGGAGTTCATCGACCGGTACATGGATGATGCCACCTACTCCTTTACCGTGTTTTACGCCAAAAAACCGGAACGCTTCATCTGCAACGTGTCCGGTAACGAAGTGCGCATCAAGGGCAAGGCCTGGTCGCCGCTGTTGCGGACCGTGCGGGTCACCCCGTCCACACAGGGGGAAGGGGACTGCATGGATCTTGATTATTTTGTGCCGGAATGCCCCAGAGGACCGGTGCGCTGCTGCGAACCGCGTCGGGCTGAGGATGTGGAGCGCGAAAAGGAACTGGATTTCTGGAATCGGCCCATACCGGATTTGCTGGAGGACGAGTTGAGCGAAGGCATTGCCGCGGAGGAAGACGAAGCCGCACCCCAGGAGGGGGAACCGGAAGCCACGCAACAACCGTGACCCTTTGGGCCGGGGAAAAATGCCGACTTCCGCTTTGGGCAGGGGGGCGGCTTTTTTTTGTGCTGTATCCCGGGCAACGCGGCTCAGCCGCGCCAGCGTAGCCAGGCTGCGCCCAGGGCCAGCGCTCCCACCCCGATCCACCAGGAGGTTTGCCCCGGCTCTGCGGGAAGACCCCAAAAGGACAGCCCCGCCACAAGAGCGGCCACGGTCCAGACCTCGGCGCACCGCGCCAGCAGAGTACGGAATTCTGTTCCTCCGGCCGAGGGCTGCATGGGCCGCAGGCGTTGGGAACGTCGTGTCGGCCCGGCTTCGACCCCGGCCCGACGCAGGGACTGAAGCTTGCGGTTGCAGTGGATGCAGAAAGGAGCATCATCAAGGTTTTCCGTCCCGCAACGGGTACAGATGATCATGTTGTTTCCTTGGCCTTTGCCGGGCGTCATGTCAACGGGCCGGGGATTTTTTCATGTTTTTTCCCTCCAGCTTTGACACCGGGCGTTATTTTTGCATAATGGAACGTCAGGGATCCCCGGAGGAATCATGAGCGAATCCGAAACAACGCCGAAGCTGGATAAAGATCAGCGTCTCAAAGCCTACCTGGACGTTCTGGAGCGGTTGCGACAGGAACGAACCAGCCTGCGCGAGGTGCTGGAGCGGGAGATATTGCTGTCCTTCATTCGCATCAACAGGGCAAATCTCAACGAATTTCCCTTGTTGGAAACCCAGCAGCGTACGGTCATCAACCTGCTCTGCCAGCGGTCCGACCATCCAGCCTATGACTATATCCATAAATTGACCGGCAATTTTCTTGTGTTGCTGAACCGGCTCTCCAAGGCCGGACCGGGCGAAGAGGATGAAAAAGGCCAGTCCACGCGTTCCAGGCTGCTGAACACCGAAACCCTGCTGATCAAGTGCATGCAGGGGATTATCTACGCCAACGGGTTGATAACGGACAACTTTGAGGAACTGGTGCTGCGCAATTTCGGCGAAGCCGCCCTGCCGGAATACAACCAGATGCTCAAGGAACATGAACTGGACCGCAATTTTTGGCAGACGTTCCTGGAACGTTTTGTGGGCGGTCCCGTGGGGCAGGCCCACCAGGAAATTCTTGCCAACAACCGCTTTCATATGAACAAGGAAGGCAATTCGCTGGTGGTGCGTTTTTCCATGGACGACGTGCTCCGGCATCTTTCGCCTTCGGAAAAGGACATCGACAAGACACGCATCCAGACCGCGTTTGAACAGCGCAGTCGGGGGTATGAGGGGCGGCGGACCTTGCGGTTGGTGACCAACTGTCTTGCCCGCGGCCTTTCGTTCATTCCGCGGGAGGCCATCACGAGTTCGGACGTGGAAAGCCTGGCGCGCATCGCCTGTGTGGACGACGTGAGCCAGCAGTTCCGCATCGCCTATCAGGAGCGGATGCAGCGCCGGGAACAAGCGGATCTGGATCCTGATGATGAGACCGAGCATAAGCTGAACTTTAATTTTTTGATGGAACAGGTGGTGGCCACGGGCGTGGGCGCGCTCATCGGTGTGTCCCAGACCCGGTCGGAATTTTCCGCCGCGCTCACCAATTTTATCCATGAACAGGCCGGCACCATGCAGCTGCTGGGCAAGGATCTGAGCCTGACGAATCTACAGCGGGTGCTTTCCGGCGTGTTGGAGGATCACTTTCTGCAACGGGTTCGCCTCCAGGTGGAGAACGAAGGGGGCATCCAGGTACTCAAGTCCAGGGTGCGCCGCTCTTCCCTGACCCAGGTCCGGGCCTTGAAGGACAAGGGACTTACCCGCATCCGAAAAAACAAGCTCTGGCGAAAGGATCCGGCCAATCCGGAGATGCTGCTCTTCCGGGTGCGCAACGCCGCGGAACTGGCCAAGCTCTGCCGCATGTTGCAATTGGAACCCGAGCTGCTCGCCGACGTAACCCGGCTTTGGCAGGCCGAGTCTTTCAAGGTGGGCATCATGTTGGTGGTGGACCTGGCGGCCATGTCCCGGCGGACCACCAATCTGGCTTTGCGGCTCAAGGAATTGCTGACCCGGCTTGGATTGGTCAAGCCGGAACCGGTCCGCAAGGAGGGTGAGGAAACCCCTGAAGCGGACGGGACGGCGGAAAACGAGGATGCGCCGTCTCCAGCGCCGACCACGGAGCAGGACGAAGCTGCCGGGGGCGCAGAAGAAAATTCAAAGAGCGCGCCGCAGGAAGGGAACACGGAATCCGAGGAACCTTCGGATGCCGCTCTGGAGGAAGGCGCGGCCTGGCCCGCATCCCCAGATGCGGACCCCGGGGGCGCGGAAGCTGCCGAACCCGAGAAATCAACGGGTTGATGGGCCAAAAAAAACCGCCTCTGTCGCCAATACGGACAGGGGCGGTTTTTTTGCGTCAGCGCGGATCAGACAAAAACAATGGTTTTATTTCCATCCACGAGCACGCGGTCTTCCAGGTGCCATTTGACGGCGCGGGACAAGACCTGCCGTTCAATATCCTGACCGAGTACCTTGAGTTCCTCAAGGTTTTGGCGGTGGGAAACCCGGATCACGTCCTGTTCGATGATCGGACCCTGGTCCAGTTCTTCCGTAACGTAGTGCGCCGTGGCGCCGATGAGCTTGACGCCGCGTTCCGCGGCCCGGCGGTACGGATCCGCGCCCACGAACGCAGGCAGGAACGAATGGTGGATGTTGATGACGCGGTTGGGGTAGCGCTGCACGAATTCCGGTTGGAGAATTTGCATGTAGCGGGCCAGCACCACCAGGTCGGCGTTGCCGTCCAACAGTTCCAGCATCCGCGCCGTGGCGTCCTCGCGGTGGTCCTTGTCCACGGGGACATGGAAAAACGGCACGCCAAAGGTGCGTACCGCATTGCCCAGGTCCGTGTGGTTGGAGATGACCATGGTCACGTTCATGGGCAGTTCGCCCCGTTGGGCGCGCCAGAGCAGGTCCATGAGACCATGGTCCAGGCGGGAAACCAGCATGGCCACCTGTTTTTTGATCCAGGCGGGTTGCAGGGTCCATTCCATGCCGAACGGTTCGGCCACTTCATGGGCGAATTCCTTGGCCAGTTCGTCCAGTTTTCCTTCCAGTCCCTGCATGTAGAATTCCTGGCGCAGGAAAAAACGGCCCCCTTCCGGGTCCGTGGAGTGCTGGTCCGAGTGGATGATATTGGCGCCGCGGTCGAACAAAAATCTGGAGGTGCGGGCCACGATGCCCGGCTGGTCGTCGCAGGTGGCGAGGAGCCGGGCCGTGCTGCGGGCTATGGCAGGCATGGCTATTTCCAAAATAACAGCGTCCCGCGCGGGGAACGCCGGTTGCAGGTAGGGAACATGGGCGCTGGGCGCCGCCTCAAACCGAGCCGACATACAAGCACAAGCCGTCAACGCCGTCCAGTGTTATGCTGGCCGGCGTTTCGGGCGGATGAGCCTGGCCTTGTGCGGGCAGTGCGATGCGCTCCTATGCTTCGTGTCCGTGGGGCCGCGAAACCGGATATCCCCGAGGATCGGGCTATTCTTCCCGCTTGCGCGAGGTGTAGTCCTTGCGGTTGCGTCCCCATTTTTGGTAGCGACCCACGGCGTCGTTATGCTCGCGCAACGTCTTGGAAAAATGGTGCGTGCCGTCGCCTTTGGCCACGAAGAAGAGATAGTCGTGGTCCTGCGGGTCGGCAGCGGCCTGGAGCGCGGCCTTGCCGGGCGAACAGATGGGACCGGGCGGCAGCCCGTCGTGCTGGTAGGTGTTGTACGGGTTTTCGCCGTCCAATAGATGCTTTTGCCGTAGATTGCCGTTAAAGGACGGTCCCAGCCCGTAGATGATGGTGGGGTCGGCCTGCAGGCGCATGGGGCGGCGCAACCGGTTGGCGTAGACCCCGGCGATGGCGGGGCGTTCCGAGGGATCGCCGGTTTCCTTTTCCACAATGGAAGCCAGGGTGACCAGTTCGTGGAGTTTGTCGGGTTCCGGTAGTTCGCCCAGGGCTTGCTTGGCGTTTTTGAAGAATTCGCGGATCATCATTTCCACAACGCTGCGGGCCGAGCTTTCCCTGGCACGGGTGAGCATGTAGGTTTCGGGAAAGAGATAGCCCTCGGCGGAGTCCGCGGGGATGTGGAACCGGGCCAGCAGCTCGGGATCGTGGACGGCTTCGTCGAATTCCGCATAGGAACCCAGTTCGGCCTGTTCCACCAGCTTGGCCACCTGCCACCAGGGCAGGCCTTCGCGCACGGTGAAGCGGTGCAGGATGCCCGGGGTGGAGGTGATGGTGGTGAGAATTTTTTCCGGGAGCCAGCCGGTATGGAGCAGGAATTCTCCGGCCTTGGCCGATCCTGTGAGTCCGCGATCCTCGGCCAGAGCCAGGAATTGTTTGACGTCGGTGATGAGGTTTTCCTTGCGCAGGTCGCGGGCAATACCCAGGAAGCCGCTGCCCGGTTCGATGACGAAGCGTACTTCCTGTCCCGGATCCTCGGGCGGGATGTTCAGAAAGGTCCACGCCCTGTAGAGAAACCAGGAGCCGACGGCCATCATGCCCAAACAGAGCACGATGCCCGCGAAGCCTATGTAGCGCAGGGCCGGTTTGTTGCCAGCCACGTCTCCAGGATGATCACCGCCGCCTGGCTGTCCAGCCGGGCCTTTCGTTTCTTGCCGCACAGTCCGGCCTCCTTGAGTCGCTCCTCGGCTTCGGCCGAGGTCAGGCGTTCGTCCACGAGTTCAATGGGCAGGGGGGTCCGTCGCCCCAATCGCTGGGCAAAGTTGCGCGCCTGTCGCGTTGTTTCCGTATCCGACCCGTCCAGCGCCAGGGGCAGCCCCACCACGATGTGCTCCACGCCTTCGCCGTCGATGACGTCGAGAAGTTCCTTGAAAAACTTGTCTTTCGTTGTGCGGACAATGGCGGATCGGGGAAAGGCCATGGTTCCTTCCGGGTTGCTTATGGCCAGGCCCACCCGTTTCAGCCCGAAGTCGATGCCCAATGCGCGCATGCTGCTCCTTATTTGGATTTTCCCGTGAAATCGGTCCGTTGTCAAGTCGGTCAGGGACGAACCGTCAGGCTGCGGCCTTTTGTGGAACCTTGTTCCAGCAGGGTTTTGAGTTCTCGCTTCCAGCGAGGACCGCCCGCAAGCAGGGCCAGATATTCCACAGTGTGCAGCACGGGATTGGACCGGCCCATGAGCAGAAGCGAACGCTTGATGCCGCTTCGGCAGGAGGGGCAGCCCACGACCACGGGCCGTTCCCGGTCGCTCTGCATCAGATCCTGTTCCAATCGTTGCGTCTTGCGGTGACGCACGCGGTTGAAGATTTCCGGGCTGGTCACTGCGCCGGTGCCGGACTCGCCGCAACAACCCGGCGAGAGGTCGGGCTTGGTGCCGATCATTTCGGCCAGTGCCGAGCGGTAGACCTCGGGTGCCTTGTTTTTGACCTGTCCCACCCATTCGGCGTGGCAGGCCGCGTGGTAGAGCGGGGATTGGGGCGCGGGCGAAAGATCCTCCATGCCCAGCTCATGCAGATATTGCATGGCATCCAGGTGGCGGAGCGGATCCACCAGTTCTGCGGACAGGTCGTAGCTTTCCAGGGATTCCCGGCAGGTTCCGCAGGCCGTGAGCAGCGTCGTGGCCTTGAGTCCGGCGCGTCCCGTGGTGATCAGCGTGTCGATGAGCGCCTGCCGGGTGCGGTGCCTGTTGGTCTTGAAGGCTTCGGCGGCCCCAGCCGCGAGCAAGGGATAGCCGCAGCACAGATGCTGCTCGGGCAGCACCACGTTGACCTTGGCGCGCAGCAGCAGATACAGGGTCGCCAGACCAATGGAACGGGAAAAAAGACCGCCGCCGCAGCCCGGGAAATAGATCACGGTGCGGTCTGTGGGCGCGTCTTCGCATTTGAACACGTTGCGCCGTTCCAGGGAAAGCTCCTGGGCCAGACTGGTGAAGTCCAGGGCCGGTCCTGGTCCCTGGAGCACCGGAGAAGTCATGCGCCGCCGCCAGATGCCCGGAACCAGGCCGATGGTCCGGTTGGCGAGGGACTGGCCCAGGGAAAAGGTCTTGGCCGCCATGGGCAGCCGTTTGGCCGGATCCTTGGCCAGGTAGTGCAGCACCTTTTCCTTGACCGCGTGACCGCCCATGCCCTTGTAATCCAGGAAGGCGCGCACGCTCAGGGCGGCTCCGGCGGAGTCGATCTTCACCGGGCAGACCGCGGTGCACTTGCCGCAGGCCGTGCAATGTTCCATCAGCTCGCGCAGCTGGGCGAGGAGTTCGGGCGCGGGTTGGCCCAGTTGGAGCTGGGAATAGTAGACCGCCTCAATGAGTGCGCCCAGGGCGATGTTTTTATTGCGCGGATGCGCTTCCAGCCCCTGTTGCGGGTAGTACATGGGGCAGACCTGTTTGCATTTGCCGCAGCGGGTGCAGGTTTGCACGTTTTTCAGCAGTTCCGTGAGGTGCTCGCGGTCCTTGAGTGCGGTCTGGTCCAGATCCTGAATAAGCCTGTTGAAGGAGAAGGTGTAGGGTTTGCCCGGCAGTTCCCGGCGGGTGAGTTTGCCCGGATTGAGCACGCCCTTGGGGTCCACCTGTTCCTTGTAATGGCGCAGGGCATCGATCTTTTCCCGGCTCTGGAAGGCGATCTTGGTGATGCCGATGCCGTGTTCGCCGCTGACTTCCCCGCCGATCTTGAGCACATAGCCAAAGACCTCTTCGGCGGCCTGATGCGCTTCGGCCAGCATGTCCGCGTCGTTGGAGTTCACCGGGATGTTCACATGGCAGTTGCCGTCCCCGGCATGCATGTGGTTGGCGATGACGATGCGCGTTGCCAGCAGGTTTTGAAAGATGTCCTTCAGGGCGCGGTCCTGTTTGGGGTAGGCCTCGCGCAGTGCCTGGAACAGATAACGGGTCTGGGCCTCCTGCTCCACATCGGAGATATCCGCGGCGGTGATGCGTTCGTTGAGAATGCCCTGAACGCGCTGTTTGGCCTCCACAATGCGCGGATCCTCGTATTGTACGCCGTGCAGGGTTGTGGCCTTGGACAGGGCGCGGCGGTAGGCCCGGGCCAGATACTGAAGGTTCAGGTTTTCCAGAAAATCGGAAAAATCCGGGATGGCCTGCAACGGGATGACCACGTCCTCGTTGACTTTGAATCCCGACGTGCGTTTGGCGATGGCCGAGAGTTTGTGCCGGTCTTCCCAAAAGAGTTCGGCTTCGCGGTCGTCCCGGGCCGCAAAGATGTCCACCCCGTCATAGGGCTGGGCCAGGGAGACCACCGTGTCCACGGCCTCGTCCAGGGCTTGCTTGTGATCCGAATCCAGTTGCAGCAGGATCACGCTGATGGGGTCGCCTTCGTATTGCTCGGATTTGTTGGCGTATTCGATGGCCTGCACGTATTTGGAGTCGAAGTGTTCCAGGGCGGAAACCTTGACCAGGTCGCCCTGCTCCCGGATGCGGTTGCGCAGGCCCACCACGTCGTTGATCACCAGCACGGCGTTGCGCATGGACCGGCCGTAGAACTCCAAGCAGAGCGTGCGGGAATAGGCGGGCTTGGGATAGAGCACAAAGCAGGCTTCAGTGATAACGCCGTCCACCCCTTCCTTTTGTACGCCGGGCAGACCGCCCAGGAACTTATTGGAAACGTCCTTGCCCAGTCCGGGTTTGCGCAGTTCGTCCCCGCGCAGGGAAACGGTGTGCAGCAGGGCGCCGGTTGCATCGTGGATTTCAAAAACAGCCCGGCCGTCCTCGAAGATTTTGTGTCGGGGGTGGTCCTTGCGGGAAACCTGGATGATTTCGCCCGTGGGCGTGACCATACGGTAGGAGAACAGGTTGTCGATGGTGGTGCCGTATTCAAAGGCAAAGGGACCGCCCGCGTTTTCCGCCACGTTGCCGCCCAGGCTGGACGCGGCTTTGGAGGCGGGGTCCACGGTGAGGATCAGACCGTGCTCAGCCACGGCGCGGATGGCGTCCAGGGTGATGACCCCGGTCTGGGCGCACAGCAGCCGGTTTTCGGTGTCGATGTCCAGAATGCGTTTCATGCGGGAAAGGGAGAGGATGGCGGTGCGTCCGTGCAGGGGGACGGCCCCGCCCGTGAGTCCTGTACCGCCGCCGCGGGGAATCAGGGAAAAGCCCATTTCCCCGGCCAGCCGCACGATGCCCTGGACTTCCTTTTCCGAGGAAGGGAAGAGCACCAGCATGGGCAGCTCCAGCCGCAGGTCCGTGGCGTCCGTGGCCGAGGCCACCAGCTGATGGGGCGAGGAACCAACGGCCTCCTTGGGCAGCACCGTGTGCAGTTTCTGGATCACGTCCTCGCGGAAGCGCTGGTCCGCCTTGTAGCGGTTCCAGAATTCCTGGACCGCTGCCTCAAGAATTTTGGGGTATTCGCCCGAGAGCATGGGGCGGGACATGTCCAAACGGCGGGACACGCTTTTTTTGACCTGGTCGGAATCCACAAACGGATTGTAGCGCACCAGGAACAGTTCGGCCGCCAGATTGGCGGCCAGTTGACGCACGGCTTCGGGCCAGTGGGCCACCTGTTCCAGGTCGGTGACGCCGAGAATCTTGGTGAGCAGATCCTCGTCGGGAATGGAAATATGGGGTCCAAGTTCGGGCATGGTTCGTTATCCTCCGGGGCGGGAATGCGTCGGCGCAAGGCGGGCCGAAACGGCCGGGAAAGGGTGTTTGAAAAAAGGAGCCGACGGCAAAGGAGGAATATAGGGACCGCGGGGGCGATTGGCAAGGCCGGAAAAAACCATGTTTACGGCGGGGGCTTGGAGCAGGCCGGACGAATCGGGGCATAGCTGTGCTTCTGGACAGCCGGGAACGCAGGCGCTACAAGGAAAGGCTTCACGGCTTCGGAGCGAGCGGAGCCGGTTTGTTCGTCAATCATGGCGTCCCGGGAACAGGGACGCTTCCGTCAACATGGCCGAGGTTTTGACCCATGAGCACCCAGGATTTTGCCGCGCTAAAGTTGTTCATCACCGGTCCCACGTTGCTGCGTCCGGAGGTTCGTCAGGCCGGGACGTTGCCCGAGTTCGGGCATCGGGATTCGGAAAACCTCAAGCGTCTGGAACCGGCCATGCACTGGCTGGCCGAGCTGGCCGACGCCGGGGACCAATATACGCCGGTTCTTTTTTTGGGATCCGGTTCCACGGGGTTGGAAGCGGCGGTGCGTTCCCTGGTGGCCGAGGACGAGACCGTGCTCAATGTCTCCGTGGGCGCGTTCGGTGATTTGTTCCATTCCATGGCCGTCGCCAACGGCAAACGGGCGGTCCAGCTGAAATTCGACATGGGCCGGGCCATTGACCTGGACGAGCTGGACCGCGCCCTGACCGAGCACCGGCCCGGGGTGGTCACCTTCACGCACAATGAAACGTCCACGGGCGTGATCAACGACATCCACGCCGTGACCGAATTGGTGCGGCGACGCGGCGCGTTGTCCGTGGTGGACGGGGTATCCATCTTCGGCGGCACGGAACTGGGGCTGAAGGATTCGGGCATTGCCATGTATTGTTCGGCCACGCAGAAAAGCCTGGCCCTGCCTGCGGGGTTCGGCATCGGTTTGATCCATGCCGAGGCCGCGGAAAAGGCTGCCCGTGTAACCAATAAAGGCCACGGATCCGACATTCTCAAGCATTTGGACAAGGCCCGCAAATTCCAGACGCTCAGCACGCCCAATACCACGCTGGCCAACCAGCTGTATGTACAATTGCGGTACATCATGGAGGAAGAGGGCATGGCCCGGCGGTTTGCCCGGCATCGGGCCATGCGGGAAATGGTGGCCCGATGGGTGGACGGCCTGGAAGGGTTCCGGCTTTTTGCCCAGGAGGGCTTCCGCTCTCCGGCCCTGACCACGGTGCAGGTGCCGGACGGCGTGAGCGTGCAACAGCTCAAACAAGTGAAGGAAACCATGCGTGCTCGGGGCTACCTCTTTGATCCCGGGTACGGCAAGTTGAACACCGAGCTGGAAGCCTCGGGCCGCGCCCCGATTTTTCGCGTGGGACACATGGGCGACATTACTCCTGCCATGCTGGAAGAATACCTTGGGGAACTGGGCGAGGTGCTTGCCGCGCTGTAATCCGGCCGCACGCCGCAGCATGCATGCAAACCCCGGGCAAACGGATGCTCGGGGTTTTTGTTTTGCCGCGTGTCCGTTTTCCGGCTGGGAGCGTTAGTCCGCGTCCAATTCGTCCAAAATGGCGGTGAGCGCTTTCTCCACCCCGGTGGCCTGTTCATAGGCGTGGTCGTACAGCTCGGCGATAACGTCCTTTTGCCGGGCCAGGGGGGAGACCCCGGAGATAACGGCCTTATCCACCATCTCTCCGGTGGATTCAGAGCTGATGACCAGATGGTAGTTGGCCTGAGGTGCTGGAATGGACCCGTCGGCCTCGGGCAGGGGCGGGGTTTCCTGACAGCGGAGCTTGACGACATAGCCCGCCAGGGAAGTGCGCACATCGCTCCGATCCGGTCCGGTCGTCCAGGTCAGACGGTCGGCAAGAGTTCTGCGGTGCAGTTTGCCGATCAATTCCCCCATCATCATGCTGCGACGTTCCAACTTGGTGGACATTCGTTTCCTCCAGGATCAACGGTTCGATATCGATGTAGCCTTGGGCGCGTGTGACCGTCAACCACGCTCAGGCCCGGTGTGGCCTTCGTCGGCTTTGGTCCCAGTGAGTGCGTTGTCGCGGCGTTGCAGCAGCCTTCGGCCCCAGGCCGCCTGTCCCAGTGATATGCAGGCGTCACCGGGCGGCACAAGTCGGTGGGTCAGGGGGGAAAGTCCGCGTTTCTTTAAGGCGTGGGGCAGTTCCCGTGCCAGGGTCAGGTTTTGCATCACCCCGCCGGAAAGGGCCACATGGTCCAGGCCTTCGGTGGTTGCGAAGTGAGAGGCCATGTCCGCCAGGCCCGTGATCAGCCCCAGGTGGAAGCGGCGGGCCACCACGCCGGGGGAGGCTCCGTTGCGCAGGTCGTCCCGGCAGGCGCGGAACAGACGCAGGGTATCCAACACAGTGGGCGCGTCCGGTTTCAGCGCGGGGAGCAGGGGGCAGGCGTACCCCGTGGACTCGCGCATGTCCTGGGCCGCTTCCAGCAGGATGGCTGCCTGTCCTTCGTAGGTGATGGCGTGGGTCAGCCCCAGCAGGGCGGCCACAGCGTCGAACAGCCGTCCACAGCTGGTTGTCTGGGGACAATTCAGGCCGCGTTCCAGCATTTGAGGGAGAAAGCGGCAGGCTTGGGCGTGGTCCGCATACCAGGACCACTGCTCGGGGAGCGGTTCCCGTTCATCCAGGTTCCAAAGCATGGCCTGGGCCACGCGCCAAGGCTCGCGCACGGCAGCCTCGCCCCCGGGCAGGGCGCAGGGCGAAAAATGGGCCAGCCGCCGCGACTCCAGGGTATCGGAATCCACGAACAGGCATTCCCCGCCCCAGATGGTGCCGTCCTCGCCGTAGCCCGTGCCGTCCAGGGCCAGACCGATGACCGGACCCTGGTGGCGGTGTTCGGCCAGTACCGCGTGGATGTGGGCCATGTGGTGTTGCAGGCCGCGGAGCGGCAACGGATCTCGTCCCTGCTCGCGTCCCAGGGATTCAGCCAGTTCCCTGGCTTCCCGGGTGGTCATGTAGTCCGGGTGCAGGTCGTGCACGATGAGTTCGGGATCCACCTGTAACACGCCCCGCAGGTGGACCGCGATTTCCCGGTAAAATTCCAGTACGGAAAGGTGGTTCATGTTGCCGATGTGCTGGGACGGGAAGGCTTGGTCGCCCTTGGTGAGGCAGAGGGTGGCCTTGAGTTCCGGCCCGGTCCCCAACACGCAGGGCGCTGCGTTGCCTCGTGCGGGCGGCAGGAACACCGGGGAGGGGGTGAAGCCCCTGGCCCGGCGCATGAACAGCAGGCCGCGTTCCTCCAACGGACTGTTCTGATCCGGGAGACGTTCTTCCGAGGCAAGCGGCGCGGGTCGCAGCACGGAGTCATCCGTGCGGATGAGGATGTCGCGGTCGTGCAGCAGAAAGCGGTCCGCCACGCCCGCAAGCCGTTTAACGGCCTCGCGGTTGCCCAGGCAGATGGGGTCGCCGCCATGATTGCCCGAGGTCATGACCAGGGCCGGGGTGCCGCCCTGTTCGGCAAAGAGTTCCAGAAGCACGTGATGCAGCGGGGTGTAGGGCAGCATCAGGCCCACATAGGGCGTGTCCGGGGAAATGTTCGGGACCAGGGGGGTGTCTGGGCGTGCGCGCACCAAAGTGATGGGACGTTCCCGGCATTGCAGCAGCGCGGCCGCGTGCTCGTCGATTTCGGCCAGGGCGCGGGCGGTGTTGAGGTCTGGAACCATGACCGCCAGAGGCTTGTGGGGCCGGTTTTTGCGTTCGCGGAGCAGGGCAACGGCTTGGGCGGATGTGGCGTCGCAGACCAGATGAAAGCCACCCAATCCCTTGACCGCTGCGATGATGCCGGATCCGTGGGCCAGTTCTTTGGCCAGGACGTCCAGGGCTGCCGGGCCTTCTTCCAGGGTGTTGCCCTGGGCGTCGGTGAACCAGACCTTGGGTCCGCAGACCGGGCAGGCGTTGGGCTGGGCATGGAAGCGCCGGTCCAGGGGGTCGTCGTATTCGGCCTGGCAGTCCGGACACATGGGAAAACAGGCCATGGAGGTGACGGGCCGGTCGTAGGGGATGGAACGGGTGATGGTCCAGCGGGGACCGCAATTGGTGCAATTGGTGAAGGGATAGCGGTAGCGCCGGTTGGCGGGATCGCGCATTTCCGCGAGGCAGTCGTCGCAGGTCGCCATGTCTGGGCTGATCAGCACGCTGTGGCCTTTGCCGGCGCTGCTGGCGCGGATGCGGAATTCGCTTTCGCCGTTTTCTTCGGGCAGCTCGCGCACGTCCAGGTCCACAATGCGGGCCAGTGGCGGTAGGGTGTGCACCAGATCGTTACCAAAGCCGTCCACGGCCGCGGCCGGTCCTTGCACTTCGATGATCACGCCTTCGGAACCGTTGCGTACCGAGCCGGTGAGCGCGTTGTTCAGGGCGGTGCGGTAGACGAAGGGGCGAAAGCCCACGCCCTGGACCTGGCCGTTGACCACGTAGCGGCGGCGAATGATTGTGTTGGGCATGGACCTGGTCATAAACCCGCGTCAGCGCGGTGACAAGGGGGCGGATGCACCTTAGCCGGAGCCGGGGGCGTCCAGTGCGGGTACCACGGCACAGAGACCGGCCAGCACCGGCTCGAAAATGGAGCGGTGTTGATTGTTGAAGCGGAATTCCAACTCCTTGAGATATAGAGCAAAGCGTTGACAAGAGATGCCTCGGAAGCTGCGCAGGCGGTCCTTGGCCATGAGCCAGAAGTCATCCTTGATCTCGTCGATGTGTGGCGGGGAGTCGGAGCGCCGAATCACGCCATAGGGCAGGGTGTCGTTGCCGCAAAAAATCAAGGCAGCATAGTCCCGGTATTTGTCGGTATACACCAGATTGCCGGAACGCTGGAGCTTGAGGTGGAAGTTCAGATGAAAATGGAACACGGTTTCGGCTTGAAAACCGGGCATGAGGTCCACAAAGGCCAGATCGCCCTGCCGGAGCAGGCCGAATACGGGAATGGTATCCTGGCGCATGCGTTTGGGACCGCCTGTGAGCCGATTGCCCTTGAGATAGTGGCTCAGGCCGGTTTCCGGTCCCAGGAGTTGGGGCGCGTCCGCGGAGTGGGCCAGAATGGCGAAGCGGATGGCCGTGAGTGCTTTGTAGACCGTGTTGTAGGACAGGTTCAGGGCGTCCTTGATGCGGTGGGGGGAATCCTCGCGCACGAACATGGCCGTGAGTTGCAGCCATTGCACGGCGGTGAGGGCACCGTTGTTGATCCAGCGCCCGCTGAAGGGCTGAAAGGTGTACTTGCATCCGGAACAGCGCAGCCGTCCCCCGGAAAGGGTGTAGATGCGGTCTTCCCCGCAGCGGGGGCAGACCGGGTATCCGTCGGGCTGGCAAAAGCGCAGCAGATATTCTCTGGCCGCGTCTTCGTCGTTAAGGAGCCGTTCCAAATCGGACGGTGCATCGGCGGTCGTGTCGCGATCCTGCCGGAGCATGGGAGTCCTCCCGGTGAGGGCGTGGCCCGCAGCCACGCCCGTCATTGTGTTTCCGTACATGGCGGCAAAGGACATGCCGTTTTTGGGGTTGTCGCCATGGAGCACTAAAACCCCCAGGCACAATACGTGGGACGGGAATAGCCCTGCTCCCGGGCCAGGTAGTCCAGCACCAGGGAGCCGAGATCATCGTATTCCGGCACGGGAACACGGTCCAGTTCCCGAAAGTCCAATGTCTTGGTGTAGTGGTTGCAGTCCGTACACACGTCCACGCGCACGCCGGAAACTTCCGGGGCAGTGAAGAACTTGAGCCGTTCCTGTTCGTCGGTTCCGCAGACCGGGCAGGCCAGACGGCGGATGCGGAATTCATGACGGCAGAAGGAGCACAGCGCGTGCCGGAAGCCTTGCTTTTCTCGCAGGACGGAAACCAGGGGCAGGCCGCCGCAGATGGGGCAGGTGCCGTTGGTCCAGGTCTTGACGTCGGGCAGCCGCTGGGCCAGGGCGCGGGAGGCCGCACGAATGCCTGGCAGCAGGGCGTTGTAGGCCACGAAGTAGGCGGTTCGGGGCGATTCGGGCCACTGCTCGGCCCAGTGTTGGAAAAAGGCGTTGTCCTCGAACACGTACCCGAGCAGTTCGGCGGGGGAAGGGGCGTTGTTGTCCAGGCTTTGGCGCAAGGCCCGGGCTGACTCTCCCAGGGGATCCTTGGCGCGGCAGGCCAGATCCAGCACCTTGGGCAGCAGGGCCAGGGCATGGTCCATGTTCAGGGGAAATTGGGAGCGCTCCAGCAGGGGGCGGCCTTTGAGTACTTCCTCTGCGGAGGCGAGTTGTTCCGCCGTGGGCAGGAGGATTTCCGGGCCGTCGTGGGCCTCGGCCTGGAGGGCGTCGACGTTGGTGAGCAGTTCCAGCAGGTCTTCGGGGATGTAGCCCTGTTGCCGGATGCGACGGACCGCGGATTCACGGTGTGGACCGGAAGAAGGCGTGGATTGCGTGGAAATGCCGTTCATGTTGCCTCGCTTGGCCGCCCTGATGGACGGCGCTTGGCTTGGGCGTCCCGGCAGGTCGCGACCGGATCAAAGAGTTTGATCGGGTGCTTTAGGAACGCAAGGATGGTGTAAAACTATGGGGAAGAAAGCTGTCTGCCCATTATTATACCATTGCTCAAGGTTTGACACCAATGGAATCAAAAGAAAAGGATTATGGGCGCTTATTATGTCTAAATGGACATGATTTAGCCGTGGGGGCTAGCCTTGGAATATCTCCACTTCGGTTCCGGCGGGCAGGTGCGCGTCGGGGGGCAGGGCGAGTACCGCATCGGCCCGGGCCAGGGCGAGATAGGAAGGCATCCGCGGACCGAGGAGTGGATGGGCCACGCGTACGGCTCCTTCATGCCTGAGTGTGCAAGGGACCAGCCATTCGGGACCGGGCCGGGTGGTGATTTCCCGGTCCAGGGCGGCGTATCGGCCGGACGGCGCAAGCCCGCAAAGGGCGTGGATCAGGGGCAGGGCCAGGGCGTGCAGCAGGGCGAATACTGCGGGGGGCGGACCGGGCAGTCCCAAAAGGGTCAAGTCGTGTCCGTCCTGACGGGAGAGACGGGCCGCGAACGCGCTTTTGCCCGGCCGGGCGTTCAGCCCGTGGAACAGGAAGGTGAATCCGGCATCCCGGGCAGCCTGCCGGATGTGGTCCCGTTCGCTTTTTCCTGTGCCGCCTGTGGAGACGACCAAGCGAAGTTGGCTGTTCTGATGTGCCAGCATTGCAAGGTGTTTTGTGATGGCTGGAAGGGAGTCTTTGAAAATCCCTTGAGATTCAATAGGCATGCCCCAGGAGCGCAGCAAATGCGGCACCAGCACGGTATTGTCCGCGGGGATGCCGTCCGGTTGGGGCTGGTCGGAGTGTAATCCGTCAAACCGTTCAGGCGGTTGGAGTTCGTCACCCAGGGCAAACATGGCACCAAGGGGCTGGTCATGGATGGATACCTCGGGGACTTTGGCCCGGGTAAGCAGAGCGGCGCAGGCCGGTGTAATCGTTTCTCCGAATCGGCCTGCCCGGGAATCAACGGGCAGGTCCGCGCCCGGAGGCAGGACGTGGAGGCCGGGAACCACGGGATCCGTGATATGAATGGCTTTGCAGGCGTCGTTGCCCGGCGGCAGGTCGACCCGGTGTACGTTTTCTTCGGGAATGACCGCGTCCGCCCCCGGGGGCAGGGGCGCGCCCGTGAGCACGCGTATGGTCCGGTGCTCGCCCAGTGGGGCATGGGCCTGGGCATCTGCGGTGAGCCGTCCCTGGATGGGGAGCGTCACGGGATGATCCGCCGAGGCGGATTGCGTATCCCGGGCAAGCACGGCATAGCCGTCGCGCAGGGAAACCGCGTGTTCGGGCAATGGTGTCCGGGTGACCACCTCGTGGGCCAGAACACCTCCCACGGCCATTCGGGGCAGGCGATCCACAGACCGGGCAGGAGCGAGATCGTGCAGGAGACGACGCACGGCCTCGGCGCGGTCGGGTCGGGAGAGCCGTTGGGACGGACTGGAGGGGTGGGGCATGATGGTCAGGAATCTACAATGCGGCCTGCGTCGTTGTAAACCCAGAATCGGCCGTGCCGCACGTTGCCCACCAGGGTGATGCCGATTTGCCGGGCCAACTGCACGGTGAAGCTGGTGGCCACGGCCGTGGAAATCAGCACCGGCACGCCGATGCGCGCCACCTTGAGCAGGATTTCCGAGGCCACGCGGCCCGTGGTGACGATGAGCTTGTCGTCCACGGACACGTCGTTGAGGAAGCATTCGCCGCAGAGCATGTCGATGGCGTTGTGTCGGCCGATGTCTTCCCGAAAGAGCAGCATTTCCCCGGGGGTGCAGAGCGAGGAGTTGTGGCAGCCGCGTGTGGCGTCGTAGAGGCGGGAACGCTGGTGCAGCTCGTCCACCAAGGTGAGAATCTGGTCCGGGCCGATACGCACCTCGCCGTTGAGCCGCCGCTTGGAGATGGTGCGGACATTGCGGCCGAAGTTGGTCCCCTTACCGCATCCCGAGGTGATGGACCGTTCCATGAGCCGGTTTTCCCAGGGGTCGTGGCAGGTGCGTACGTCCACGACGATGCGTTCCGGGGCGTGGCGTACTTCCAGCTCCACGATTTGCTCCGGGCTGGTGAGGAATGCGTCGGACTTGAGGAATCCCACGGCCAGTTGTTCCGGGTATTTTCCCGTGCAAAGCAGGGTGACCACTTCCCGTTCGTTCAGACGGATGGTCAGGGGCGTTTCACGGATGGATTCCACGGGAGCGTTTTGGAATTTGCCGTGGGCGTATTCCTTGATCCGGTGCTGTTGGGATTCCATGATCGCCTCCTGGGTATGAGGATGGATCAACGATGCTGTTTCCTATATATGGGATTTTTGCGGGGCGTGACAATGCGGACGCATATGCCCCTGGTTTCACACCAACGCGCGGGAGAACCATGCACACCAAGATTGTTTGCATTGTGGGCAAGAAGAAGTCCGGCAAGACCACGTTTCTGGAAAAACTGGTTCCGGCCTTGACCGGAATGGGGTTGTCCGTGGGGACGGTCAAGCACGATGCCCACGAATTCGATATGGATCACGAGGGCAAGGATTCCTGGCGGCATGCCCGGGCCGGAGCCGCGAGTGTGGTGGTTTCCTCCCCCTCCCGGCTGGCGCTGATCAAGCGGGTGGAGCGGGAGACGCCGTTGACCGAGATCGTGTCCCAGTTCATGAAGGATCGGCAGATCATTCTGGCCGAGGGGTACTATCGTTCCGATCTTCCCAAGCTGGAGGTCCACCGTTCCGAAGCCCATGAGCAACCGCTGACCACGCCGGAAAATGCGGCGGATAAGCGGGTGTTGGCCGTGGTCACGGAAGATCCGTTGGATTTGGGGGTGCCGATTTTGGGACTGGACGACGCCGAGGACGCGGCGCGTCTGATCATGACCCGGGTGTTGGGATTGTAGCGGCCCGCTGCCGGGCCAGCTCCAGCTCTTCGGGAGTGTTCAGATTGCGGAAGGAGAGCAGCCCGGGATCGTGCCGTTGCAGCCGCGCCACAGGGACGTCGTGGACGCGGACCTTGGGAAAGAAGCTGATGATTTTATATTCCTTCCGCTCCAGCTGGGCCGCGATGTGCGGCAGGCAGCGCCGGGAATACACCGCACAGAGCGGCTCATGGTAGCCGTCCTGCTTGCGGGGCAGAACCACGTCCGAGTCGGGCCGTACATGGGCCAGCAGCTCGCGCACCAGTCCGGGGTGCAGAAACGGGACGTCGCAGGCCGTGAAAAAGGCATGGTCCGCACGGATCGCCGCAAGCCCGGCGTGGATGCCCGTGAGGGAACTGCGCGCCTCCATTTTGTCGAGTACGACCCGCTCACCGAACGCCGCGTACGGTTCAATCTCGCGGGCCGCGATCACGATTTCCCCAAAGATTTGACGATACACGTCTAGAAGCCGTTCCAGCAGGGATACGCCCCCCACCTGGAGCAGGGCTTTGCGTGTGCCGCCCATGCGTTTTCCCTGGCCTCCGGCAAGGATGACTCCGGCGATGTGTTGCTGCATGGCATTCCAGAATAGTCTGTGGGTTTTGCGAATCTGTCGGTTTGCAGCATAGCCCGGCCAGGCGGGAATGAAAAGGCGTTCTCCCGACCGGACGTGTGCGCAGCGGGTTTTTTCGTGGCGGGTGATTACCGCTGCACGTCCCGCTCCTTGAGCAGGGCGTAGAGCCGTGCGCGGGACAGGCCGGAAACGCGGCAGGCCTGGCGGATGTCCCCGTCGGTTTGCAGCAACAGGGCGCGCAGATAGCCGCGTTCGAAGTCGTAAATGGCTTTGGCCCGGGCATCGCGCAGGGGCGGAAGTTTTTCCTGGCTTATGGCGGTGGGCGGGTCCGTGGTTTTTTGATCCGGTCCCATGTCCTGGCCGGCCATCTGGGCACGGATGTGCATGGGCAGGTGGCGTGGATAGAGCAGCGGTTCGCGTCCGGCCATGGAAACGGAGCGTTCCAGAGCATGGAATAGCTCCCGGATATTGCCGGGCCAGTCGTAGTTCATGAGCGTGTCCAGAAAATCCGCGGAAAAGCCCTTGCGCGAGAGGTCCAGCCGCTTGCACACGCGGCTGACGTGGTGGCAGGACAGTTCGTTGATGTCCTCGGCAATCTGGCGCAGGGGCGGCAGTTCAATGCCCATGCCCTGGAGTCGGAAGAGCAGGTCGCTCCGGAAATCTTCGCTGCGGGCCATGGTTTGCAGGTTGCGGTTGGTGGCGGCCACGAGCCGGAAATCCGAGGATTCTTCGCGGGTGGCACCCACGGGTCGGAAACGGCGGGTTTCCAGAACCCGGAGAAAGACTTTTTGCACGGACAGGGGCAGTTCGCCCACCTCATCCAAAAACAGCGTGCCGCCGTGGGCCTGCTTGACCAGCCCGGGGGCGCGCATGTCCGCACTGGTGAACGCGCCGCGTTCGTGGCCGAACAAAACGGATTCGGCCAGGGTGGAGGGCAGTGCCGCGCAATCCACCACAATGAAGGCCTGGGCAGCTCGGCGGCTGTTTTCATGCACGGCCCGGGCGAACAATTCCTTTCCCGTGCCGGTTTCTCCGGTGATGAGGACGTTTACCTCGCTGGCCGAGGCTTGGGCTACCTGGTCCAGGGCGGAGAGCAGCGGTGGGGCATTGCCGAGAATCTCCCGGCGTTTGAGGGCCATGGCCGTGCCGCGGCGGGACCGGCGAAAGCCTGTGATGCGGTTGGCCACCACGAGCAGGCGTTCCAGGCTGGGCGGTTTGGCAAAGACGTTCCACGCGCCGGAGCGGATGGCTTCCTGGGCGATGTCGTGGTCGCGGTTGCCCGCCAGGATGACCACCTCGGGGGCGTCTTCGCTTCGGCGCAGCAGGGAAAGCGTGGAGAGCACTTCGGCATCGGGCAGATTGTCGGCCAGGAACACGGCGTCATACTCGTTGAGCTGCACCAGGCGGAGTCCCTCGGTGCGGCTGGTGGCGTGGTCCACCCGCATTCCGCCGTGCCGAAGCGACGCGGCAATGCGTTGAACGCAGGCCGTATCCGTGTCCATGATCAAAATATTGGCCAAGGCTGCCTCCCCCCGGCGTGGCAAGCCGACCTGTTGCGCGGGAAATCCGTTGCGGAGCGTCTCTCCCTGGCGGCAAGTCCCGTGCAAAAGGAATAGAGCGTATTATATGCGCACAACGTGCGGAAATGTCAATGTGTCTTTCGAACAAACCGATATGGTGCTTGGGAGGCCCGGTTAGTGAAGCCGTGGTGAGGGTCTTATGGGGCAAGACAGGGGGCGCTCGCTCGCCGGGAGGCTGCGAAGTGATGTTGCCGATGATCCTTGCCTTGCTGGCCGGACCTCTCCCGGTGGCGCATTCTCCTGGTTTTCCCCTGGTGTCTCGTACAACTGGACAAGTCTCCCTCCACAAGATGAATCTACCGTAAAATAGCCCTTTTCCTACCAAGAGAGGTCTGGTTTTTCAACAGCCATACCCCTGTCTC
Source organism: Paucidesulfovibrio gracilis DSM 16080 (assembly GCF_900167125.1). Lineage (NCBI taxonomy): Bacteria > Pseudomonadati > Thermodesulfobacteriota > Desulfovibrionia > Desulfovibrionales > Desulfovibrionaceae > Paucidesulfovibrio > Paucidesulfovibrio gracilis. The sequence continues at coordinate 25,135 of NZ_FUYC01000002.1, forward strand.
GCCGGTGTTTTTTCCACAAGGCACGCTTCTTGTCTAAGAGAGTTGGAGAGCGACATGGAACCATGGGGTGGTTGGGTAGCTTTCCCCTGGTCTGGACAAAGCGCGGCGTATCGAAGGGATACGCCCGGAATTTCCGAAAACGGAAGGTCCGAGTTGCCGCGGGAGGTCGTTCTCCATGTCACTATCGGGGCTTTCGGCAGGATGGTGACCAGCCAAGGGGGAGGCGGAGCCGTGAAACGCAGGAAATGGGATTCCGAGACCAAGGCCAGGGTGGTGCTGGACGGCTTGCTCAACGGCCAGGTCAGCGACGTGTGTCGTCAGTACGACATTCGGCCCGGGCAGTATTACAAGTGGCGGGATTATTTTCTGAAGCATAGTGCCCGGGTGTTTGAGGGACCGCCGCGCAGCCCGGACATGGCCGCATTGGCGGCGGAAAATGAAAAACTCAAACGGCTGGTGGGGGAGCTGACCCTGGAACTCAATCAAAAGGGCAACACATAGGCCGGAGCCGTTCGCGGTCGATCCGGCAACACGTCAGGAGGATGTGGAACATGTCCAATCGAATCGGGGTGTATGTCTGCCATTGCGGGACGAATATCGCCAAAAAGGTGGATTGCGCGGCCGTTGCCCAATTCGCCGGGGGGCTGCGCGATGTGGTGGTGGCGCGGGATTATCAATTCATGTGTTCGGACCCGGGGCAGGATTTGATCATCAACGACATCCGCAACATGGGGTTGAACCGGGTGGTGGTGGCGTCCTGTTCGCCCAGGCTCCATGAAAAAACATTCCAAAAGGCGTTGGCGCGGGCCGGGCTGAATCCCTACCTTTTGCAGCATACCTGCATCCGTGAGCATTGTTCGTGGGTCACCAAGGATGGAGCCGAGGCCACGGCCAAGGCCAAGATGCTGGTGGCTGCGGCCGTGGACCGGGTGGGGCGGCACGGGGAGCTGTTTTCCCGCGAGGTGGACGTGCTGCCGGACGTCATGGTCGTGGGGGCGGGCATTGCCGGAATCCAGGCCGCCCTGGACATCGCCAAGTCCGGCCACCGGGTGCATCTGGTGGAAAAGGGACCGTCCATCGGCGGACACATGGCCCAGTTCGACAAGACCTTCCCCACCCTGGACTGTGCGGCCTGCATTTCCACGCCAAAAATGGTGGCCGTGGCTCAGGAACCCAACATCAACCTGATGACCTGCGCCGAAGTGACGGAGGTTTCCGGGTTTGTGGGCAACTATCAGGTGCGCGTGCGTTTGAACCCGCGTTACGTGGATACGGACAAGTGCACGGGTTGCGGCACCTGCCTGGAAAAGTGTCCCACCAAGGTGTCCAGCGAATTTGAGGAAGGATTGGGAACGCGCAAGGCCATCTACCGCAATTCGCCCCAGGCCGTGCCCAATACCCCGGTCATCGACCCGCTGCACTGTAAGAAGATCACCAAGGGCAAGTGCGGCGCCTGCGAGAAGTTCTGCCCCACCGGGGCCATCGATTACAACCAGGTGGAGCGGTACGCGGATTTGGAAGTGGGCAGCATCGTGCTGGCCACCGGATACGACACGCTGGATCCGGCTCCGCTCACGGAATACGGATTCGGCAGGTATCCCGAGGTATACACCGCGCTGCAGTTCGAGCGGCTGAACAACGCCACCGGTCCCACCCAGGGAAGTATTGTCATGAAGGACGGGCGCGCTCCCGAATCCGTGGCTGTGATCCATTGCGTGGGATCGCGGGACAAGAATTATCACGAATACTGCTCCCGTACCTGCTGCATGTATGCCCTCAAGTATGACCATTTGCTCAAGGACAAGGTGGGTCACCATGTGCGGGTGACCAATTTCTACATTGACATGCGCTGCTTCGGAAAGGGGTACGAGGAGTTTTACGAGCGCGTGCAAAAGGAAGGCGTGACCTTTATTCGCGGCCGCCCGGCCGAGGTCACGGATCGTGCCGAAACCCCGGAGGAGCAGGGCAAGCTCATCGTTGTGGCCGAGGACACGCTTTCCGGACTGCCCGTGCGCGTACCCGTGGATATGGTCATCCTCTGCACCGCCATGGAGGCGCGCAAGGACGCGCCCGAGGTGGCCCGGGTGTTCGGCATCGCCCAGGGGCAGGACGGCTTTTTCCTGGAAGAGCATCCCAAGCTCGGGCCGGTTTCCACGGCCACGGACGGGGTGTTTCTCGCCGGAACCTGCCAGGGACCAAAAGATATTCCCGACGCCGTGGCCCATGCCTCGGGCGGGGCGGCCCAGGCGTTGGCTCTGGCGGCGCGGGGCCGGGTGTCCATTTCTCCCACCACGAGCTGGATCAATCCGGAAATCTGCGTGGGCTGCCGCGTGTGCGTGGGGCTGTGCGCCTACTCGGCCATCGAGTTCGACGAGCGGCGCAAGGTTGCCGTGGTCAACGAGGCCATGTGCAAGGGGTGCGGCTCCTGCGCGGGCTACTGCCCGTCCGGTGCGGCACAGATCAAGCATTTCAATGAACCACAAGTGTTTGCGGAGCTGGAGGGGCTGCTCTTCGATGTGGCCGATCCGCAGAGGGCGGCGGTGCGCGTGGATGTCGAGGACGGGGACGCGGCCCGGGAGACCATGACCAACTGATCAACGGGAGGAAGATATGGAAGCTCAAGCGGCGCAGGCCGAAACAAAGATCGCCCGGGAGGCGCAGACCGCCCCTTCCGGAGAGTTCGAACCCACCATCGTGGCGTTTGTCTGCAACTGGTGCACCTACACGGCCGCGGACCTGGCCGGAACTTCGCGCATGATCCAAAAGCCCAATCTCCGGCTGGTGCGCATGATGTGTACGGGCATGGTGGATCCCAAGTACGTGATCAAGGCCTTGCTTTCCGGTGCGGACGGCGTGCTCATCAGCGGCTGTCACCCCGGGGACTGCCACTACATCAACGGCAACTACAAGGCCCGGCGGCGGGTCAAGTTGCTCAAGGATATTCTGCCCCTCTTCGGGGTGGATACACGCCGTGTCCGGCTGACCTGGGTGGGCGCCAGCGAAGGCAATGAATTCGCGGCCACAGTGAACGCCCTGGTGGAGGAGATCCGGGAACTCGGTCCCATTGAAACCCGCAACCTCAAGGCCATCTGAGGGGGAGGAAGGCATCATGACCACCACGGCAAAGCTGGATGTACCGGATAAGAATCCCGTGGCCGCGTTGCAGGAGCTGATGCGGCGTATTTTGGAGCGGGGCGATGTGGGCGGCGTGCTCACCCCCTTGCACCTGGGCGGTGGAACGCCCATGCCTACGCTGGTGACCGACCCGGGCGAACTGGGCAGGGCCGATCCGCTGGCTCCGGCATTCCCCATGAACGGAGCCAAGATGCTGGCACGGCTCACCAAGGGACACAGCGGTGAACGCATTGCCGCGGTGATGCGCCCCTGCGAGATCCGGGCTTTTGTGGAATTGGCCAAGCTGAATCAGGGCAGTCTGGACGACGTGTTGCTGGTGTCGGTGGATTGCCTCGGCGCCTATGACAACACCCATTATCTGCGTTTCAAGGGGCAGGATGATCCCATTCAGACCACGCTCGGTTTTTTGGGCAAGACCGGCGGCGCCAAGGACACGGCCCGGGACGGATACGACCTGGCCGGTGCGTGTCTGGCGTGTGAATACCCGGTGGCCGTTGCCGCGGACGTGAGCGTGGGCCTGGTGGGGCTGGACTTGACCAATGCCCTGCCCGTCATGGCCGAGACAGCCAAGGGCGAGGCGCTGCTTGCCTCGTTGGGGCTGGAGGACTGGGAACCGCAGGCCGCACGCGACGAAGCGCTCAAGACATTGGTGGAACGGCGCACCCAGGAGCGGGACGCCATGTTTGAACGCACGGCCCAGGCCACGGGCAGTCTGGAATCGTTGGCCGAATACCTTTCCGGCTGTGTGAACTGTCTGAACTGCCGGGTGGCCTGCCCGGTCTGTTATTGCCGGGAGTGCGTGTTTTCCACGGACGTATTTGACCATAAGCCCTGGCAATATCTGAGCTGGGCGCGGCAAAAGGGCATGCTCAAGATGCCCACGGATACGGTGTTTTACCACCTTACGCGCATGGCCCATATGAGTACGGCCTGCGTGGGGTGCGGCCAGTGTTCCAACGCCTGTCCCAACGACGTGCCCGTGATGGAGCTGTTCCGCACGGTGGCGGCGCGGACCCAGGAGGGCTTTTCCTACGAGCCGGGCCGGAGCATGGACGATCCGCCGCCGCTGTCCGTGTTCAAGGAAAAGGAATTCGAGGACGTGGTCTCGCACATTGCCTAGCAGTCCGCTTCGGGACCGGAACCGGACCGCAGGGTCCGTGGACGGTTTCAGGCAAGGGAGGACAAGATGCGGAAGGAATATGGAGCATTGGTGGTCGGAGCCGGAATCGCCGGCATTCGGGCGGCCCTGGATCTGGCCGTGACCGGCCACAAGGTCGCCCTGGTGGATCGACGGCCCCACCATGGCGGACTGCTGACCCAGCTGGACCATCAGTTCCCGAGCGATAATTGCGGCATGTGCAAGATGCTGCCGCTCATGGCCCGGGATTCGTCCAGCCAGTACTGTCTGCGCAAGGGGCTGTACCATGACAACATCGACATTTGGCTGAACACGGAGCTGACCGGATTGGAAGGCGATCCCGGGCAGTTTCAGGCGTCTTTGACGCGGCGGTCATCCCTGGTGGATCCGTCCAAGTGCATCAGCTGCGGCGAGTGTGCCGCGGTCTGCCCGGTGCGGGTTCCCAATGAATTCAACGCGGGGCTTTCCGAGCGCGGGGCCGTGTACCTGCCCGTGCCGCACGCCATACCGAATCATTATGTCGTGGACCTGGAAAACTGCGCCCGCTGCTGGAAGTGTTTTGAGGCCTGCCCCACCGGAGCCATCGACTTCAAGCTGGATCAGCGTGGGGAGTTCCGGGTGCTCTGCGTGGTGCCGGACGCCACGGAGTCCCAGGAATTGATGGGGCTGTTGGACACGGCTGGATTCCCGGCCATGTTTGCCCAGGATCAGGAAAAGGCCTTGGATCTGCTGGCCGACGGCGAACCTGCCGGGTTGCTGCTGCTGGATATGGCCATGGGCGCGAGCGGGGTGGAGCGGATCGTCAACCGGGCCGGGGAGCTTCGGCCCGAGCTGCCCGTGGTGCTTCTGGCCGGTCCGGACGAGGCGGAAGCCGCGGAAGAATTGGTCGCGCAGCAAGAGGAGCAGACCGGGAGCGGTGCGCCGCGGGGTGTGCGGGAATGGATCGCCAAGCCGTTGCAGGAGACCGCATTTATTCCCTGGCTGGATAAGCTCTATGTGCGGCTGGCATCGGACGAGCATCTCACCTTTGATGTGGGGGCCGTGGTTCTGGCGGGCGGTTTTGACTGCTTTGATCCCGGACCAGTGGACGACGTGCTTGGATACGGACGGTATCCCGGCGTGGTCACGGCCGTGGAATTTGAACGCATGCTCTCCTCCTCCGGGCCGACGGCCGGAAAGCTGACCCGTGCCGACGGCAAGCCTGTACGACGCATCGCCTGGATCCAATGCGTTGGATCCCGCGACCTGCAAAAGGGGGCCAACTATTGCAGCTCCATCTGCTGCATGTTTTCGGTCAAGGAAGCGCTTCTGGCCAAGAAGCAGCTGGGAGACAAGGTGGAAGGCACCATCTTCTTTATGGACATGCGTACCTTTGGCAAGGATTTTCAGCGGTATCGGGATCGGGCCGAAAACGAGGAGGGCGTCCGATTCATCCGCAGCCGTCCCCATTCCGTGATCACGGATTGGAAGGGCGGACTGAACGTGGGCTGGTTCGGCGACGACGGCCGCCAGCACGAAGAGTCCTTTGACATGGTGGTGCTGGCCGTGGGTGCGCGGCCACCCAAGGGGGTGGACAAGCTGGCCCGGGCCGCCGGGGTGGAATTGAACGAACATGGATTCGTGGCCACCCGGCCCCTGGCTCCGGCGCGCACCACTCGGCACGGCGTGTTTGCGGCAGGAGCGTTTGCAGCTCCACGGGACATTGCCGAATCCGTGATCATGGCCGGGGCCGCGGCCCAAGGCGCGGCCAGGCTGATCAAAATTCATGACGTGCTCGCGGGCATGAGCCGGGAGGAGGAGCCGGAATATCCGGATGTATCGCGGGAGGAACCGCGCATCCTGGTGGCGGTGTGCTCCTCATGTCCCACCCTGGAACAGCGCCTGGACCTGGAAGAGGTCTTCGGCAGACTGGAGCAGCTGCATTCCGTGGTCAGCGTGGCCCGCGTGGGGTCGGCCTGCACCTCGGAAGGGTGGGGCGAAGTGGAACGCCTGGCCCAGGAAATGAAGCCCAACCGCATCCTCATCGGGGCATGCATGCCCTATGCCTACGTTCCCCGGCTCAAGGAGCTGGGGCGGGCCGTGGGCCTGAATCCCGCGCTCATGGACGTGGTGGACGTCTACACGCCCACCTTCCCTGGCGGGGAAGAACTGGACAAGGAACAGCTGGAACGGGACGTGTACGCTTCTCTGGCCACGGCTGTGGCGCGTCTGGAAGGGGCGGACCCGGTACCGCCGCCCGTGACCGTGAATGTGGCCAAGGCCGCGTTGGTGGTCGGCGGCGGGGTGGCGGGCATGACCGCGGCTACGGCCATAGCGGATCATGGCTACGAAGTCTGCCTTGTGGAAAAGGAAGAGGAACTGGGCGGCATGTCCATGCGGCTGTACTCCACTCTGGAGGGCGCGGATCCGCGCAAGCACATGGAAGACCTGATCACCCAGGTGGAAAAGCATCCCAACATCACGGTGTTCAAGGATTCGCGGGTGGTGCTTTCCGAGGGTACGGCCGGGCGGTTCCGCACAGCCATGTATACGCCCAAGGGAGCCATCCGCTACGAGCACGGGGTTACGATCCTGGCGTCGGGCGGCAAGGAATCCAAGGTCTACGACTATGGATTCAAGGTGCATAAGTCGGTCATGACCCAGCTGCGGCTGGAAGAAGCCTTGGCCACCGGAACCCTGGACGTCTCGGAGCTGGAGCGCGTGGTCATGATCCAGTGCTGGCGTTCGCGCAACGAGGAACGCAACTATTGCAGCCGGGTCTGCTGCTCCCAGGCGCTGAAGAACATCCTGGCGCTCAAGGCTCGTAATCCCAAGCTGGAGGTCGTGGTCTTTTACCGCGACATCATGGCCTACGGGTTTAAGGAGGCGTTTTATACCGAGGCGCGCAAGGCCGGAGCGCTGTTCGTCCGCTACGAGCCGGAACGCAAGCCCCAGGTAGGGTTTGACGGCGGCAAGCCCGTGGTTACGGGACGGGATCCGGTGCTGGGCCGGGACGTGCAGGTGCGTGCTGATCTGCTGGTGCTCTCCAGCGGAGTGGAACCCGAAGAAACCGACGAACTGGTGGAAATCTTCGGCGTGGAGACCAACCAGGACGGATTCTTCCAGGAGGCGGAATCCAAGTGGCGACCCGTGGATTTCCTCAAGCAGGGCATCTACCTCTGCGGGCTGGCCCATTCTCCCATGGACATGGGCGAGGCTGTCGCCTCGGCACAGGCCGCGGCCCAACGCGCCCTTCGGATTCTCAGCGCCGAAACCATTGCCCGGGAAACCGTGGTGGCCCAGGTGCGCCACTCCCTGTGCTCCCTTTGCCAGAAGTGCGTGGCGGCCTGCCCCTACGGGGCGCGCCAAGTGGATATGGAGCAGGGGCGCATCGTGGTGGATGAGATCCTCTGCCAGGGCTGCGGCTCCTGCGCCGCGGTCTGCCCCAACTCCGCCACCGTGCTCAGCGGATATCACGACGGGCCGGTCATGGCGCTCATCGACGCGGCATTGGAAGAACCCATGCCCCGGCAAACGCCAAAGGAGCGTGAGCAATGAACGGGACACTCAAGGATCCAGCGGCGGAGATCCGCGAGCATATGGCCGCCTGCATGCAGTGCGGCACCTGCTCCGCCTCCTGCCCCAACGCGGCGTTTATGGACATCAGCCCGCGCAAGCTCTGGCGGTTGGCCCAGCTGGACCGCATGGACGACGTGGTGGCCAGCCGGACGTTCTGGATGTGCAGCTCCTGCTACAATTGCATGCTGCGTTGCCCGCGGGGGCTGCCCACCACCAGAATCATGCAGGCGCTCAAGCGGTTGGCTGCGGAGCGGGGCGCTCCCGGTTCGCGGCGGCGGCAGGCCTTTTACCGCGCCTTTACCGAAAATGTGGAACGCTATGGCCGGGTGCAGGAAAGCGCGCTCATGAACACCTATCTGCGTCGCCGGGCCAATCCTGTGTTGGCGCTGAGCTACGCGCCGTTAGGGTGGAAACTGTTGCGGCGGGGCAAGCTGCATCTGCTTCCGGAATCCGGCCATAAGGGACGGCTCGCACCACTCGTGAACAAGGTGCGTGAAATGGAGGGCCGGTCATGAAGTATGCCTATTATCCCGGTTGTTCTCTGACCAGCAGCGCCGTGGAATACGATGTGAGCACCAGGGCCATGCTTTCGGCTCTGGGGGCAAAGGTGCATGAGATACCGGACTGGACCTGTTGCGGCGCCAGCTCCGTGGAGAATGTGGGCGAACTGCTCTCCCTGGCCTTGCCTGCGCGTAACCTGGCCCTGGCCGAGCGCGATTTACCGGGCATGGACGTGCTTGCGCCGTGCAGCGCCTGTTACCTGAACCTGCGCCATGCCAGAGAGGAGGCCCGCGCCGACAGGGACGTGGCCGCCCGTCTGGGCGAAGCGCTGGACGCGGAAGGGTTGACCCTGGCGGCCGAAGCCCCGGTACGGCACCTGCTGGACGTGCTGGTGAACGACATCGGACCCCAGCGGATCCAGGAGGCCTGCGTTCGTGACCTCACGGGACTGGCCATTGCTCCGTATTACGGTTGTCAGGCGCTACGGCCCTATACCGACTTCGACGATCCCAACCGGCCCCGCAGTATGGACGCCCTGATTCGGGCCGTGGGTGCGGAGCCGGTGGACTGGGACATGGGGGCGAGGTGCTGCGGCGCGTCGCTCATGGTGACGCACAAGGAGGCGGCCCTGGACGCGGTGAGCACCATACTTGGTGCGGTGCGCGGCGCCCATGCCGTGGTCACGGTCTGCCCCATGTGCCAGATGAATCTGGAAGCCTATCAAGGCGAGGCCTTGGCCCGGATGGGCGGCGGGGAGCGTGTGAGCGTGCTCTACCTGCCCCAGCTTCTCGGACTGGGCCTGGGTCTCGATCAAAAGGATGTGGGACTGCATCGGAACATGACCGTGACGAACCGGCTGCGCGCCAAATTGCGGCGCATCGACATGCCAATAGCGCGGCCCATGGCGGATGCGGACCAAGGGGAAGGGAACGAGGAAACGACCCAACCACCCGGAACAGGAGGGTGAGAGTATGTTTAAGGACATCGTTGTCGGCGTGACCCCGAGCGGGTTGGATGAGTGCGCGGTGGATGCGGCCATCGGTTTTGCCCAGCGTTTTGAGGCCAAGCTGTACATGGTCCATGTGGCGGGCATGGGACACAGCTGGGGCGACATGCGCCACCTGGAGCCTTCGGGCGAAACGGATCAGATTAAGGAGCAGATCCTTGAGCGCTACGAGGAAAAGGTCAAGGGCGTGGAACAATTGCAGGTGCACGTAGTGCCCGGCATTCCGCATGCCGAGGTGTTGCGCCTGGCACGCAAGGTCAATTCCGACCTGATCATCATGGGACCGCATACCAAGGAGTACGCGGAAAAGCGTTCCTCCATGTGGGGCATGGCGGGCAGCACGTTGGAACGCGTGAGCCAGAAGGCCCGATGCCCGGTCATGATCGTGACCCAGGCCACGCCCTACGGCGAGCACAAGTTTGAGAACATTCTCGTGGCCACGGACTTTTCCGAGCAGGCCGAGTGCGCCGTGAACTACGGCGGTCAGCTTGTGCGGCAATACAAGGCGGCCATGACCCTGCTGCATGTGGTGGATACGGACGGCCTGGCCGGACAGATGAACGACGACGAACTCAAGCGGTTGTTGGCCCAGAATCGTGAGCGCATGGAAGAGGAATACGCGGCCCGACTCAAGGGCGTGGAACCCTGCACCTTTGAATGCGTGGCCGGAAAGCCTGCCATGGATATCCTCAAGACGGCGCGTCTGGTGAATGCCGACCTGATTCTCATGGCGCACCATTCCAAGGAAATTGATCCGGAAAAGGCCTTCCTCGGCTCCACCGTGACCCAGGTGGCCCTGAACGCGAAGTGTCCCACCATGAGCGTGAACCGGCACTTCGATCTGCGCTGCGGCCTGATGTACGACCAGGACGGCTCCGTGACCGAGGAAAAGGCCTCGGCTCCGGTCTAGCCGGGAGTGAAGAGCGTGCGCCGTCGGGGTCGTTGCGACTCCGGCGGACGCACGCAACACGGGCGGACCACGAACGGGGAGAGGAATGATGATGGAAACCGTGACGGAAACCGCGCGGCATGCCGTGCCGCTGCTGCCCGGCGGGACAACGTTTTTGGACCGCGTCCAGGAGGCGTTGCCCGAGGGAGCGAATCTGTCCATGTGTCTGACCTGCGGGCTGTGCTCCTCGGGCTGTCCGGCGTCCGGGCTGCATGACATGGACCCGCGCAAATTCCTACGGCTGTGCGCCTGGGGGCAGGAGGAGGAAGTCACCTCCACGCCCTGGGTCTGGATGTGTACCATGTGTTTTCGCTGCAAGGTCGTTTGTCCGATGGATGTGAATATCCCTATGCTTGTGTACGAGGCCAGGGCTTCCTGGGCCAGGGATGCCAAGCCAAAGGGAATCATTGGATCCTGCGACCAGGGATTGCGGACCATGGGTGCCAGCGCCGTGGGCATTTCCAGTGAGGACTTCCGATTTGTGGTGGAGGATGTCCTGGAGGAAGTGCATGAAACGCAGCCCGGCTGGGAGGAGTTGCGTGCTCCCATCGACAGGAAGGGAGCGACCTTCTGCGTGAACCAGAATTCGCGGGAACCCGTGCAGGAACCTGAGGAGATGGTGCCGCTTTGGAAGATACTGCATCTTGCCGGGGTGGACTGGACGTATGGAAGCCATGGTTGGGGAGCCGAAAATTACTGCATGTTTGCCGCCGAGGACGAGCATTGGCGCGCCGTGCTCCAAAAGCAGGTGGACGGCGTCCGCGAGTTGGATTGCACCTCCTGGGTAAACATCGAATGCGGCCATTCGTTTTATTCCATTTGGGCCGGGCTGCAACGCTTCGGCATCAATCCCGGCGTGGATTTCGATCACATCGTGCGTTGGTACGCCCGTTGGATTCGTTCCGGGCGGCTTGCTCCCTCAAGTGATTGGAATCGTGATCTCGGGGTGAAGTTTACGGTGCAGGATCCCTGCATGGCGGTTCGTAAATCCCAGGGGACGGCCTTTGCCGACGACTTGCGCTACGTAGTGCGCCGGTGCGTGGGAGACGACAACTTTGTGGATATGGTCCCCAACGGGGTGAACAATTATTGCTGTGGCGGAGGAGGTGGGTTCCTGCAATCCGGGTACAAAGATGCCCGCCGGAAATATGGCGAGTTCAAGGCCCGCCAGATACTGGGAACCGGAGCCGACTACGTGATTACGCCCTGCCATAATTGCCATGCCCAGATTGAGGATTTGTCCGCCGAACGGAACCATGCCTGGAACACCGTGCATCTGTGGACCATTCTTTGCCTCAGTCTCGGGGTGCTGGCGGCGTCGGAACGAACCTATCTCGGACCGGATTTGGCAGAGGTCGCTCTGCCGGGAAGCAACGGAGGAGAATCATGACGGAAACCATGACGGAAACCACGCGGGATGCCGCGCCGCTGCTGCCCGGCGGGGGCGCGTTTCTGGATCGTGTGGAGGGGGTGCTGCCCGAGGGGGCGAATCTGTCCATGTGCCTGACCTGCGGGTTGTGCGCTTCGGGTTGCCCGGCATCCGGGCTGCATGACATGGACCCGCGCAAATTCCTGCGGCTGTGCGCCTGGGGGCAGGAGGAGGAAGTCACCTCCACGCCCTGGGTATGGATGTGCACGATGTGTCAGCGCTGTGTGTACGCCTGTCCCATGCATATCGACATCCCGAGGCTGATTTACGAGGTGCGGTCCACATGGCCGCGTGATACCCGGCCCAAGGGGATTCTCGGCTCCTGCGAACAGGCTTTGAGCACGGAGGGTAACTCCGCCATGGGTGCGCGGAGCGAGGATTTCAAGTTCGTGGTGGAGGATATCCTGGAGGAAGTGCATGAAGACCAGCCGGACTGGAAGGATCTGGCGGTGTACTTCAATCGCGAGGGGGCGAAATATTGCCTGAACCAAAACTCCCGCGAACCCGTGACCGAGCCGGACGAAATGGTGCCGCTTTGGAAGATTCTGCACACCGTGGGCGCGGACTGGACCTATTCCACCAAGGGCTGGGCCGCTGAGAACTATTGCATGTTCCTGGCGGACGACGAAGCCTGGGAAACCGTGGTGCGTAACAAGGTGGCCGCTGTGGAGGCGCTGGGCTGCCAATACTGGCTGAACACGGAGTGAGGACACGAAATGTACGCGGTCCGGGCCGGACTGCAAAAATTCGGGATCACTCCCAAGTTCGAGATCGAGAGCATCATTCGGCTGTATGCCCGCTGGATTCGCGAGGGTCGGCTGCCGGTCAGTTCGGATTGGAACAAGGATCTGGGCGTGACCTTCACGGTCCAGGATCCCTGCCAGTTGGTGCGTAAGTCCTTCCTGGACCCCGTGGCCGAGGACTTGCGGTTCGTGGTTCGCTCCGTGGTGGGCGAGGAACATTTCATCGACATGGTGCCGAACCGTTCCAACAATTATTGTTGCGGTGGCGGCGGCGGGTACCTCCAGTCCGGATACACGGACGAGCGGCGCAAGTATGGGGATCGCAAGTTGCGGCAGATTCTGGAAACCGGAGCAGACTACTGCATCGCGCCTTGCCACAACTGTCATTCCCAGATTCATGACCTTTCCGAAACATCTGGCCGCCATTTTCCGGTGGTGCATCTGTGGACCCTGATTTGTTTGTCCATGGGCTGCCTGGGCGAAAATGAGCGAGGATATCTCGGGGAGGATTTGGCGGAACTTGGGTTATAGCTCCGGATTGTCGGGGCATGGAACATCTATCGGGCCGGTCCTGCGGGATCGGCCCGCGTTGTTGTTTGATGCGTGGGGGGATGTGCGTCAATATCGAATCTTGTGTTTTCGTGCCAAGACAGGTGGCACACCGTGCCGAGCTTGCCGCACGCTGCTATCTTGTTTGAATCGGTTGCATTATGCGTAAAAATACAGCAAACTGTTCTTTCTTGTGGATAGTTGTTGTACACCTTCTCGCCGTCTGGTTCGCTTTTTGAAATGGAGTTGGAGCACTCGGTATCGGAGCAGCATTGAAGCGCCTTGTCGTCATACTCTGCGTGTTGTTGTTGCAGTTTGCCCTGGGGGGATCCGGGCAATGCCGCGGCACGTTGCGTGTGGCAGCGAGCGAGTTTCCACCGTCGGTTATTTTTGACGATGACGGCACGGTCCGCGGGTACGATGCTCTGTTTCTTGGGCGGTTGGCCGAGGGGTTGAACCTTCGGTTGAAAATTGAACATTATCCTTTTCAGCGCGCCCTGCGTCTGCTCCAGACCGGGGAGGTGGACGCCATGCTCGGCGTACAATACCGTCCCGAACGCGAACAGTTCGCCTACTATCTCGACCCTCCGTATGTGACCGAAGCGACCACCGCCTTCTATGTGCTCACCGGTAAGGAAAATTTGATCCGAAAATATGAGGATCTGTACGGACTTACCGTGGGAACGAGTATCGGTGTCAAATATTTTCCCCGGTTCGATAATGACCCGCGCCTGCGCAAGGAGCCGGTGCGCGGCGGAAAGATGAACTTCCTGCGGCTGCTGGCCGGGCGTGTGGACGCCGTGGCCATGGACGATGTGGGCGGGGATTACCGGGTCTGGGAGTTCGGGTTGACCGACAAGGTCTGCAAGGCCAAATATATGTCCAGTGAACCGCAGAATGTATATTTGGTGCTTTCGCGCCGGTCCCGGTTCATGCCGCAGAGAGAGGAAATCCAAGAGGTGCTGGCGCAATTGTTGCGAACAGGCGTTCGCGAGCAGTGCATGCTTGAACACATCGACCAGGAAGCCGCCCTGGCGGGGAGAATGCCCCCGAATTTAATCAGGGCGGGCAATCGGCACCTCAAGACCGGCATTGTTCCGCCACCGGATGAGCCGGAAGGCCGCGGCCACAAGGCTCCGCCCCTTTCCCTGCCGCCCGTGTGTCCCTAATCCCGGGCGCAGAGTCTTTGTTTTTTTGCCGCAATAACAAATCCTGAAAATGATTGCGTTCGTTGGCGCACAGCGGAATATCCCGAGCCGATATTTTCTTTTGGCACGCGCACGGGCCAAAATGGTTGGCTTTGGGTGACGATATCGTTTTTCGAAACGGATTGTCGGGCTATTTATGGAACCGGGTGTTCCGATTGTTTCTTCACGTTTGGTATGAACGAGAGAATCCCCTCCTTGAAGGCACGAGGGCGCCAATACCTTTGGCTGTGGAAGAGGGGCAAAGTGCAATGTGTTGGTGATGGTATTCCCCCTTGTCAAAAGACATTCAATTCTATATTCTTAAATCTTGATATACTAATGTTGGCAAGAAACGGAAAGCGGTGAAAAGCCGCTGCGGACGCGCCGCTGTAACCGGCACAACCCGTTGATGACCACCGAAAGGGAAGGGAATCAACATCTTGGGGCCGGGAGCCAGAAGACGTCTTGCCGGAGTGCAAAACCCCCGGGCACTGTTTTGCGGTGGTTGCTTTGGGGCAACGCAGGGTTCTCCTCTGTTGTCTTTGGGGTTTTGCTCTTTGTCGTCAACCCATGAAACATGGAGCAGACATGAACGCGCACGTACTGGGATTCCCGAGGATCGGACTCGGGCGGGAACTCAAATGGACTCTTGAATCCTATTGGCGGGGAGAGGCTTCCCTTGAAGAGCTTTTGTCAACGGCCGAGAGACTCAAGAGGCGGCATTGGCAAGTGCAGATGCAGGCCGGGCTTGACCTTCTCCCGGTGGGAGATTTCTCGCTGTATGACCATGTGTTGGATACCGTTGCCATGGTCGGGGCGGTGCCGGAACGGTTTTGCCGAAACTCCGCCGAGACGGGATGCGCTGCGTATTTCGCCATGGCGCGTGGAGAGGCCCGTTCTTCGATTCCGGCCATGGAGATGACCAAATGGTTCGACACCAATTATCATTATATTGTCCCGGAATTCACCAATGACCTGAGGTTTCGCAAGGACGCATCGAGACTCCTCCAGGACGTGCGGACCGTTAAGGAACTCGGTGGCACGGCAAAGCCCGTGCTGGTTGGTCCGATTACCTTCCTGCTGTTGGGAAAGTCCATGGATGGAAGCAGTCCCTGGATCCATTTGGAACGCTTGGTGGACGTATATTCCGATATCCTGAAGGACATCTCCGGGGAGTGTCCGTGGATTCAAATCGACGAGCCGGTTCTGTGCAGTGATTTGTCTCCAAAGGCGCACCAGGAATTTCGATACGCCTACGAAAGCTTTGCCGGTGCCAAGGGCCATGCCCGTATCCTGCTCACCTCGTATTTCGGTCCGCTGGGGGACAATTTGCCGCTTGCAGCGAGTCTGCCCGTTGACGGGCTGCATCTGGACCTTGTCAGGGGGGCGGAGCAGCTGCCTGCCGCGCTTGAAGCCATGCCTTCCGAACAGGTTGTGTCGCTTGGTCTGGTGGACGGCAGGAACATCTGGCGCGCCGATCTTGATGCGGCCGCTGAATGCATCAATGCCGCTAAGCAGCGGGGCAGTGAATCGAAGATCATGCTAGGGACGAGTTGTTCCCTGCTGCATTGCCCGGTGGATGTGGCTCTGGAAACGGATATGGACCCCTCCATACGCGAGTGGATGGCCTTTGCGGTGCAAAAATGCGACGAGGTGGCGGCATTGGCGCATTTTGCGGAAACGGGCGAACGCAATTCTCTTTTTGCGAAAAATCGTAAGGCATTGCAGGCACGAGCGGCAAATCCATGCGCCGTTGATAAGAGCGTTCGTGCTCGTGTCGATTCACTCACTCCAAAGCACTACGAACGCGGGTCCGTTTTTGCGGAGCGAACGAAAGTGCAATCCGTCCGCCGGCAATTGCCGCTCTTCCCCACAACAACGATCGGGTCGTTCCCCCAAACCCCGGAAATCCGATCCATCAGGCTTGGCCATAAAAAAGGGGAATGGACAACAGAAGAGTATGTCGCGGCCATGAAGAATCAGATTGCCGAAGCCGTGGCCAGGCAGGAGGAACTGGGGCTGGATGTGCTTGTGCATGGCGAACCGGAGCGCAACGATATGGTGGAATACTTCGGACAACAACTGAATGGCTTTTGCTTTACGTCCCAGGGATGGGTGCAAAGCTATGGCAGTCGCTGCGTAAAGCCGCCGGTGATTTTTGGCGACGTGTCCCGCCCTCAGGCCATGACCGTGGATTGGGCGCGGTATGCCCAAAGCCTGACCCCAAAACCCATGAAAGGCATGCTGACAGGGCCGGTGACCATTCTGTGCTGGAGTTTCGTTCGCAACGATATTCCGCGAAGCGAGGTGTGCCGACAGATCGCCCTTGCGATTCGTGATGAGGTGTTGGATCTTGAATCCGCTGGATTGTCCATTATCCAGATCGACGAGGCCGCCTTGCGTGAGGGGCTGCCGTTGCGAGCGGCAGACCATGAGGCGTATCTGCGTTGGGCTGTGGATTGTTTCCGGCTGACGGCGGCCGGTGTTCGGGATGAGACGCAGATTCATTCCCATATGTGCTACAGCGAGTTCAACGCCATTATGGAATGGATCGCCCAAATGGATGCGGACGTGATCAGCATTGAAGCCAGCCGGAGCGGAATGGCCCTCTTGGAGGCGTTTCGGGCGGTTTCGTATCCCGCGGACGTTGGCCCTGGTGTGTACGACATTCACAGCCCACGGGTGCCAAGTGAGGAGGAGATCCACGGGCTGCTGAAAAAGGCGTTGGAGGTTGTGGCTCCCGAGCGGCTTTGGGTCAATCCGGATTGCGGTCTGAAAACGAGAGGGTGGCCGGAAACAATCGCATCATTGAAGAATCTGGTGGCTGCCGCAAAGCGGTTGCGCCGGGAATACACCTAGAAAGACGAAGGGCGGTCCCAATTGGGGACCGCCCGTTGCGTACGACATGTTTTGAGCCGGAGGCTTCCGGAAGGTCCGGGGTGGGCGGGTCGTTTTTTTGAGGAAGGCCCATAGAATCTGGAATCGGTATGGGAAACGATATTCCGAAACCCGGTCAGCCCATCCATTGCTTGGGTGGACATTGAGGCGTTGCTTGTGGCGGTTGGTGCCGTCAGGTCCGAAGGCTGCGGTTCCCGTGTCCGGTTCAAGCTCAACGGGGTGAAGGCCATTTTTTACCGGCCGCATCCGGCACCGACTACGGACAAAGGCGCGGTGAAATCCGTGAGGCGTTTTCTGGAAGAAGCAGGAGTGAAACCATGAACACCATTCAGTACAAGAGCTACCTGGGAACGTTCGAGTATGACCAGGATGCCGACATTTTCCATGGAGAGGTAATAAACCTCAAGGACGTGGTGACGTTCCAGGGTCGGAGCATCGACGAGTTGAAGAAGGCGCTGGCCGACTCCGTGGAGGACTACCTTGATTTTTGCCGGGAGGAAGGCGAGGAACCGGAGAAGCCGTATTCCGGCAAGTTGCACCTGCGCTTGCGGCCGGAGCTTCACAGGGAGGCCGCAGCGGTTGCGGCGCTTTCCGGCAAGAGCCTGAATGCCTGGATTGCCGACACG
Organism: Paucidesulfovibrio gracilis DSM 16080; assembly: GCF_900167125.1. Taxonomy (NCBI): domain Bacteria; kingdom Pseudomonadati; phylum Thermodesulfobacteriota; class Desulfovibrionia; order Desulfovibrionales; family Desulfovibrionaceae; genus Paucidesulfovibrio; species Paucidesulfovibrio gracilis. Next base: position 42,854 of record NZ_FUYC01000002.1, read on the forward strand.
CTGACCGAGAGAGTGAAAGATGCTCGATAGTGCAACCTCGCCGTAGAGAAGACCACCCATGCAACCTCTTGGAAAGGAGTGAGATATGCCGGAAAAGGCAACCGTCATGGTCTGTTTGGCAAGGCTGCTGGAAGTTGACGTGGGTCTGAAGACACAGAGGGGAGACATGAAGGCACGAAAAAAGCCTTTCGCAAAAGCGAAAGGCTTTGATTTCTTTGGCGTCCCCAAGGGGATTTGAACCCCTGTTACCGGCGTGAAAGGCCGACGTCCTGGACCAGGCTAGACGATGGGGACGCATTATATATTTGGCTGGGCTGCAAGGACTCGAACCTTGATTAACGGAGCCAGAACCCGTCGTCCTGCCAATTGAACGACAGCCCAGCAGCGAGAAGAGGTCTTATTGTTTCGTGAGCTTCCTGTCAACAAAAAAAAGACCTGATCTCCAAAAAAAGTTTATTTACACGGCACGGGCCAGACGACGGGTGCGCTTCTTCAGCTTGTTGATGCGGCGGCGCAGGATGTCGCGCTGCTTGCGATCTTCGGTCTGCTTCTTGGCGATGCGCATTTCGCGGATCTCACGCTTGATGCGCAGGATCTGCTCCTTGTAGGGGGAAACGCCGCCCTCTTCGTCGGAGATGCCGAAGATTTCCTTGATGCGGGCAATCAGGTCTTCCTTGCTCATGCCGGAAGCGCCCACGATGGAGGGAATCTTCTCCACAGCCAGAGCACGCAGCTCCTTGGCGGTCATTTTGTCCAGAGGCTTGGTCAGACCCAGATCCTCAAAGGACATTTCATACGATCTGTCGTTGGTTTTGGTTTCTTCGCTCATCCTGTCCTCCTCGCCGCGCCCAGGCGGCCGTGGTGATATTTTTATCGCGGCCGGAACAGGCCGATGTAGGCGCGGTAGCATCTGCCGACCGGGGAATCCTCGTCCATCTGATCAAGAATCTCACCGAGATTCTTGGGCTTTTTGGGCGAGGACTGGCTCCGGGGCGCGCTATCGGGCCGGTATCCGTCCAAAGGAACCCTGCCGTTTAGCAGCTCGAACCGCACTTTGTCAAAGTATTCTTCACCGAGAAAATCGTTGGCGCGACGGATAATCTGCGGAGCGAAAAATGTCAGCTCCTGGGCCACTGCCGGGTCGTCCGCCGTGAGCAGCAGGGTGGGACCGCGCCGCCCCAGGGGGCGGGCCATGCGGGAAACCTCCCGGCCCATGACATTTTCCCAATTGTTCCAAAGCCGCACCAATTGCATGGACCCTTTGCCGTCCAGGCGGTCCAGAACCGGTTCCAGCGCGTCTCCGGCCCGGGCGATGTTGTATTTGCGGCGGAACAGGGCCATGGTCGCTCCTTTTGGTGTCGGCGGAGTATAAAAAACGTCGGAATAATCCGACTGCGCCGCACCAACCAAAAAAATATGATACCCTGACCGGTAGCGGTCTGCAAGCGAAAGCATGGGACTTGACGTGTCCGGGGTCTTGCCGTAAAACGCGATTCGTATATCAGCATATATTGATACGAACCCTGGGAGTCACACCGATGGAACTCGTCCGTTTTTGCAAGGCTCTGTCCGACGAAACCCGTGTTCGCCTGCTGCATTTGCTCCTGCGCCACGAGCTGAACGTGGGAGAAATCGTCCGCGCCCTGGATATGGGCCAGTCCCGCGTCTCGCGGCATTTGAAGATATTATTGGACGCAGGGTTGCTTACGGTTCGCCGGGACGGACTGTGGGCCTTTTATCGCGCTGTGGAGCAGGGCGACGCCCGGGCGTTCCTGGACGGTGCCTCGCGGTTGTTCACGCGTGAACCGATGCTCCTGGCCGACTTGGAAAAGGCTGAGGGCATTTTGCAGGAGCGTGTGGAGTCCACCCGCGAATTTTTTGATACCGTGGCCCCGGAATGGCAGCGGCTTTCCCGCGATCTGCTGGGGGAGTTGCGCCTGCCCGAAAAACTGTCCGAACGGGTGGGCCGGTGTAGCGTTGCCGTGGACCTGGGCTGTGGTCCGGGCGATCTGCTGCGGCTCCTGGCCGACCATTGCCGGGAGGTCATTGGCGTGGATAACGCCCCGCGTATGCTTGACCTGGCCCATTCCCGTTTTGAGGGGCGGGAGGACGTGAGCCTGCGTATCGGCGAACTGACGCATTTGCCCCTGCGGGACGAAGAGGCCGAGGTCGGCATCTTTTCGCTGGTGCTGCACCATCTCTCGGATCCGGCTTTGGCCATTGCCGAGGCTTACCGGACTTTGCGTCCGGGCGGACGGCTGGTTATCGCGGAGTTTGATCGCCACGGCGTGGAAGCCATGCGCGATGATTACGGCGACCTGCGTCTCGGTATCGACCGGAACGAGTTGTGCCGCTGGCTGGACCGTTCCGGGTTCCAGGCGCCCGTGGTGGCGGAATATGACGTGAACAACGGCCTTCGGGTCTTGATATATGAAAGCGTGAAGAAGTGACGCGGCAGTGCCGCGCCCTGGTTGCACCGGCGTTCCAGCGCCGAAGATCCCCCGAATTGGAGGAAAAATGAGTAACGATACCGTGAAATCCGTGGATTCGACCCTGCCGTACCTGGTCAAGGACATCAGCCTGGCCGAGTGGGGACGCCGCGAATTGCAGCTTCAGGAAAATGAAATGCCGGGCCTCATGGCCCTGCGGGAGAAATACGGCGAGGAAAAGCCCCTCAAGGGGTTGAAGATCATGGGCAGCCTGCACATGACCATCCAGACCGCCATGCTGATCGAGACCCTGCATGCCCTGGGTGCGGACCTGCGCTGGGCCTCCTGCAACATCTTTTCCACCCAGGACCATGCCGCCGCTGCCATTGCCGAAGCCGGCACCGCGGCCGTGTTCGCCTGGAAGGGCGAGACCCTGGAGGACTATTGGTGGTGCACGGAGCAGGCCTTGACCTGGCCCGACGGCTCGGGACCGGATCTCATCGTGGACGACGGCGGCGACGCCACCTTGCTGGTGCACCAGGGCGTGAAAGTGGAAGAAGATCCCTCCCTGGGCGAAAAGGCGTATGACGTCAAAGAATTCCAAATCGTCATGAACCGCCTGGCCGCCAGCCAGAAGGCCAATCCCTCCAAATGGACCAATATTGCCAAGCACATTCGCGGGGTGTCCGAGGAGACCACCACGGGCGTGCATCGTCTCTACCAGATGCAGGAAAAAGGCGAACTGCTCTTCCCGGCCATCAACGTGAACGATTCCGTGACCAAGTCCAAGTTCGACAACCTCTACGGCTGCCGGGAATCCCTGGCTGACGGCATCAAGCGCGCCACGGACATCATGATCGCGGGCAAGGTCGTGGTGGTCATCGGATACGGCGATGTGGGCAAGGGCTGCGCCCAGTCCATGCGCGGTTTTGGCGCGCGGGTCATCGTCACCGAGGTGGACCCCATCTGCGCGTTGCAGGCTTCCATGGAAGGCTTCGAGGTCATGTCCATGAATCGGGCCGCCTCCCAGGGGGACATTTTCGTGACCTGCACCGGCAACTACCATGTGATCACCGGCAAGCACATGCTGGAGATGAAGAACGAAGCCATTGTCTGCAATATCGGCCACTTTGATTCCGAGATTGAAATGAGTTTCCTCGAGGATTCCGGAAAGTGCGAGAAGCAGGAGATCAAGCCCCAGCTGGACAAGTGGACCCTGCCCAATGGCCGGAGCATCCTGGTGCTGGCCGAAGGCCGTCTGGTGAACCTGGGTTGCGCCACAGGCCACCCCAGCTTCGTCATGTCCAACTCGTTCACCAACCAGGTGCTGGCCCAGATGGATCTGGCCGCCAACGACTATGAGCCGAAGGTCATGATCCTGCCCAAGAAGCTGGACGAGGAAGTGGCCCGCCTCCATTTGGCCCGCCTCGGCGTGGAACTGGACGAACTGAGCGAGGAGCAGGCCGACTACATCGGTGTGCCCAAGCAGGGTCCGTATAAGCCGGATCATTACCGCTACTAAACTCTTGTTCCGCGCGTTCGCCGCGGGATGATTTCTTCAAGGCCGCCTTTCCTGGAAGGGCGGCCTTGTTGTTTTTATGGAACGAATCAGGATTTGCCGTTGCTCCCAATGGAAAACATCAGTATACGATGGGGCATGAAACGCTATGCCCTGTCCGCCGTATTGTTGTTGGGAGTCTTTTCCATGGGCCTTTGGAGTGCCCCAACGGTTCACGCCCTGGAAATGACGGTTTCCTCTTCTTCCACGGCCCTGAATCTGCTTGAGGATTTCGGGCCGGAAAATCTTGTGGACAATGATCCGGCCACGGCCTGGGCCGAAGGCGTGACCGGGGACGGCCGGGGCGAATGGGTGCTGTTCGAGTTCGGGCGCGCTGTGCGTCTGGAGCGCCTGGGCATTCGCAATGGCTGGCAGGACGAAGGCGAATACGGAGACAATTCCCGGCCCGGGGAATTGGAGCTGGAATTTTCCGATGGCTCCACCATGCGGATGCCTCTGGCGGACGAGTCCGGCTGGCAGTACCTGGAAATGGATCGGCCTACACGCTGGGTCCGGCTTACCCTGGCGTCCGTGGTCGCCGGCAGAACCCGGCCCGATCGGACCTGCCTTTCGGATGTTTCTTTTGAATTGACCCTGCTGGATGACGAAGCCGTCCCCGATGGTTCGGCCGTGGCTCCGGCATCCGGGCCGGATACCGGGCAACAGGCTGACGAAGCGCCGACATCCGATGACGAAGCAGTGGCCGGAAGCGATGAAGCTGTTTCCAGTACCGGGAATCCTTCTGGAGCGTCCGTTCATGATGCGGCAAAGGCTGGTTCCGGGGCGGCGCAGGATGCGGCTGGTTCGGCTGAAGGTGCGCAGGCAGCATCGGAGGATGCGGCTGTCCTTGCCGAAGAGCCTTCCGGCAGCGAAGAGACCGTCCAGGCCCAACTGCCTCCTGATCAAGAAGCCTGGGAGGAATTGCCCGAGGTCGATGTGCAGGCCATGGCCGGAGAACGCGAGGCCAAGGGCGGCAAGGTGGCTGGCCCTGAAGACCAGCAAGCCGTGCGCGAGGCCATTCGCGCCTACTATACCAAGCTCGTGACCTTGGATGACGAGTATCTGGAGTTGTATTCCGAGAAGGTCCGCGAAGAAGAGGCCTTCATGTTCGAATATTTCAAGGAGTTGCAGCGTCAGCGCCGCGTCTATCATCTTTTCCGCAAGGCATTGGTGGATACCGAGGAGTTGCGGTTCGGCCCCGCGTTGCTGGACGGCACGCGCCTGCGGCTGGAGGTGCAGGGCCGTTGTACGCTGTACGTCGCCGACACCTACGAGGACATGTCCGTCCATACCCGGTTCACCTTTGTCAAGGAACAGGATCGCTGGCGGATTCTGGAAGCGGAGGAACTGGAAACCCCGGAGGAGGAAGCCGCGGGTTCCTAGGTTGGAAATGCCGCTTGTCCGGGTGCCATGATCGATGAAGGGAAAAGCCTCGAGACAAGCAAGGACGGCATTTTTCAGTATGCAAAACGCCCCGACCTGGTCGAAGTCGGGGCGTTTTGTGTGGCGTACTGCCGACGCAGGGTTCAGCCGTCGAATTCTATTTTGACCTTGCCGGCGGAATAGCCTTTCAACTCAGCCAGCATGCCCTTAAGCCCGGCGCCGAGCATCCGGGCCACGAACGGATTCAAGGGCAGGGGCGCGCCGTTGACGGTGATGTCCACTTCCCCGCCCGTGGCCACGCATTCTTCCACCGTGGCCCGGCCTGCCACGATGTCCCGGGCCAGCCCGCGACACCCTTTGCGGCCGCAGCCGCCACAGCTCAGGCCGGGCAGCAGGAAGCCTTTGTCCAGCACCAGATCGGCCAAGGCTTCTGCGTCCTGCAAATGGGGCGTGCCTGGCAGCTGGGCGTCTCCAAAGGTGGCCAGGGCCAGGGAGGGATCCAGCGCCTTGTCGTCCACAGGTTCGGGATTTACGCCTGCGCGGGAGAGGATCACCCGGGGCAGGTAGCCCAGGGTCTTGCCGCCTTCCACCACGAGCACATCCGTTTCCAGCAGGGGCAGCAGCCGGAGCAGGTCACGCTGTTCGGGCCAGGAAATAAAGCTTTCGGATTCGGAAAGGCCCAAAACGGTCTGGGCAACGTCCTTGTACCGCCGGGTATCCGTGTCCTCGGTTTCGCTGAAGCCGTGGCTGGAACATTTGGCCACGGCCACGCTGTGGCCGCGTTGCCGCAGGATGCGGACGAGTTCGAGACCCAGGCTGGTTTTGCCGGAATTCTTGTATCCTACCAGAGAGATGGCCTTCATACGCGAGTGCCTCCGGGAAGCGGTGAGACCCCGGTGCAAGCGGGACCGTTGCAGGGTGATTCGTCCGCGTGATCGTTCAGGATGGCCGTGCCGATACCTTCATCCGTGAACAATTCGAGCAAAACAGCGTTTTCGAGCCGACCATCCAGAATATGCGCCTTGTCCACACCGGCGGTGACGGCTTCCAGGCAGGCGTGGAGTTTGGGGATCATGCCGCCCGTGGCCACACCGGTTTCAATGGCTTCAAAGGCTTCCGGCACGGTCAGGGATTGGAGCAGCCGGCCTTCCTTGTCCAGCAGGCCTTCCACGTCCGTGAGCAGGTGCAGGCGCTTGGCGCCCACGGCCGCGGCAACGGCAGAGGCCACGGAATCCGCATTGATGTTGTAGGTTTCGCCGTTGGTGTCCACGCCCACGGGCGCGATGACCGGAATGATGTCCTGGCGCAGCAGGGAGTTGAGCAGGTCCACGTTCACGGCTGAGACCTGACCCACCTTGCCCAGGTCAATAAGCTCGGGAGTGGCGTGTTCCTTGGAGACCGCCAGCTCCTTTTTTTCGGCTCGGATCAGCCAGCCGTCCTTGCCGGACAGACCCAGCGCCTTGCCGCCGTTGAGGTTGATCAAGTTCACGATCTGCTTGTTCACCTTGCCCACAAGGACCATTTCCACCACGTCCATGGTGGCCTGGTCCGTGACGCGGTGTCCTTCCCGGAACGTGCTGGGGATGTGCAGCGCGCTGAGCATTTTACCGATCTGGGGACCGCCGCCGTGCACGATCACGGGGTTGATGCCGATGTATTTGAGCAGGATCACATTCAGGGCGAAGCTTTTTTTGAGCTGTTCATCCACCATGGCGTGGCCGCCGTATTTGATCACGATGGTTTTTTTGTAGAATTTCCGGATGTAAGGCAGAGCCTCCATGATCAGGCGGGCCTGCACGGAATCGCGTTTCTTGTCTCGGGGGGTGCGTCGTTTCATTGCTGCTCCTTGCTGAAGATGGCGGGATATTCCCTTTTCAATCCCCGGCTGTCAATGGCGGGGCAGCAAGGAAATCGGGTGCATGATACTGGATAGGGCGTTCCGTGGGGTGGCGGCACTGGCACGCACCGCTGATTTTTTGTCCGCTTCTCATTGACCGAAAGGGTGTGAATACGGAACTATGCAGGTCATGAAAAAGGAAAAATGGCGGTTTGGACGGCAGGAGGTAGCCGGAAGTCTGGGGGATCTGGGAACCTTGCTGCCCCTGGCTGTGGGCATGGTCGTGATTAACGGCCTGGATCCGGTGGGGTTGTTTTTCAGCGTGGGCCTGCTCTACGTCCTGGGCGGTATTTACTACGACGCGCCCATTGCTGTGCAGCCCATGAAGGTGGTGGGAGCCTATGCAGTGGCCACGGCCGCCACGGCCGGGCAGATCACGGCCACCGGGTGGATCATGGCGGTTTTGCTGTTGTTCTTAGGCGTCACGGGGTTGGTCAACGCGGTGGCGCGCATGGTGCCTCGTCCCGTGGTGCGCGGGGTGCAGCTTTCCACGGGGCTGTTGCTCATGTCCAAGGCTGTATCGTTTTTGGCCGGTTCCTCACCGTTCCAGGTCGGGGAAGGCCTGAACGAGCCTTGGCTTACCGTGCAGAGCATTCCGGTACCCGGCCTGGGCGACGTACCCATCGGACTGATTATCGGCCCGTTGCTGCTGCTGTTGACGCTGTTTTTTTTGGACAGCAAACGTTTTCCCGCGGGCATTCTGGTGGTGGCCGGTGGATTGGTCCTGGGTCTGGCCTTGGGAGGCTGGCACGGCCTTGGGAGCATTACGGCCGGACTCCATCTGCCGGAATTCCTGCCCTTTGGCCCGCCGAAGGTCACGGATCTGCTGTGGGCGTTGCCTGCCCTGGCCCTGCCGCAACTGCCCATGACCGTGGGCAATGCCGTCATTGCCAACCGCGATTTGTCCCATGAATTGTTTCCCCACACACGCACCCGGGTCACGGACCGGGCCTTGTGCATCAGCATGGGGCTGGCCAATGCCGTGGCCGCAGTGCTCGGGGGCATGCCCTTGTGTCACGGAGCGGGCGGATTGGCCGCGCATTACCGGTTTGGGGCGCGCACCAACGGCTCCAATCTGATGATCGGATCGCTTTTTGTGCTGCTTGCCGTGCTGTTTGGGGCGGGCATGCTCTCGCTGGTGCGGCTGTTGCCCTTTTTTGCGCTGGGCGTGCTGCTGTTTTTTGCCGGAGGACAACTGGCCCTCACTGTGGCGGATGTGGAGCGGAGCGAGGATTTGTTCACGGTCCTGACCGTGGCGGCCGTGGCGTTGGGGTCGAATCTGGCTTGGGGATTCGCCGTCGGCGTGCTTGTGGGCTGGCTGGTGCGGCGGTGGAACATCCGCATGTGAGCGCCGTGAATCAGTCGGCCGGATCCGCGCACGGCCAGACGGCAAACGGTTCCGGGCCGGGTTTGTAGCCCACGCCCACCGCGCCTTTGTGCAGATAAAGGCACATGGCCCAATCCGTTTCAAAGGCCGAGGTGGTGGAGGACCAATAGGCCTCCTGCCATTGCTCAAAGGGATGGTCCGGCGGCAGGGCCGGGTCATGATGTCCGGCATGGGTCAGGGACTCCAGTTCCCGGATGCTGGGCAGGCGCCAGCGGTCCACTCCCAGGTGGCGATCGTGGTTCAGTGTTTCGATTCGTTGCAAGGCCTCGCTCCAGAGGCAGGGGGATCCCAGGTTCGCACGCGGCGTCCAGAGCAGGCCGGTACCTAGATCCTGCACCGGGCCGTTTTCCGCTACTGCAAAGCGCGGCTCAGGCCACTGAACGCCGGTGAGCGGCGCTTCCGCAGCCCCCGTGACAGGGAGAACCCCGCTGTTGCCGCGAACCGGCCAGACCATGGCAAAACTGTCCCGGCGGTGGAAAAACATGCGTCCGCCCGAGAGCTGCACATACCAGAAATAGTCCGGATCGCGCGCCCAGGGGGTGGAGGTCCAGAAGGCCAGGGACGCAACGTTTTCAAAGGGGTGGTCCGGTGCAAGCGCGGGATTGGCGGTGTCGAAGTGGAGCAGGCTGAACAGTTCGTGCCGGTTGGGCAGTCTCCAGGCGCGTTCCGGGGCCGTGCCGGGCGGATTCAAACCGGCGCACACTTCACGGGCTTCATCCAGATTCAGCGGGAAGGTGAACGGCGCGGCGTTGCGCGTCCACTCCAGCCCTGTGAGCTGATCCAAGACACCGGGAAATTTTTGGTCGTTGTCCGGCGAGGAAAGGATAAACCGGGGGTCGGGTCGGCTTTGCCCGGTGACGAACTCCGCATCCTGGCCCGACCCGGCGCAGGGCAGGGGATCACCGTGAACATCGTAGCAATGTTGTTGGCCCGTGGCCAATGGTTTGATGCGGGAAGCTGTCACGCGTCCTCCTTGAGAAAGGGCAGCAGCAGGAACATGGCTAGCCCGCAAAGCGCACCGGTCCAGAAGACGGCCTTGATGCCGAATCCCGCATACACCGCGCCCATGAGTATGGGAGCCAGGGTCTGACTGAGCCGCAGAACCATGCCGTTGGCGGCCATGTAGGCGGCGCGTTGGTTGTCCGGGGCCAGTCCGCTGAGGGTGGCCATGAGTGTGGGCACGTTCAATCCCTGGGCCAGGCCGAAACCCAGCACCGGCAGAATCATCCACCATTCCCCGGGCATGAACGGTACGCCGAGCATGGACAGGATATAAAAGCCAAAAGCCGTACCCATGAGGGTGCGTGGCTGGAATCGCGCGGCCAGATGTCCCAGCTTCCAGGAGGCCGTGGCCGTAACCAGGGAGGCGAAGGATACGATAATGCCGATGCGCGGGGCCGGGGTCTGAAACCAATGGTCCAGCAACAGCGGCAGATAGGTGATGATGGGACCATAGAGCACGATGAAGGTGAGCAATGTCACGGCAAACAGGGCCAAGACCCTGGTGCGGCGCATGCCGTGGGCGGCCTGACGAAGGTACTCCCCGAATCCCTGGGAGGATTTGGGTTCCGGGGTGCGGAGTCGGAGAACCACCAGAACGCCCAGGGGCAGGGCCAGGGCCGGGAGCAAAAAAGGCCAGTTCCAGCCCAGCAGAGCGAGCATGCCGCCAACGGCGGGAAATGCGGCCGTTCCGGAGGCCAGCACACTGCCGTTGTACCCCATGGCCGCGAGGCGTTCGCGGTCGGCGTAGAGATCGCCGATAATGGTCAGGTTGATCATGCCGAGCGGTCCGGCCCCCAGTCCCTGCAGGAACCGCAGCAGCAGCAGGGTGGAGAGATCGCGGGCGAAAAAACAGGCCATGCCGAAAATTCCAAAGACAAATAGAGACGGCACGAGCACGGCCTTACGGCCCAGACGGTCGCCGAGAATCCCCGTTACCGGCGCCATGAGCACGCCCGGCAGGGTAAAGGCCGTGATTACCAGCCCCACATTGGCCGGACCGAGTCCATGGATGTGTCGGACCATGTCCGGCAGCACGGGAACAATGCTGGAAACGCTGACAATGGCCATGAGCGTGACGCCGAAAACGATTTGTAGATTGGTATCCAGATAGAGCTTGCGCACGTTGCCGCCTTACAATGCGATAGGGTTGGAACCGGGGTGGGGGGAATGAGTCACCACGTGAGACTAGCTGAATGCCAATGAATTGCAAACGGGAAACAGGGGCGTCTTGTCCGGCGGAGTCAAAAAAGGAAATGTTGTTTTGAAAGGCCGCTTGCGTGGCATGGCGTGGCGAAACAGCTGGCTTTTCGCGGAGGGAGCGTGCGCTTTGGATCAGACGTGTTGCCGCGTTCGGCATGATGCGACGTTGGAGCGGGTTACGGTTTCGACTGTTCCAGCAGTCCGCTATGAGCCTTTGCCGGTGAGCCGCAGAAGCGTTTGCAGCAGAAGGTGCATGTTCAGGGGCTTGGCCAGGTGTTCGTTCATGCCGGCACGGAGGAAGCGTTCCCGGTCGCCGCTGAGGGCGTGCGCGGTAAGCGCCACGATGGGTACGTCGGGATCCGGGGCGGTCCGGGACGAACGAATGGTCCGGGTGGCTTCCACACCATCCATTTCCGGCATTTGAATATCCATGAGTATGGCGTCGTATCGCTGGGCGCACGCAGCGGCCACGGCTTGTTTGCCGTTGATGGCGATGTCCACGATATGCCCGTGGCGCTCGAGAAAATGTTGCACTGTAAGCCGGTTGACCCGCTCATCCTCGGCCAGCAACAGGTGCAGCTGTCTGGACTCGTGCCTTTGGTGTGGCATACCGAGCACATCGCCGGAAAATTCCTGGGCTGGAGCAAAACGCAAACAGACGTGCGCCCTGGTGCCTTGTTCGAGTACGCTTTCCACGCAGGCGGATCCGCCCATGGCCAACACCAAGCGGCGGACCAGATGCAACCCCAGTCCGGTCCCTTCATGCCGTCGGGTGCTGGAGCCATCCACCTGGGTGAAGACATCCCAAATTTTGTCAAGGTGGTCTTCCGGGATGCCCAGCCCCGTATCCTCCACCACGAAAAGGATTTGTTGGCGGCCCAGGACGTCCGGTTTGCCCACGGGGTCCACATTGATGCGGACGTGTCCCGAGGTCGTGAATTTTACGGCATTGCCCACGAGATTGAAAAGAATCTGCCGCAACCGTCCCGGATCGCCCAACAGCGCCGGAGGGTGTTTGGCGTTGTTCGTCAACTCAAGGCTGATGCCCTTGGCCTGGGCCTGGGGGCGGAACATCTGCACCATGGCGTCGAGCAGGTCCGGCAGGCTGAAGGGTTGCTCGCGGATGGTCAGGCGTCCGGCTTCGATGGCCGAAAGGCTGAGCAGGTCGTCCAGCAGAGCCAGAAGTCCGTTTCCCGAGCGCAAGGCTATGTTCACATAGCCCATGTTCTCCTCGTCCAGCTCGTTGTCCTTAAGAATTTGGAGCATGCCGAGCACGCCATTGAGCGGGGTGCGGATTTCATGGCTCATGTTGGCGAGAAATTCACTTTTAGCCCGGCTGGCGGTTTCCGCGGCTTCCTTGGCGGTCAGCAGATCCTGTTCGGATTGGCGGCGGTGAACGGCCAGGGCAAAGAGGACGGCGAGCCGTTCAACAGCCTTGCGGTCCTGCTCGGTGTAGTCCCTTTCGGCATTGGCCAGGCCGATCATGCCGATGACCTGCTGGTCGGAAAGCGCGGGTACGGCCAGGAATCGACGAATGGGCAGGTGCCATTCCGGAACGCCGCTGCTCCGTGCATCCCGGGCCACATCGTTGCTCAAAAGGGGGGTGCCTTGTTTGATGACCCATCCCCAGAGGCCACTGAATTGGTCAAAAGCCACAGGGTTAGCTGTCTCGGGCCACATCTCCCGGGTGCCGGTGATGGCCTTCATCTCCAGCCTGGCGCCTCCCTGGGTGAGCGTTCCCACAAAGCCCATGGGACTATCCGTGACGCGGGTGGCCGCATCCAGCACGTAGCCGGCAATGGCGTTGAGGCTGATGGGGTGCAGGAGCCGTTCGGAGAGTTCCGCCAGGGTGGCGTCCAGTTCGCGTTGGCGCTGGAGTTCCCGTTCGGCCTTACGCCGTTCCGTGATGTCGCGGGCCACGACCACGGCGTATTTCACGCCGCCGAAACGTACGCCCCGGGCGGAAATTTCCACAGGGGTAACGGTTCCGCGGGTAGAATGCACCTCGGTTTCCGTGATGCGGGCCTGGTCATCATCCTGTCCGGTCAGTCCCTTGATCAGGGATTTGATTTTTGGGTCGGGAAAGATCTCAAAGAATGGCTTGTCCGGAACGTGGTCTTCATCACACCCGGCCAGATCGCAAACCATCCGGTTGAAATCCACGATGAAGCCTTCGGCAAGATCCAGGAGAAAAATTGCGTCATTGCTTTGGTCCAGAATGGCTCGAAAGCGTTGCAGCTGCTGAACACGTGCCTGAAGTTCCGGATAGTAGCTCTTGCGGACCGAGCTTTCGCCCAGGCCGATGAGCTTTTCCCGTAGGGAGGAGGATTTTTTTCGGCTCTTCCTGTCCGGGGGCGTGTCAGAGCGCCTGCGCATAAATCTCCGTGACCTCTTGTTCGGTCAAAGATTTGGGGTTGGTGGCCATGCAGGGGTCGTCCAGGGCAAATCGTGCCAGACCGGGCAGGTCGTCCCTGGCAACGCCCAGGCTGGAGAGGGTTTGGTCCACGCCCACGCGGTGTTTGAGTTGGCGAATTGTTTCGGTGATGGTTTCGCATTGTTCGTCCTGCCCCATCTCGGAATCGAGCGAAGCGCCTAGCGCTGCGCCGATTCGGGCATAGCGCTCCGGTGCGGCCGAAAAGTTATGGGCGATGACGTGTTCTAGGAGAATGGCGTTGCATTGGCCGTGGGGCAGGTCCATCAGCCCGCCCAGGCTGTGCGCCAGGGCATGGACGGCACCGAGGATGGCGTTGGAAAACGCGAGTCCGGCGTAGAGGCTGCCGAGCTGCATTCCGGCCCGGGCTTCCAGGTCTGCAGGGTGCTCCATGCACCGGGGAAGATAGCTGCGGATGGCGCGGACCGCTTCCAGGGCGAAGATGTCCGTGATCGGCGAGGAAGCGTTGGACACATAGGCTTCGATGGCATGGGTGAGCGCGTCCAGCCCGGTGTGGGCGGTGAGGTCCGGGGGCATGGTGCTGGTGAGCTGTGGGTCCAGCAGCGAGGCGTCCGGCACAACGGCCTTGCTCACAATGGCGATTTTGACTTTGCGCACGGAGTCCAGAATGATGGCGAATTGGGAAACGTCCGCGGAACTGCCCGAGGTGGTGGGCAGGCAGATCAGGGGCGGGCCGGGCCGCGGCACATTGTCCACTCCTTCGAATTCAAGCACGTGGCGGTCGTTCGTGACCACAATGCCGATCCCCTTGGCCGCGTCCATGGGGCTGCCGCCGCCCACGGCGACAATGGCGTTGCAGTCATTTTGCCTATAAATGTCGGCACCTTGCATACACTCTGTGTCGCGTGGATTGGGAGAGATGTCCGAAAAGAGGGTGACCTTGTGACCGTACTCACGCAAAGAAGCGGCCGTAGCATCGGCCCAGCCGGATTCGATGACCCCTGCATCCGTGACCAGGAGTACCCGTTCGCCGCCGAGGTTGCGGGCGTAGCGGCCTGCGAGGGTAGCCGAATCCTTTCCCGTGATAAATTCCGGTGCGACGAATTTTCGTAAATCCAACGGGTTGGTAAAGTTCATGGTCCCCCCTCCCCCCTGTTTCGAATGTAAGGCTTATCGCGACATAATAACTACCATAGGCAACGGATGATGTCTAACGAGTCGTTGAACATTCGGTGATATCGGAAGGTTCGGAGATACGGGGGATGTGGTGAGCGTGTTGAACGGCGGGGCGGAGTTTTCCCCGAACCGCGCCGCAGCCGTTGGAATGGGGCGAGGCTGCGGCGGGCGGGGAGGGTCAGAGTGCCTCGGGGGTGTAGCCCTCGGGCAGATGCGCCGTGCCCTTGACGCAGGGCAGGCCCGTGCTTTGGCCTGCTTGCTCCATGAGGCGCTGCATGTCCGGACAAAAGCCGTCGCCCAGTTCCCAACCGTCTTTGCGCTTGTGCGCAAAGGTGCAGGTCGGGAAGTGAATGGCTTCGGCTCCCTTGGCCTTGAGGATGCGGGCCAGTTCGGCCACGTTGTCCCCGGGGCAGCGGCAGGTGAAGACCCCTGCCAATTCGCAGTCTTCGTACCCTGCAAAGCCTTGTTTGGTCCCGGTCAGGCACTTGAAGCAGTTGGTGAGCGGGCAGGCGTGTTCGTTCTTTTCGCAGCGGATGATGCCGATTTTGGTCACGGTGCCTCCCCTTGGTCAGTCGGCCTGTTCGTTCAGGCGGGTGCGGATGACCTCGGCCTCGCGTTCCAGCATGTCCAGACGCTGCCGCAGGATGTTCTGCTCGTCTTCAGGGGACAGGGGGGCGTTCCAGCCTGCGTTGCCCACCTGGGCATAGCGTCCGCCGAATCCGCGGCCGCGCCAGCCGCCGCCCATGCCGCGTCCCATGCCGCGTCCCATGCCGACATTACCATAGCCACCTGCGCCGCAGCGACCAAAGCCGCCGCCCGTCATTGGACCTTGTCCTTGCGGTCCGGTTCCGTCGAATCCAGGCATATTGCTTCTCCTTTGCTGTTGCGGTTTGTTTTCAGGGAAGCACGGTCCGACCAATGGAGGAAAGGGGTCGCCCCCCGGCGGTGCAAACGACAAGGGCGGACCGTGCTTCCGGCCTCTGTATTCGAAGATAGCAGGAAGCGTGCCTGGCATGTTGCTGCAATGGGCTGGCCGCGGGGAAAAGCTGTTGATGGCGGTTTGCGGGATGCGTTTCGTATTTGATTTTCGTATTATTTGGGAAAGATATCGATATCCCGTGATTCCCGAAACAACGCGGAAGAAGCGGGATTGTTGAGGTGGCGGCAGGTTTGCACGCTGAATATGTTGGTTTTGGGCGTGAAAAAAGCCCGATCAAGGCATGAGAATCCGCCCGATCTTGTGTTGTAGGGCTTATTTTGCGTCTATTGGTTACTGGTCCGGCGTGGAAGAGGGTGCTAGAGATGAAACAGGAGCATCGGGGCTTTGGGCCTCAATAAAAACGCGGCGAACCCGTGGAAATGCGGTTTTAATGTCGCGGTCCAGTTCCGAGGTGACCTGCTCCACGCCGTTGGAGCGCACATGGTCCGCAAAGTCCACGGAAAGCGTTACCAAAATGTAGTCCGGTCCCATGTGCAGGGTGGCCAGTTCATTGATCTGTTCAATACCCGGTTTGGCAAGGGTCATGTTGCGGATGGCCTCCTCCACTTCCGGGTGCGCGCTTTCGCCCAGCAGGAGACCGTGGGTCTCCCAGGCGAGCCATGCGGCGGTTCCGGCCAGTACCAGGCCAATGACGATGGAGGCGGCGCCGTCATAGCGGGGATCGCCCGTGACCTGGCTGAGTAGGACGCCTGCAAAGGCAGCCAACAGTCCGAGCATGGCGGCCGTGTCTTCAAAAAGTACCACGAACAAGGGGGGATTTTTGCTGCGGGACACGGCACGGAACCAGCCCCGTTCTCCCTTGGTACGTCGAAATTCTCGTAGGGCCATGCTCCAGGCCGCACCTTCAAACAGCAGGGAAGCCGCGAGCACTGCGTAGTTCAGCCAGGGGGTGTGGGCCGGTTCCGGGTGGCGCAGGTGCAGGATGCCTTCATAAATAGAAATGCCTGCGCCGAGGCCGAAGATCAGGATGGCCACCACAAAGCTGTAAAAGTAGATTTCCTTGCCGCGTCCAAAGGGAAAGCGGGAGCAGGCCGGACGTCCGGCCTGGCGCAGCCCGTGCAGCAAGAGGAGCTGGTTGCCCGTGTCCACTGTGGAGTGGACGCCTTCGGAAAGCATGGCGGAACTGCCCGTAAAGGCCGCAGCCGTGAACTTGGTGGCGGCAATGGCCATGTTACCGAGCATGGCTGCAATGATGACGCGTTTTGAGCCGGATGCCATGGGGTTCCTCTACTGTACTGAGCTGTCGGCCCGTTACTGTTGTATCAACAAATGGCGGGCGGTTTAGCGGCTTCAGATAGCCGGATCCAGGAGCATGTTGTCCCGGTGGATGGCCTCTTCGTAGGCGTGTTCGCCGTATTGCTCTTGGATGTCCGAACTGCGCAGCCCTTTGATATTCTGCAATTGCTCCGAGCTGTAATTGCACATACCCACGCCCAGCACGCGATCGGTTTTGGAGCGAATGGCGGTAAGGGCGCCCTGGCCGAATTCGCCGCGCACCTCCACGATGCCCGCCGGGAGCAGGCTTTTGCCCAACTCCGTCAGGGCACGGGCCGCGCCGTCGTCCACCACGATGGTTCCGGCGGGTTGGTCATGATAGGCCAACCAGAATTTTTTACTGGAAACGCATTGTTCGCAGGGCAATACCAGGGTGCCGCCGGGAGCGCCGTCCAGCACCGCCCCGAGAGAAAAGCCCTTGCGTCCGGACAGGATCAGGGTGGGCGCGCCGAGTTGGGCCACGCGCCGGGCCGCACGCATTTTGGAATACATGCCGCCTGAGCCGACAGCCGTCTTGCCGTCGCACATGGCCGGAATGTCCAGGGAGCCGATGTCCTCAATGACATCCAGCCGCTTGGCCTCGGGATGTTGGTCCGGGTTTTTGTCGTACACGCCGTCTGCCGAGGTCAGGTTGATGAACAGGTCGGCTTCCACCAGCCCCACGGCGAGGCTGGCCAGGGTGTCATTGTCCCCAAACTGCAGTTCTTTGACCGACACGGTGTCGTTTTCATTGATGATCGGCACCGCACCCCAATCAAGAAGCCGGTTCAGGGTGTTGCGGGCATTGAGGAAGCGTTCGCGAATGCGCAGTCCCTCACGGGTGAGCAGCACCTGTGCAGCCACCACGCCCAGTTCGGCCAGGGCGCGGTCGTATTCGTGCATGAGCCGCCCCTGTCCGATGGCCGAGGCCGCCTGTCGTCCTGGAAGGTCCGAAAGGTGGGCCGCGTCCGGGCGCATGAACTGGATGCGGCGGCGACCTGCGGCAACGGCGCCGGAGGAGACCAGCAATACGTCCAGCCCGCGTTCGCGCAGGGCATTGATTTCCCGGGCCAGGTGGCGGAGCATGTTCAGATCCAGTCCGTCTTCCATGGTCAGCACGGCGGATCCCACTTTGATGACCACCCGGCGGGCCGAGGCCAGCAATTCGCGGCGTTGATCGCTATTCATGGCTTTTGGGCTACTCGTTTTCCTGTTGTGCGTCCAGGGGTTCGGGGCAGGGCGTCGAACCATCTTCGGCTTGGGTGTTCATGGCGTGCAGCCGTTGCCACAAGAGGTCCACAAACGCCTCCAGCCCGTCCCCCCGCAGAGCGGAAAGCAGGTGGATGGTTTGCCCTGTTTCCCGTTCGTACTCTTGGGCGCGTGCTTGCAACCGGTCCAGCGCCTCTTCGGCCAGCAAGTCGATTTTGTTGATGACGCGGATTTGCTTTTTTTCCGCCAAACGGGAGTCGAAGCGGGCCAGTTCTTCGTCCAGCAGACCGAACCCGGCAAAGGGATCGGCTTCTTGGTCGTGCACCAGATCCTCGCAACTGAGGATGTGAACCAGGAACCGGGTCCGCTCCACATGTTTCAGGAAGGTGTGTCCCAGTCCCAGGCCTTGGCTCGCGCCTTCGATGAGTCCGGGGATGTCCGCAATGATCATGCGGTGGCCTACGTCGTCCTGAATCACGCCCAGGTTGGGGACCAGGGTGGTGAAGGGATAGGCCGCTATTTTGGGCCGCGCCGCGGACACGGCGGAGATAAACGTGGATTTGCCTGCGTTGGGCAGCCCGAGCAGGCCCACGTCCGCCAGCATTTTGAGTTCCAGGCGGAGTTTTTTATCCTCGCCGGGCCAGCCTTCCTCGCAGCGTCGGGGAGCGCGATTGGTGGGGGATTTGAAATGGATGTTTCCGCGTCCGCCGTCTCCGCCTTTGCAGATGATCACTTCCTGACCGTCCTCCACCAGGTCGGCCAGAAGGCGTTCACAGGGAGCGCCCTGCTCGTCTTCGGTCACCTCGAACACGAGGGTGCCCACGGGCAGTTCCAGCACCAGAGGATCGGCGGCGCGGCCGTATTTGTCGCTGCCCATGCCGGGCTGGCCGTTTTTGGCCTCGTAGTGCCGCTTGAGCCGGAAGTCATACAGGGTCACGAGTTTGGTGCTGGCGCGGAAAATAACGTCTCCGCCGCGTCCGCCGTCCCCGCCGTCGGGTCCGCCCTTGGGAATGAAACGCTCGCGCCGGAAAGAGGCGCAACCGTTGCCGCCTTTTCCCGAGCGGGCGGTGATGATGGCTTCGTCCACGAATCGCATGGCATATCCTCCGGCGTGTGTGCCGAGATGATGGTGGCTTGGTGCTCCGACGCGTCGAACGTACACCAAAAAAAAGGGCAGGAGAAGCTCCTGCCCTGAAAACACGTATCTTGTGACGACTAGTTCATCGCGAGATGCGGTGGTCAGCCGTGCTGCTTCAAGGTTTTCGACTCCGGCTAGGCTTCGGAGGCGACGATGTGGACCCGGGTCTTGGTCCGGCGGTTGCGGACGTACTTTTCGTACTTGACCGTACCATCCGTAAGGGCAAACAGGGTGTAGTCCCTGCCCATGCCGACATTTTCACCGGGATGAATCTTGGTACCGAGCTGGCGCACGAGGATGTTGCCCGCGAGCACTTCCTGGCCGCCGAAGCGCTTTACGCCCCGCCGCTGGCCTTGGGAGTCGCGACCGTTCCTGGAGCTGCCGCCTGCTTTTTTATGAGCCATGACGTTCTCCTTGCGGCACTAGGCCGTGATGCTTTTGACCTTCAGGCGCGTGAAGTCCTGACGGTGGCCCTGCTTTTTGCGGGCGTCCTTTTTGGGGAGCTTGTGGAAGACCACGACTTTCTTACCGCGGCCGTGCTTGACGACTTCGCAATCCACCTTGGCGCCGTCCACATAGGGAGCGCCGATTTGGGTGGCGTCGCCGTTGCCCACCAGCAATACCTTATCGATGGAAACAGTGGAACCGGCTTCCGCCTTGAGCAGCTCCACGTCCAGTTCGAGGCCTTCTTCCACGCGGAACTGTTTTCCGCCGGTCTCGATGATTGCAAACATACTAATGATACCTCCGTCTCACAAGGAGGGCAACCTATCCGCAAGAACCGATAAAAGTCAAGCCTTGAACGTGACCTTTTTCCCGGTGCGCGAGGTATGCGCGACCCTGGGAATCGGTTTTGTGCGGGGATGCCGCCCGGGTTTGCGAAGCCGTGCCGAAATATCGGCATATGCTTCGTCCAGCTATGATTCTGACGATATGCAGCTTATGGCTCCGGGTTGATCAGAGGATTTTTGTTTTCATAACGGTGCCCGGGCGCTGCGTCGAACCAGTGTCCATATCTTTCCTTGGGGGGAAAGGCAAGTGTTTTTCTGCGGCGCTGTGGGGACGTACGACGAGCTTCAGGCCCGGGCCACGACCAGCACATCCACGCGGTCGGCTCCGGCGTCCTGCAGGGAGCGGGCGCATTCCCGCAGTGTCGCACCGGTGGTGCAGACATCGTCCACCAGCAGGATGCGGCGGCCCTGCACCAGGGGAGAAGCGGTAAAGGCGTGGCGCAGGTTGGTGCGGCGTTCCGTGGCTTTGAGCGTGGATTGGGGGGGCGTGTTTCGAATGCGCTGCAGGGCCGAATCCGCCAGAGGAACCTTGCAGATGCGGGCAATGGGCCGGGCCAGGATGCGGCTTTGGTTGAAGCCGCGACCACGCAGTCGGCGCGGATGCAGGGGGACGGGGACCACTAGTTCCGGGAGCAGCAGTTCGGGAGCGTAGGGCAGGAAACCTGCAAAAGCGCGTTGCCAGGCCGATGCCGCCAGCCGACCGAGCAAATTCGATGTCTGGATGCCGCCGTGAAATTTGAAATTAACGATCAAATCCCGCAGTGGGCCTTGGTATCGTCCATGCAGGAGAAAGCGGTTCCAGGGGGGCGGATCGGCGCGGCAGGAGCCGCAGAGCATGGGGGTATCGTGCTCAGAACTGAAAAAAACGCCGCATTGCGGGCAATGGCCCGCGCTACGGGGAGCCAGGGCCGCGTTGCAGTCCGGGCAGAGACCAAGGGCCGACACCGAGTCGGTTGGGCGGCCGCACACAGGGCAACGGACCTGCGCAAGGCCGGTCCATTGCCCCATGGCGCGCCAAAGGGAAAAGCCGGAACGCAGTCCCGGCAGGGCAGTCCCCTGTGGTGCGGCAGGCGGCTTGCCGGGGAGGTGCATGCCGGACTATCCGGCGTGGGTCTGCCAGGCTTGCTTGCCCAGGGCGCGGATGCGTTCCGCGGCCTCGGGGTGGCGTTCCATGTCCGCGATTTTTTCAAAGCCTCGGAATTCCATGGGATCCTGAAGCTCCAGATTGAAGCTTTGCAGGAAGTATTTCATGGTCAGGCGCGCCCCCTCAAAGAGCTTGTCACCTTCGGAGCGTCCCGCGAACAAGGTCATGTAGGCGGGTCGTACCGGGCGCTCCGCCACTTCGGGGTCATTTTTCATCTTGCGGGCGTAGACCCATTGGCTGCGGTCGATGAAGGTCTTGAGCCGCGAGGGAAGGTGATAGAAGTAGATGGGCGCGGCAAAGAACACGAAGGGCGCGTTCAGCATGTTTTCGAAGAGGTCCAGGGCATAGTCCTTGCCTTGCAGCGCGCAGGGGCTGGCCGGGTCTTTTTCGCAGACGCGGCAGGCCCGGCAAGGCTTGATTTCCACTTTACGCAGTAACACGGTGTCGGCTTCACCGCCGGCCTCGCGCACGCCTTCGAGAAAAAGGTTCATGGCGTTGTTGCTGTTGCCCTGTGCCCGGTGACTACATTGAAAGACGATGGGGTTGCTCATGAAAACGCTGCTCCTTGCTGATGAAATTCAGGTCGCCTTGCGGGTCAGGAGGATCCGCAGGTGGTCGCTTTCGGGAAATCGTTCATACGTCCATTCCGGCAGGATGTGCAGGGCGTTGTCGATCTGGCCGAGCTGGGCCTCGTCGATGCGCGCCTCAATGGCGCCATCCCGGGTGAAGCGGAGATACCAACCTATCTCCAGTCCCACGCCTCAACATTTGCCACGCAGGTCGAGTCGGTGCTTCACGTCCATGGTCGGATATCCTGTCTACAGTCCCGTGAAAAAGGGGTTGTGGTTTTCTTCCTCGCCCACCGTGGTCTGCTCCATATGCCCCGGATAGAGGATCGTGGCGTCGGGCAGGGTGAAGATGTTCTCGCGCACGGATTGGGCCAGGGTATCGGCGTTGCCGCCCGGAAAATCGGTACGGCCCACGGCGCGCCGGAAGATCAGGTCGCCCACGAAGGCGAGTCCGGCATCCGGGAAATAAAAGGTCAGGCTGCCCGGAGTGTGTCCGGGGGTGTGCAGTGCCTGGCATTCCTGCCCCAAAAAGGTGTGTCGTCCTGGTTCCAGCGCCTGGAAATCAAAAAGCTCCACTTTGGGGAGTCCCATGATGCCGCCCTGTCCCACTTCGGTTTGCAGCAGGTGTTCATCCGCTTGCGGAGCCAGCACGGGCGCGCCCGTTGCCTCGGCCAGCGCCTTGCAACCGTAGATGTGGTCGAAGTGCAGGTGTGTCACCAGGATGTGGGTGAGGGTGAGGTTTTTTTTTCGCAGTTTGTCCAGGATGGGCGCGGGATCACCGCCCGGATCAATGACCACGGCCTCGCCGTTGTGGCTGCAGAGGTACGTGTTGGTGCCAAGAGGTCCGAGCACCAGCGTGATTACGTTCATGAGGTGAAGTCCTCCAATACGAAGTCGGAAAGAGGTTCGCGTTGGGAGCTGCCCGTCTGGGCGGGGTGTCCCATGGCAATAATGGCCTGGAGTTCGAACGTTTCGGGCTGGAGTCCCAGGATGGGAAGTACGGCTTTTTCCTGGTTGATGATTTCTCCCAGCCAGACCGCACCCAGGCCCAGGGCGTGGGCCGCCAGCAGCATATTCTGTGCTGCGGCTCCGGCGGACTGGTGGTCCTTGCGTGCATTATACAACCGATCCTTTTGCAGGAGCAGCACGACCATGACGTCGCATTCGCGGACTACATGTGCGTATTTGGTCTGCCCGGCCAGGTCTTCGCGCCGGGGGTCGTCCGGGCCGATGACCAGAAAACGGCAGGGCTGGTTGTTCAATCCGCTGGGCGCCCAGCGGCCCGCTTCGAGCACGGCAAGCACGTCCTCGCGGGATACGGGGGTACCCGTGAACCGTCGGATGGAGCGTCGCTCGCGTATGGCGGTCAGTACCGGAGCCGCGTTCGATGTGGTTTGGGACATGTCTTCTCCTTATTTCGAAGGGGTACGTTAGCTCATGGCGGGTTTCGCGGCAAGGGGGCGTGCGGCCTCCCCGGTGGGAGAAAGGATTAAAATGCCGATGGCCAGGGGCTTTGAAAGCATGGCGGCTTGGCGTATGCTGCATCCATGCGTGGAGTCTTTTACAACGCGTGCCGGGCGCACCAAGGGGAGCTGCTCCTGTGGGGAGCGCTGATTCTGGCGTGTGTTCTGCTGGTGTGGTCGCCTGTGGGGGCATGGGCCGGGACATCCGGACCGCTGGTGGTCGTGCGTGATGCCCGCGGCGAGCCTTGGTTGCGGTTTCGGCCCGTGGGCGCGCTGCAATGGGACGGCACGGCCTTGCGCGGCACGTTGCGGCTGGACTCCACGGAGATAGAGACCCCCTGGATTCGAGGCTCTCTGCGGGGCAATGCACTGGCGCGGCTGGACGGATCGCGTGTGCTGCTGGAGGAGTTTGATTTTTATTTGAACAATGCGGCCATGCCCGTGCAGGAGGCCGGGGAAACGACGGACAAAGCGCCTCTGGTGGATCTCGGCGATCTGCGTTTGCGTGGAAGCGGCGTCTGGCATTCCGGATCAGGGCGGCTGGAGTTGAGCGCATTGCAATTGGAGGCTCCGGATGGGGCGAGGTTGACCGGGGAGCTGGATTGGGATCCGAGGCAGGGCTTGCGTACGGATCTGAGCCTGGCTGCGGAGCAGGGGGACGCCCTGGTGCGACGCTTGGCCCGCGTGTTCCCAGCAAGTCTGGAACAGGTGGCGGTTTCCGGGCCGTTGCAATTGGGAATGCGGCTGGAGATGTTGTTTTCCCCGGCTGAAGCCGCTTCGTCCGGGCAGCGGGACAGGGAAGCGGGGCAGGTGGGGCAATGGAATTTCGGGCTGGATGTGCGGCAATCCGTTCGTCTGGCCGTGGCCGATGCCTTGGTGCGCGTGCCGCGCCTGAATGCGGAGGTGCAGCTTTTGCCCGGATCGAGCGGAGCGTGGGACGCTTCGGGTCGGGTGGCTGTTCGTGGACGGCTGCACCCGGGCGGTGTGGAGCTGGTGTCGCCCAAACTATCTTTTGATGCAGGAGTATCCGGCAAGGAATATCATTTCCGGCGGTTGCGTCTGGAAAGCGCCGAGGGGCTGGTCCTGGCCGGACGCAAGCTCCCGGTGCGCGCGGTTACCCTGCGCGGCAGGCTCACGCCGCGTGCGGATCAGGGCTGGCACGCCCATGATCTGCGGGTATCCCTGCCTGGTGCCACCCTTGCCGGAGAGGCGCATATCGAGCCGGACGGGACGGTACGCACTGTCTTGCAGGCTGGGGGCATGGATTTGGAACGGATCGGGCCGGTGCTTGGTACCTTGGCCGGATTGGACGGACTCACGGCGCAGGGGCGTGCCGGGTTGTCCGTTTCCGTGGAGATGGGAGCTGAAACCATTACCGGAGATGTGCGTCTGCACTGGCGCGAAGCGGCTTATATGTCCGGGGACGCGCAATATATGGCCCAGGGGCTGGAAGGTTCGCTGCGGCTGCGCTCCCGGCTGAGCATGAAAACGCTGCGGCGTTGGGTCAACGCGGACCTGCGTCTGGACGGGGGGGAGCTGCTTTTTGGTCCCACGTACCTGGATCTTGCCGGGCATCCGTTGCGTTTTACGGGCAATGCCAACCAGATCGGGGCGGATCGGTTTAAAGACTTGCAGGCTCGATTGGACTGGCAGGGCTATGGTACGGTGGAAGCTGAGGGCGACCTCTGGGCGCACGGGCCGCTGTCGGAATGGCGGTGCCGGGCCGGGCTGGATGTGGAGGATTTGAATCTGGGACCGGTGTTTGCCTCGTTCGTGTCCACCCCCATGGGGCTGACGCGCTGGCAGGGCGAGAATGCCGGACTCGGCGGCACGGGGCATTTGACCCTTTCCCTCTATTCCGACGGAACCCGGGCCGATCTGGAGGGACGAATGCGGCTTGTGGACGCGTCCCTTCGTAGCGCCGAGGGCGGAGTGGACGTGCGCGGCGCGAATTTGGATCTGCCCGTGCGGTATCGGCTCAAAGGTGAGGCGTCCATGCCCGGTGTGTCGGAACTGGACCCGGAGGAGACCGGGGCGCTGCGTGTAGGCCATCTGCATACGCCATGGTCCGAGCGGGAGAATCTGGCGTTTCGTCTGGCATTGGTTCCCAACCGGCTCTATTGGCTGGATCCTGTGGCCATCCCTCTGTTTGGCGGCCGCATCCGGCTGGAGGATTTACAATGGGACCGACCGCTTTCGCGCTCCTTCAAGTTCGGCGTGAACGCATCGTTCCGGGGCATTGATCTTGCCCAATGGTCGCGGGAGGGGGTGCCGCTTCGCGGCGTGCTTGAAGGCGACCTGGGACGCATCACGGCCACCCGGCATCGGATCAGCATTCCCGGGGCGATCCGGGGAACATTCTTTCAGGGGCGGCTTCGGGCGGATCGGCTGTTCATGGATTGGCCTTTTGAGGCGCGGCGACAGTTCGGGGGCGAGGTCTCGGTGCGTGGCATGGATCTGGAGTCCCTTTCCGGCGCGTTGGGCGTTGGGCGGGTCACCGGGTTGCTGGATCTGGATTTACAGGATTTCCTGTTCGCCTTTGGCCAGCCCGCCCAATTTACGCTCACGGCGCAGACCTCCGGGGAAGGGGATTTTGAAAAAAGTGTGAGCCTCAAGGCCGTGAACTCCCTGTCCGTGATCGGTACGGGGTCGGGTCTCGGCGACGTGGGCGTGGGGCTGTTTGCCTCATTTTTTGAGGAGTTTTCCTATGCGCGCATCGGCTTTCAATGCATTCTGAATAATGATAGATTCCAGGTACGCGGCCTGATCCGGGAGGGCGGCGTGGAATATTTGATCAAAAAACCGTTCTTAACCGGCATCAACGTGGTCAATGGCAACCCGGAGAATTTCATCAGTTTCGCGGATATGCTGGAACGGATGCAACGGGTGGTCAAAGGTTCGGCCCAAGCAGCTCCCCAGTGACGCGCAAGGCCGGTCCGTGGCCGGTGGAGTATTGTGGAGCCAAGAGGAGGAATTCCATGCGACGTTTGTTTCAAATTCAGGGTGTGTTCATCCTGCTGCTGGTCACGGCCTGTGTGACCGTGAATATTTATTTTCCGGCGGCCGAACTGAAACGTGACGCGGAAAAGGTGGTCAAGCGGGTGTACGGCATCGAAGGCCAGGAGGAGCAGGAATCGCAGGAATCCGCGCCCGGCCAGTCCTGGCTGGAACTGCTCGGGCCGTCCGTGGCCCATGCCCAGGATTACCAGTCCTTTTCCAACTCCGTGACCCGCGGCATTGAGCAGCAGCTCGGCCAAGTCTACAAGCAGCTTAAGCCGTTTTACGCCTCGGGCAACGTGGGGCTGGATCAAAACGGGTTCGCCACCCTGCGCGACAAGAGCGGCCTGAACATGCAACAGATTGGGTCCATCAACCGGCTTATCTCCCAGGACCGCAGCCTGAAGCAGCAGCTGTATCAGGAAAAGGCCAAGGCAGCTCAGACCCCGGGCAAGGCGGGCAAGGTGCAGGCCATTTATGCTGATATCTGGAAGGGGTATGCCGCGTCTGGCACTTGGATTCAGGACGGCGGCTGGCGTCAGAAGTAGAAGTTTGAAGTCGCCGGGACCGTGCGCCGGGGGAGCTTCCGGCGTTGTTCCGCAGCGGGTGACGAATTGAACCAGGGGCCGGGGAACGGATCATTCTTGTAGGGAAAGATTCGCCTCCCGGCTCCTGCTTATTTTAGCCCATGAGCTACTCCCGCCGGGGGCGGACAGCGTTGGGCATCAAGGACGCAGGTAGCCGAGGCGCTCCATGCGGACCGGGTCTGCGAAGCGTGCCATGGCTGTTTGCATGACGCGGAAGCCGAAACGTTCGTAAAATCCTTCCTTTCCCGGCACCGCATAGAGCAGCACGGTCTGTCCCTGAATTCGTTCCAGCAGGGCGTTGAGCAGGCTCGTACCCAGGCCTTTTCCCTGGTATTCCGGCAGGAGACAGAGATCGTAGATCGCGGCCTGGAACACGCCGTCGTCCAGCGCCCGGCCCATGCCCGCCAGTTTGGAACCGTCCAGGGCAAAGACCGTTACCTGCGAGGCCTGAAACGCCCGCCGCAAGGGGGCAGGGTCTCGCGGGGCCAGGGTCGCGGTGATGAGCTTCGCGGCTTCCTGCCAGTCGATCTCATTGGTATTGGAGTGAATCCGCAGGTGCATGGAATGGGGATGGATTCTATCAGACCAGAAAATTTCGTATGCCCGTGAACACGAGCTGGGCGGCCAGGGCCGCCAAAATCAAGCCCGTGAGCTTCATCAGGATGGCCAGACCCATGGACCCGAGCAGGCGTTCCAGGTGGCGTGAGGCCAAAAGCAGCAAGCCCATCCCCACGGAAGCCGTGATCAGAGCCGCCACTCCGGTGTAGAGGCGGGGTCCGGCCAGCTCCGATCCCAGGATCATCAGCGTACCGATGGTGGCCGGTCCCACGATGATGGGTACGGCGAGGGGGACCACGGCGATGTCGTCACCGGGTTCCGGCTTTTCCGGGGCGGCTTTACCTTTGACCAGGGATACGGCCGAGAGAAAGAGCAAGGCGCCCGCGCCGATGCGGAATGCGTCCAGGGTAATGCCCAGGGTCTTGAAGATGGCCGGGCCGAAGAAAAAGATCACCAGCCCCACCACCGTGACCGAGGCCGTGGTGCGCAGGGCTGTATTGCGGCGTGTGGACGGCTCTTCGCCTTTGGTCATGGCCATGAAGGCGGAAAGACCGAAAAAGGGGGTCAGCAAAAAGAAGATTTTGATGACCAGCGAAAAAAACAAGGAAGCATCCACGACGTTACCCCAACAGTTCGTCGAGTTCCATGGCTTTGTAGAATTCCAGCTCCGCATCGTTGCGGTACCGGATGGGCAGGGTGCCTTCCACGTTGCGGGCCAGGTAGTCGTGCATGGTGTGGCCGAGGCCGAAGCCCTTGTAGGATTCCACGATACAGAGGTCGTGCAGGGCCGGACCGTTGTCGGAAGCGTCCACGCGGCCCATGCCGATGAGCCGGTTCGTGTCAAAGGCGAAGCAGACCGCGTCCGAGCTGGTGAATGCGGATTGCAGGGATGCGGCATCGCGTCCGGTAAAGCCTGCGGCCTCGTAAATGGCCGCAACCTGATTCCAGTCCATTTCGTCCGTGTCGAATTTGAGGGTCAGGTGCATGGGAGAGCCTCCTGGTGCGGGTGAAAGGGGAACAGCCCTTGGAAAGCCTTGGACGGGGACCGGCGAGGAACTCGGTGAACGTCGGCACGCCCCGACCGGGTGGTGTTGTCCCACAAAGTGGAACAAAAATCGAGCCTCTTTGCCAGGCAGCCGCAAGAAGGTCAGCCGGGTCGCTGCATGGAACCGAGCAAGCCCCTCCGTCACGCGGCGAGGTATTGTCCGGAAGGGATTGCGTCTTCAGTGCGTCACGGGTGTTGACCAGTGTCCGGCACTGTTTTTCCGGTCGATTGCGTCCGGCACGGACATGCTCCTGGGATCAGATGAGCCGGCCCGCCAAGGCCTGTCCCTTGTCGCCTCCGCCCGCCATGCGCGAAAGTTCGCGGCGGACCCCGTCGGCATCCAGGCGGCGGCACCGTGTGAAGGTCTGCCCGTCCTGCACCTCCTTGGCGATGAGGAAGTGCCGCTTGGCCAGGGCCGCGAGTTGGGGCCAGTGGGTGATGAGCAGCACCTGCTGACGCCTGGCCAGAGCCTGGAGCTTGTCTCCCAGGCTGTTCAGGGTCAGTCCGCCCACGCCCGCGTCCACCTCGTCGAAGAGCAGGGACGGCAGGGATTCGCTTCGATCCGTGCGGATGCTCACCAAAGCGAGCAGAAAGCGGGAAAGTTCGCCACCCGAGGCGATGCGGTCCAGGGGTTGGGGAGCCTGTCCGGGGTTGGGGATCCAGAGCAGCCGCCCGCGGAGTTCTTCCAGACCGGGATAGGGTTCGTGGGCTTCGAAGTGCATGTCCACCCGGGCATGTTCGGAAAAGCCGAGACCATGCAGCTCCTGCTCCACGCGGCGGCAGAACTCTTGGGCCGCTTTTTGACGTGCTGCGTTGAGTTGCTGCAAAATTTCGCCGAGCCGGCCGGCAGCTTCCTGTTCCTGCTTGGCCAGCCGTTTGCGGTCCAGCTCGCAGGCATCCAGAAAGGACAGGTTCTCGGCTATTTCATCCTTCAGCCGCAGGATTTCGTTCATGGAACGGTTCAGTTTGCGGCACAGGCGGGAAAATTCAAAGAGCCGGGCCTCCACCGCATCCAGGTCGCCTTCCTCCTCCTCCCCGGCAGGGTTGCGCCGTAAGCGGGCGTCCAGGTCGTCGAGCTGGTGTCGAAAGGTGTCCACGGCGTCGCGGTCTTCGGCAAAATCCGGATACATACGGGCGATTTCGTCCATCTGGCGGGAAAGCGCGGAGAGACGATCCGCCAGGGAAATGTCGCCGTGCAGCAGGTCCAGTGCATTGCCCAGGGATTGCGTGGCCAGCTCCTGATCCTTGAGCCGCTGTTTGAGCGCTTCCAGTTCCTCTTCTTCTCCGGGTTGCGGATCGACCTTTTCTATTTCCTCGCGTTGAAATTCCAGCAGTTCCCGTTGGTTGACCAACCCCTGGGCGCGTTCTTCCAGCTCCTTGCGCTGCGTGATGAGGCCTTCCAATTCTTCCATGGCGGCATGGCGCTGGGTGAGCAGGGCTGGATCGGGCAGAAATTCGTCCACTACCCGCATTTGAAAGGCCGGGGAGAGCAGCTTTTGCTGTCCGTGCTGGCTGGTGTGGACGATGAGGCTCGGGCGCAGCTCCCGAATGGCTTCCTGAGAGCTGAGCCGGTCGTTGATGTAGATACGGCTGCGTCCGGTTTCCGCGGAAAGTTCGCGGCGGATGAGCAGGTCGCCGTCCGGCTGGACAAAGAGGGCTTCCACCACGGCCTTTTCCTTGCCCGGGCGGATCATGTCGCGCCGCATGCGTTCTCCGGTGAGGAAATCCAGGGCGCGGAGAATGAAGGATTTGCCCGCGCCGGTCTCGCCGGTGAGCACGGTCAGTCCCGCCGAGAATTCCAGTTCGGCGTCCTCGATGAGGGCGAGGTCGTGTATTCGCAAAAGTTCCAGCATGCTCGGGCTTCTCCGGGGTGGTTGATTGCATGGTTGTATCCCAAGAGCCGGGTTCTGCCAAGCCGCCGCTTCCAGCTCTGATGCAAAAGGCGCGCAAAATGGAGCCTTTCAGGTGGCAGTACTGGCGAATTCTTGGTAAAAGAAGGAAATAAAAGCACACGAGGGGATAGGAATGTTCAAGAAATTAAGCATTCGAAACAAGATACTGCTGTCGACATGTTCCTTGGTGGCCCTGGCCATGTTCGGGACCAGTTCGTTGCTGGCTTCGTGGATGGGGGACGCGGCCGAGAGCGAGGCTCGGGAGCTGGCGCGTCAGACCGCGGAACGGCACGCCATGGAAGTGTTGGATTTCATCAGTCCCATTATGGAACAGGCCCGGGGGCTGGCCGCCTTTACCGAGGGCGCGCTCAGCGATGATGTTGGGCTGACCCGCGATCAGTTCAACGCCATGATCCGGGGCATGGTGGCTGCGGAGCCTACGTTTCTCGGCGTATGGGTGGCTTTTGAACCGAATGCCTTTGACGGCGAGGATGCCGAATGGGCCGGGGTTGGTGAGGTGCAGGACGAAAACGGGCGGTACATGCCCTATTATTTCCGCGATGGTTCCGAAATAGGCGCCCAGTATTGCAGTACGCCGGAGGAGGGCGGCTGGTACACGGTTCCCCGGGATACCCGAAAGGACCATCTTACCAGACCGTATGCCTTCGAAGCCGGGGGGAAAATGGTCCTGGGCATTGATTCCGCCATTCCTATTTTGGTCAACGGCGAGTTTCGTGGCGCCGTGGGCATCGACTACAACGCGACCCAATTCATGGAAATGGCCCGTTCCATCACGCCGTTCGGTTCGGGAAGAGCCTACATCGTGGCGCATGACGGCGCTTTTGTAGGGCATCCGGATCAAGATATGATGAACAAGCCCATGCAGGAAGGCTTTGGCCCGGAGCTGGCAGGGGAGGTCCGGCGGGCGCTGGAGGCCGGAGAGGAGATTCATTTTACGCTGCAGGGAGACGATGGCGAAATCTACCGGATATTCGTTCCGCTGGATGTGACCGGAAACGGCCTGTACTGGGGGCTTGGCGTGGATATCCCCATGCAGGTGGTGCTGGCCGATGCCCGGGCCATGCTGCAGCGGGGGCTGATTATCAGTGTGGCGGTCGTGGTGCTGCTTTGTGTGCTGATCTGGTTCTTGGCCCGCTCCATCGCGAATCCCATTCGCCGGGCTTCGCTCCTGGCCGACAAGGTGCGGCAGGGCGATCTCTCGGACCGTCTGGAGGTTTCCTCGCAGGATGAAGTGGGGCAACTTGCGGATTCGTTGAACCAAATGGCCGACGGCCTTGGGGAGAAGGCAAATCTTGCCCAGGCCATTGCTGAGAACGATTTGAGCCGGAACGTGGATGTGGCTTCGGAAAAGGATGTGTTGGGCCATGCCCTGCGCAAGATGTCCGGCAACCTGAACATGGCGCTGGCCGATGTGATGCGTTGCGCCATGGAGGTGGATTCCGGAGCCAAGCAGGTGTCCGAGGCCAGTGACAACCTTTCGCAGGGGGCCACGGAGCAGGCCGCTTCCCTTGAGGAAATGACCAGTTCCCTGACCCAGGTTTCCTCCCAGACCAAGGAGAACGCGGAAAACGCCAGCCACGCCAACCAGAATGCCGCGGCCGTGCGCCAGCGCGCCGAGCAGGGCAACGAGGATTTGCAACGCATGGTCGTGGCCATGCGGGAGGTAAACGATTCATCCGAAGCCATCGCCAAGATCATCAAAGTCATTGATGAAATCGCTTTCCAGACCAACTTGCTGGCCCTGAACGCGGCTGTGGAGGCGGCCCGGGCCGGAAAGCACGGCAAGGGTTTCGCCGTGGTTGCCGAGGAAGTGCGCAATCTTGCGTCGCGCAGTGCCAGGGCCGCTCAGGAGACCGCCCAGCTTATTGAGGAATCGTCGCAAAAAGTAGGACGTACCAACGAGCTGGTGTCCGAAACCGCGGAAAGCCTCCAGGCGGTGGTGGCGGAGGTGGGCGAGGTGGCCACGTTGGTGGACGCCATTGCCACGGCATCGTCGGAGCAGTCCCAGGCGCTCATGGAAGTGACCCAGGGGTTGCAGCAGATCGACACCGTGACGCAGCGCAACACCGCCAGTGCTGAGGAAACGTCTTCTGCGGCTCAGCAGCTTTCCAATTTGGCGCATACGCTTCGATCCATCCTTGCCAAGTTCCGGTTGCGGAAGGGAACGGGCAAGTCTTCCACTTCGGCCACCCGGGAACAGGCCGCCACGTCGCGCTACACGGTACGGCGTGACCCGACGCCGTCCTTGCCGCGCGGAAACGGACAGCCCTCTGATCCCTCGCGCAGCAGCAGCCGTGGGCCGTCTCGGTCGGCTTCCGCGGATCAGCAAGCGGCCCGGCAATCCAGCGCATCCACCAAGGACGCCTGGGGGCAGACCCCGCAATCGGAACCGCCCCGCCCTGGTGCCGGTTCTGGAGGAAACAGCGGCACGGGCGCGCCCCAGGATGCCTGGAGCGGAAAAGTGGATCCCGAGATCGAAATCCGCTTGGATGACGACGAGTTCGGGAGGTATTGATCGGTTCGGTTTCCCTCGGTGACGCTATGACGCGGCCCGCTGTAAAAACAGCGGGCCGTTTTTTTGTGGGTGGGAAAAGGTTTCGGGCTGCGGGTGGGGTGTGAGATAAATTGTGTTCAAACGGACCGAAAAAATAGCAAAACACAAAACGACATACCACATACTAAAATGATTGGCATGACGCATGAAGTCGTGGTAGGAGACAGCACAGCAAAGGAGCAGGGAGATATACGATGTTCAAGAAGCTGTCTATCCGCGATAAGATACTGATACCAATAGGTGTCGTTGTGGCCCTTGCCATGGTCGGAACCACCTTTATGCTGGCCTCCTGGATGGGCGATGCTGCTGAAGCAGAAGCTCAAAAAATGGCACGGCAAACCGCAAATCGGCATGCAGAAGAAGTGCTGGATTTCATCAACCCCATCATGGAGCAGGCCCGGGCCGTGGCCGGATGCTATCGGGGGGCGCTGGAGGAGAATAGCGGCGTAACCCGTGATCAATTCCGGGCCATGCTGATCGGGGTCTTAAAAAAGAATCCCGATTTTCTAGGGATATGGGTGGCGTTTTCGCCCAATGGCTTTGACGGGCAGGATGCCCAATGGGCCAACGCGACCCCGGAATATGAAGCGACCGGGCGGTATATGCCCTACTATTATCGTGACGGCGGTTCCTTTGAATCGCATCCGTGCCGGACGCCGGAAGGCTTCAAGTGGTATACCGTGCCGCGCGACACGGGCAAAGGGTATCTCACGGAGCCTTATACCTTTGAATCCGGGGGCCAGACCATTCTGGGTATCGACTCCGCCATCCCCGTGATCGTGAACGGCCGGTTCCGCGGGTCCGTAGGCATTGACTACAATGTGACCCAGTTTATGGAAATGGCGCAGGCCATTACCCCGTTCGGTACGGGCCGTGCGTATATCGTTTCCAACTCCGGAACATTTGTGGGCCACCCGGACGAAGTCATGATGGGCAAACCCCTGGAGGAGGCTTTTGGATCGGATCTGGCCGTCTCCCTGAAGCAATCCTTGCGCGAGGGCCGCGAGGCCGAATTCCGCATTGACCAGGACGGAACAGAAATCCTGCGGATTTTTGTACCCATCGATGTGACGGGACATGGGCAATACTGGGGATTCGGCGTGGATGTACCCATGAGCGTTGTCCTGGCCGGTTCCACAACCATGCTGCAAAACGGGCTGATCATCACTGCCGTTGTCGTGGTGTTGCTCTGCGCCTTGATCTGGTTCCTGGCCCGCGCCCTGACCGCTCCCATCCGCCGGGCCTCCGCCCTGGCGGACAAGGTGCGGCACGGCGACCTCTCCGATCGACTGGATGTCGCATCGTTTGACGAGGTGGGACAGCTCTCCGATTCCTTGAACCAGATGGCCGACGGTTTGGCGGACAAGGCTCGGCTGGCCCAGGCCATTGCGGGCAACGACCTGAGCCGCGAAGTGGACGTCAGTTCGGAAAATGACGTGCTGGGCAATGCCTTGCGGCAGATGTCCGATAATCTGAACCGGGCGCTGGGCATGGTCATGCGTTGCGCCATGGAAGTGGACTCCGGTGCCGGACAGGTCTCCGAAGCCAGCGACAGCCTTTCCCAGGGGGCCACGGAACAGGCCGCTTCCCTGGAGCAGATGACCAGTTCGTTGACCCAGGTTTCCTCTCAGACCAAGAAAAATGCGGAAAACGCCGGACATGCCAACAGAAATGCCGCGGCCGTGCGCAAGCGGGCCGAGCAGGGCAATGAGGATCTGCAACGCATGGTCGTGGCCATGCGGGAAGTGAATGATTCGTCCGAGGCCATTGCAAAGATCATCAAGGTTATTGACGAAATTGCCTTTCAGACCAATTTGCTGGCGCTCAACGCAGCCGTGGAAGCGGCCCGGGCCGGAAAGCACGGCAAGGGATTTGCCGTGGTGGCCGAGGAAGTGCGCAATCTGGCCTCGCGCAGTGCCAAAGCCGCTCAGGAAACCGCGCAACTTATCGAAGAATCCTCCGAAAAAGTGGGCCGAACCAATGCATTGGTTTCGGATACGGCCGCGAGTCTGCAGGCCGTGGTAGCGGAGGTGGGCGAGGTGGCCACGTTGGTGGACGCCATTGCCACGGCTTCGTCGGAGCAGTCCCAGGCGCTCATGGAAGTGACCCAGGGATTGCAGCAGATCGACACCGTGACCCAGCGCAACACCGCCAGTGCCGAGGAAACCTCGTCCGCAGCGCAACAACTCTCCGGACAGGCGCGGACCCTGCGTTCCATCTTGTCCAAGTTCCATCTGCGAGAGGGAGCCGCTGACCACGCGCAGCAGGGTATGCGGCGCGGAGGGGATGCACCGCGCTATACAGTGCGCCGTGATCAACAGGCGTCGTTGCCGCGGGGTGATGCTGCTGGTTCCAATGGTCCCCGAAGCGCGAGACCAGAGCGTGGCAATGGAAACGGGCAACCGGAAGATCGACTGGAAACAGATGCCTGGGGTCGGCGTCCCGGGGGCAACGGTTCTTCATCCGGCAACGGATCACGGCCGGAAACCAAACGCGCCGAGGCCGAAGGCGACTGGAACGGCACCATACATCCGGGCGCGGAAATTCGGTTGGAGGATGATGAATTCGGGCGGTATTGAGTCCGATCTTGTCAATGGATACGGTATAATGCGGCCCGCAGTTTGTTCTGCGGGCCGTTTTTGTCGTGGTGCGCAGGCAGGCATTGTCCAATGCAGGGAACTTTGTCATTCTGGTCCGGCTGCCGGGAATCCGGCAACCTTTCCCGCTGTGCGGGGTGGGGCGTTGACCATTCATGAACAACAGGCTGTTTCCATGCGGTGGGCTGCAATGCAGCAAGCGCCGGTTGGATCGGGCCTTTCCAAGGAGTGCCGCGCATGAGCGCTACCGTGATCTGGTCCCATGGCAAGGATGCAAGCCCGTGGGGTGCCAAGAGCCGACGCATGGCCGAGATGTGCCGTCAGTTGGAAGTGGAATTCGACTTTGTGGATTACCAGGATCTCAATGACATGCCGGATGCTCCCGAACGACGGGTGGACCGGCTTCTGGAGCGGTGCGGCAAGGTACCCGGGCCATTGGTGCTGGCCGGGTCGAGCATGGGCGGGTATGTGAGCTTGTGCGCGGCCATGCAGGTGCGGCCTTTGGGAGTGTTTGCGCTGGCTCCGGCCGTGTATTTGCCCGGGTATGTGCGCCAGGAGTTTGCGGACGTGCCGTGTCCCGTAGAAATCGTGCACGGCTGGCGGGATGAGGTTGTGCCTGCCGCCAACGCGCTGCGGCTGGCGGAAATCTTGCGTTGCTCCCTGCATCTGGTGCCGGACGGTCACCGCCTTTCCGCCAGCGTGGAGCGCCTGGCCTTTTGGTTTATGATGTTTGTGGAAGACGTTGTGCGCCGGGGTGGGCCGTGCGATCCTCCGCAGGGGCTGGAAGCGTTCGCCCCTTCCTCGGGTGGGCCGTGCTCCTGCGGATGATCAGAAGTTGCGGTTGATCTTGCGCAGGCATTCCGCAAACAGGGCCGATTCTTCGGATGAGAGGTCGGCCACGATGTCCCGGGTCAGGTCCATGTGCAGCTTGTCATGCTCGGCAAAACGCTGCTTTCCGTTTTCCGTAAGCTCCACCAAAATGGAGCGGCGGTCCGTGTCGTTGGGGCGGCGTCGCAACAGGCCGCGCTGCTCCAGCTTGTCCGCCACCACGGTGAGGCTGCCCGTGGTCACGCCCATGCGTTGGGCCAGTTCCTTCATGCGCAGGGCGTTATTTGCGCCCAGGATTTCAATGACATGCATCTGGGTGGGCGTCAGTCCCGTGCCGCGGACCACACCGTGCTCCCAGGACGAGAGCTTTTCATAGAATTCCACGATCAGCTGGGCCAGATCGTTTTTTTGTTCCGGCGACATGTCTTCTCCTGTTCGGCCAGATTGGCCGAAGCGGTCGGCGTTGGCTGAAGTGCTGTTCGGCTACAGCTCCACGTACAGGGAATAGAGACCAAACGCCATGGTCATCAGGCCGATTCCCCGCAAAATCCATTCTTCAATGTGCGGATTGTTGAGCCGTCCGGCCCAGGAAACAGCCCGAAAAAGTCCCCAGATTACCGCGCCAACGGCCAGGGCCGTTGTTGCCGCGTACGCCCCGAATACAGCCGTGCTCTTCCACACGCTGCCTGAGTTGATGGCGTAGGAATACATGATGGCCACGGTAGGACAGGGAACGATCATATTCAGAAAACCGAAGGCGAACAACCCCGGTGCCGCGGCCTTGTGCAGCCGGTCGGCATGGTGCGGCCCATGGTCGTGCTGATGGGCATGCTCGTGATGGTGCGTGTGGTGGTGGTCGTGATGGTGCGCCTCTTCGTGGCCATGGCTGTGCAGCAGGTGCGGCCGGATCAGCAGAACCAACCCCAAGGCCACGATGATGCCCGCGGCGAGACGGTCCATCCAACCGGCAAACGCGGGCGGAAACAGAGTGGACACTGCGCCCAGGGTCAAGCCAATAACCAGGCAGGCCAGAGCCGTGCCGCCCACAAAGGCCAGCGTCAATTTGAGCACGCGGCGTCCGTCTCGTTCGCCGGAGACAAAGGGTGCCAGAGCCAGCCAGGAGTGACCGCAAGGATTGATGCCGTGAACCAGGCCCAGCATGAGCGAGGATTGTAGCGCCACAAGGAAGATGTGTTCGTGTGTCATGAAGACTCCGTCATTTTGTTTGACATCAAAGATTTTCTAAAAATAGATATTTTGAATGTCAAGCAAATGATCCAGAGAAAAGCCACAACAGCACACGCCGTGAGGAAAGGACAGGTCGGATGGAAAAAAGGCTATTGCCGCAACCGGGGATCCAGCAGGTCGCGCAGGCCTTCGCCCAGCAGGTTGTAGCCCAGCACGGTGAATAGGATGGCCAGTCCCGGGAAAATGGAAAGCCAGGGGGCCACGCCGAGCACTTCCTTGCCTTCGGTAAGCATGTTGCCCCAGGAAGGATCCGGAGGTTGTACGCCCAGGCCCAGGAAGGAAAGGGACGATTCCACCAGGATGGCCCCGGCCACGCCCAGAGTGGCGGATACGAGCACCGGTGCCAGGGCATTGGGCAGAATGTGCAGAAAGATGATCCGCAGTGGTCCGGCACCGGCGACTCGGGCCGCTAGAACAAAGTCCCGGTTCCGCAGCGTGAGGGTTTCGGCCCGCACCAATCGGGCCACGCCCATCCAGGATGTCAGGCCGATCACGATCATGATGTTCAGCAGGCTGGGTTGCAAAAACGCGATGACCGCCAGAATCAGGAAAAAGCTGGGGAAGCAGAGCATTACGTCCACCAGCCGCATGATGGCCTCGTCCGTGATTTTACCGAAGTATCCGGCGGCCAGCCCCAGCACCAGGCCGATGGCCGTGGAAAGACCGACCGCCACGAACCCTACCCAGAGCGAGACCCGACCGCCATACAGCATTCGGGAAAGCACGTCCCGGCCCAGGGCGTCCGTACCGAGCCAGTGGTCGGGACAGGGCGGCAATAGCAGGGCTTCCACGTTGATGGCATCGGGCGGATAGGGGGCCAACCAGGGGGCCAGCATCGCGGCCAGGGAAATCAGCCCCACGAGCACAAGCCCGGTCAGAAGCAGGCTGTTGCGGGAGAGAAAGCTTCGGCGGCGCAGTTCGCGGCTCATGAT
This sequence comes from Paucidesulfovibrio gracilis DSM 16080, assembly GCF_900167125.1. Lineage (NCBI taxonomy): Bacteria > Pseudomonadati > Thermodesulfobacteriota > Desulfovibrionia > Desulfovibrionales > Desulfovibrionaceae > Paucidesulfovibrio > Paucidesulfovibrio gracilis. The sequence continues at coordinate 81,105 of NZ_FUYC01000002.1, forward strand.
TCGCCTCCCACACGGCGTGCGCGTGGATCGGCCAGACCATAGCCTACGTCCGCCAACAGGTTGCCAGCCAGGGTCAGCACCGCGCCCAGAACCAGCGATCCCATGATCAGGGGGTAATCTCGGGCCATGACCGCTTGGTAGAAGAGCTGTCCCAGTCCTGGCAGGGCAAAGATGGACTCAATGATAACGCTCCCCCCGATGAGTCCGGGAACGGACAGGCCCAGGATGGTGATGACGGGCATGAGCGCATTGCGCAGGGCATGGCGAAAGATCACGGCGCGTGTGGGCAGCCCTTTGGCCCGGGCAGTCATGATGTAGTCCTGGCGCAGCACTTCCAGCATGCTTGTGCGCATGAAACGGGACAGCCCCGCCAGGGAGCCGAAGGTGTAGATGAAGATGGGCAGGGCCAAATGTGCGGCCAGGTCGCCGATTTTTCCGAAAAAACCCAGTTGCGGATAGTCCAGGCTGGTGAGGCCGGAGATGGGCAGGATGTTCCACCAGATACCGAAGGCCTGCATGAGCAGCAGAGCCAGCCAGAATCCAGGCATGGCAAAGCCCACGAAAACCAGTATGGTCATGCTTTTGTCGAACGCGCCCCCACGCCTCCAGGCCGAAAGCACGCCGATGGGTACGGCAATGAACAGCGTGAGCACCAGGGAGGCCACGTTCATGCCGAAGGTCAGGGGCAGTCGTTCCTTGATCTTGTCCCACACGGGCCGGTGATCGCCGGAAAGGGACTGACCAAAGTCAAAGGTGACCATACGGCCCAGCCAGGAAAAATATTGCTCGTGAATGGGGCGGTCCAGACCGTAGAGGGCTTGCAGGCGTTGTTGGGCCTCGGGCGTGACCGCGGGATTGAGCTGGGTTTCCAGGTCCGTGGGCGAACCTGGAGCCAAATGAATGACCCAGAAGCTGATCACCGTGATGCCGAAAAACACCACCGCGACCCAGAGGAATTTGAGAAGCAGGCGTTTGATGATGCCCATGAGCCTCGCTGTCCAGGTTACTGATAAACGCGATGTTGCGATGCCGCTGCAAAACGTTCCAGCGGACAGCGGCGGGAATCGCGTATAGATTGTTGCACGTTTTGTGGTCAGCCCCTCGTCATTTGTGAGCAACCCGCGGTGTTGATTTTACAACAGTCGGTGTTGCTTGCTCCGAGGTCACCCGGTGTTGCCTTTTCCCAGAGGGGAGGTCTCGACCGCCCGCTCCGTTGTTGCTGCTTGCCGATTCCTGCAAACCGTCCGCATTACGAGCCTGTTCAGCGTTGCGTTATACGCCAAGCCCGATCCCCTGGCAACGTGTCCGAGGAATCGGGCTGGCGTCAATTGATTGCGGCGATCAAAATTCCCGACGTGTTACAGCAGGGAATGATAGATGGCGGCCACAGACTCCAGATCGGCCTTGCGCGGGTTGAACGCGGTGCTGGCGCTTTCCATGGCGTCCTTGGCAAGTCGTGCAATGTCCTTTTCCTGCACGCCGTAGGCGGAGAGATGTTGCTCTAACCCGGTTTCCTCGAACAGTTCCTCCACCGAGAGTACGGTGGTCTTGGCGGCATCGCGAGCGCTCAGCTCCTGAACATTTTCGCCCAGCGCCTCGGCGATATGCCGATAACGGTCCGCCGCTGCCGAGCGGTTGAAGTCCATGACCACGGGAAGCAGCATGGCGTTGGCCTGTCCATGGGCAATGCCGAACAGTGCACCCAACGGGCGGGACATGGAGTGGACCAGGGCCACCGAAGCATTGCTGAAGGCCAGACCCGCGTGCATCTGGCCCCGGAGCATGGCCTCGCGCGCGGCCATGTTGTCGGGGCTGTCCACAGCCTTGATCAGGTTGGCACCGATGAGCCGGATGGCTTCCAGAGCATGCAGGTCGCTCATGGGCGTGGCCAGTTTGGAAATGTAAGCCTCAATGGCGTGGGTCAGGGCGTCCATGCCGGTGGCCGCGGTGACGTGTTGGGGCATGGTCACGGTCAATTGCGGGTCCAGCAGAGCCACGCTGGGGATCAGAGCCGTCCCCTGGAGAGACATCTTGATCTTTTGTTCCGTGTCCGTGATGACGGTGAATCGGGTGATCTCCGAAGCGGTTCCGGCCGTGGTGGGAATGGAAATCAGGGGCATTCCGGGACCATCCGCGGGTTGGGAGGTATAATCGCGGATGTCGCCGGGATGGGTCAGCAGCAGAACAATGCCCTTGGCCGCGTCCAGGGGGCTGCCCCCGCCCAGTCCGACAATGACGTCGCATTGGTTTTCGCGGGCCAGAGCCGCGCCCGCTTCCACGGTCTGGATGCTCGGATCGCTTTCCACTTCGGCAAAGAGCACGGGATGTACCCCGGCTTCGTTCAAGGAAGCGGTAACCGCCTCCAGACTGCCGGTGCGGGTGGAAGAGCTTTTGCCCGTGACGATCAGGGCGCGGCTGCCGAGTCGTGCGGTCTCGCGGCCCACCTGGGCCACGGCACCATTGCCGAAAATAATGCGGGGAGGTGTTTGAAATATGTACGTGCTCATGAATGATCTCCTTTTGGTCGGAGATTTGAACAGAATTATGCGCTTGTCAATCGGACCGCCCCTGTCCGGAATGCACCGCCTTTTCCTGTCGCCATGATCCGGTCCGGGAAAATAGAAAAAAATGATCCGGAACGGTTGACATCCCGACGGAAAAGAGTTGAAAAGACCTCCCAACACAGTGGGGCTGTAGCTCAGTTGGGAGAGCGCTTGAATGGCATTCAAGAGGTCGTGGGTTCAATTCCCTCCAGCTCCACCATATATTTTTCTTAAGTAAAAGGACCGTTTAGCTTGATAGGCTATGCGGTCCTTTTTCTTGTTATGGTGAACCATTTGGTCAACCGGCTGTAGGGTGAAATGTTTGAGATAACAGATTAAAGGCGTGTATGAGCTGTGGTTGAGGTGAGAGAGCGGAACGCCATATTCTAGAGAGTTTTGACAATGAAGTTTTGAGCTTGAATTGGCAACATGGTATAGAATTGAGAATGTTCTAAAAGTATGAGGTAAATATGGAACCAAAATTTTTGCGCGCTTTGGTGCGGCATTGGGATTGTCTCGAAAAGCGCATAGACCAATGTAGGGAAGTGTACCCGGAGGTCCTACTGCCTTATGTGTTCGCAGTGTTTGAAACTGCAGTCGTAGATACTCTTGTTGAGCTTGTCTCTTTTGATTTCGGGAATATTTGCCAACAAAAACTATTTAGAAAAAAAGTCCTTCCTTCATATCTACGAGGTACTGAGTTTAATGATTTTTTCGTAACAAAGTTTTTGAAATATACTTATATAGAAGAGTTGAAAAACAAGCCGTTGGATGAGAAAATTAAAGCCCTTTTGCGACCTCTTGAGATAGATTGCAAAGGTGAAATTAAAAGTATGCTTGAAAGGATTAATGACTACAGAAAATTGAGAAACAGTTTAGTGCATCATGATTTATGCAGGTATGAAACGCTCGGGAATGTAAAAGTAGAATATGTCGATGGCCGATATGTTTTTAACAGAGACGATGCAATAAAATTGATTGAACTACTTGCTACTTTCTCAACTCAAATCAAGGAAAGACTGAGAATAGAGTTTGGAAAATATACAGACTTGCATATTATCCAAAGGTATTGGGAAAATATTTTTGATAATAATGTGTTAGCCTTTTCGAAATGCTGGAACACAAGTGGAGCTATATTCTATACTGGCCCAAGCCCTGAGGAATATGCTCAAAAGTATGGTAGTACTAGGGTCGCTTGCCTCTTATCTCTTTTTCTCGCTGCATTTAATGGACATGAGAAAATAGTCTATTATTCTGATTTGTTAACTCTTCCGATCAAAGAGAGGAAGAAATATCAATCAAAATTTAATAAAATTATGGAACTGCACGACATTATTGATTTGCAAAATATGCAGATTGAACTCTCTTACAAGCTGAACATCTAATCCTCTTGCCTCTGGTACCAATAAATATTATAATCCTCTTAAGTCGCAACGGGAGGACCAAATGCAAAAAAATACCAGCGTCACGCTCGGACCGCATTTCGACAATTTCATTAGCAACCAAGTGAAGGAAGGGCGTTTCAACTCTGCCAGCGAAGCGATCCGCGCAGGGTTGCGTCTCCTTGAGGAGCGCGAAGCAAAAGTTAAAGCACTTCAACTCGCACTCATTGAAGGTGAGAAGAGCGGCATTGCTAGTTACTCTTTGGAGAAGTTGTCTGCCGAGTTGGGCGACTAGATGCAATTTCAGCTTACCAACAAGGCGTATGCCGACCTCAAAAGTATTGCCAAGTACACGCAAACGACTTGGGGTGTTGCCCAACGCAAAGAGTATCTGTCTCGGCTGGACCAGTCATTTCACTTAATCGCGGAAAATGTCGGTATCGGCAGAAATTGTGACCATATCAGAGAAGGGTATTTCAGCCACCCTGTGGGCAAGCATCTGGTCTTCTATCGTGTTGAAGACGAGACAGTGACTATCGTCAGAATCCTGCATCAGAGCATGAATGTGGAACGCCAGTTGTAACTTAGATTTCGGTCAACCATCCGGTCAACCAAACGCATTCAACACACCTCCAACACCACTGATTTTTTGTTGACTTCAAAATAAAAAGTCTAAGTATTTCAAAGTTTATATGCCCGTCTTCCTGCATGGCATTCAAGAGGTCGTGGGTTCGATTCCCTCCAGCTCCACCAGATTTTCAAATAAAATCAACCGTTTAGGACTATCTCCTGAGCGGTTGTTTCCTTTTTGGGGAATCAGCTACCCTTTTGGCTACCTTTTTTGGGTCTCCATGATTTAACGATATATGCTTTAGATATCTGGTTTTTCTGTGGGTATAGGCATTTTCTCTGCCGAGATCCCATCCTGTAGCTATTGAGTTCCACAGAGTCAGCGGAAAGTGTTGCTAATCAACGAAATCAGGGTTATTTGACTAAAAATGACTACAAACAGTATCAATTTGAATGGGAGTGGTATTATGTCAGTGCAAAGCACAAGTTTCCGCACCGATCCCGAAACGTTGTCGACCTTGGACCAGATTGCCAAGGATATGGGTAGAAGCCGCAATTGGATCATGAACAAAGCGATCCAGGACTTCATCGAATACCAGTCGTGGTTCAAGCGACAGGTCGAGGAGGGGATCAGAGCCGCAGATAACGGCGAGTTTGCCTCTGACGAAGAGGTTGAAGCAGTTTTTAAGCGATTCGGTGCCTAGGGTATGCCTAGATGGACAAAGCCCGCTCAACGGGATTTACAAGCACAGTTGGAATATATCGAACGAGAGAACCCGAATGTGGTGAGCAGGATCGCGGTTCAGATCAAGAAAGCAACGGAGTCTTTGGACTCGTTCCCGCAGATAGGTCGAGATGGAGTCGTAGACGGGACACAGGAACTTGTCATTCCTCGTCTGCCGTTCGATTGCGTATACCGGGAACAGGGTGGGCAGGTTGAGATTCTTCGATTGCTCCATGAGCGGATGCAATGGCCCATCCTATCGAATCGAGAAGGTCGGTGACTCAATGGAAGGCCGTGGGAGATAAATATCCAGGGCGATACCATTGCCTTGCGTGCATCAGGCGATAATGCCTTTCCTGACGATAACGATCCTGAGTATGCCGACTATGAAGAACGATATGGCTATCTTCGTCCGCTCAGGCGATTTTTTTTTAGCTGTGCGGAGGCTGATCGGCTGGTTGCCGTTTGAATAATTTTCGGGTCGTCGGAGTATATGCGCCGTATGTGGACAAAAAAATCTTTGGGGCGAGTTCCCCTTTTGCTAAGGTTTGACGAGTTAAGAGAATCTCCAGGCAGTAGAAGGAGGCGCCATGAACGATGATATGAAACCGCTTGGAGTCTACACCAAAAACGGGGCAGTCACGAAAGCGAACTGTTCCGAGCAGGTCCACCTTCATTTTGAGGTGGACCCACCTCTGTAGGAATCACTACAGAATCGGCACGTATTTTGATATTGTAAAGCGGATGTCTGTAGAGAACAATTCTTTCCCAGAGGCAAAAAACATGGATGATGTCAAAAGACGGCTGGTGACGGATCCCCGCTACAGAGCCGGTATTGAAGCGTGTCTGGAGCACCCGACGGTGTTGATCGCTCCGACGAATTTCTGCAATTTTGCATGTGACTATTGTTCTACGAAAGATGTTTCGAACAAAAAGGTCAATATGGATTTGGCCCTCGTCGAAAGCATTGTTGACCAATGTGTGCAGCATGGTTGGAATTTCAGTTTCGGGCAGACCTATGAACCGTTTTTGCATCCACGGATCAATGCAATAATCGCCTATGTGCATGGCAAGGGCAGGCGCTTCAACTCTCCCACGAATGCCTTGGCGATACATGGCGATGCTTATGATCTTCCAATGAATCTGACCATAAGCTACAGCGCTACGGAAAGCGATTACCGCTACAGAAACAGCAAGATTTCATATGTTGATTATCGGGACAAGGTTCTTGGATTCATTCGGTATCGTATCGATCATGGCGTACCGGGCGTGATTGCGTTGCAGATTGCCGATTACAGCATCTTCAACGGCGATTTGACCTACAGCAGAAGCATTCATGAAATCGGGCCGATATTTGAAAAAACCGTGCAAACGATGCGGCACCTCGGTCTAGCCACGGATGTTGACGAGGACGCGTGGCGGCAAAGGATTGCAGCAAGAGCGCCGCTTGTATTGCACGAGGCGGGGGACACGAAGATTCAGGTTGCCCCGACGAAAATACTGCCCAACACCTACGAGGCGTTTACCGAGATGCCTGAGGTTTCCGAGAGAAAAGGATACTGCGATTCCTGCTATACGATGATGTCGATCCAGGCCGACGGGACCGTGGCCTTTTGCTGTTGTGATCCTTCCGCGAAAGTGGTTGCCGGGTCCATTACCGCGGAAACGGATCTCCAGGAATTCTGGCTCGGGGAAGCAATGTCGGAGATTCGTCGATCCTTTTTGGGATATACGCCGAAGCATGATTTTTGTGTGCAGTGCCTGCACAACGTCACGGAAAACACAAAGCCGCTGTTGACGGTCAGGAATCCTGCTTTGGTGGCGGAAATCCTGACGGATTACGGCATTTCGGGGAATCTACCCTGGTTCACGTTTCCCAAGTAGTCGGCGTCGTGAAGTGTTTTTTTGGGAAGGAATTGTTGCGGCTTGATGCATGTCAATGCGCGGGCCGGCGTGTCGTGTCATCTTCAGAGCCACACGTTGGAACGACAATCGGAAACGCAACATCGGAGGTACGACATGCGCGTGGCTGGTATGCGGCGGCAGGAAGAAAAGATTGAATCCCTGGCGAATATTGTTGTGGAACTGCGGCCCGAAATGGAAAAGCTGTCCGTAAAGGGTGCTTTTCGGCTCGGATTAAATGATGCGCTTAAGGAATGCGACTATTCCGCGTGGAAGGATTTGGCGGAGCGGCCGCGAAGTGAGCGGGAACATTTTTCCGGGCGGTTGTTGGAAAACGCCCTGCACCACTTGCAAAAGATGGGCTTGCCGGACGAGTTGGTGAACCCGGCCCGGGAGCGGTTGCAACAGGCCAACGCCGTTTTTTTGAACTAACCGGGACGCGGCGTTGCTTGACGGGGCGGAATGGTCTCTCTGATTTGCCTCGGCCCTGCCAACGCTGCTTCCGTGCACCGATTACGATCCCAGACAAAGTAGCAGCGCCCCCAACGGGGCATAAGCCCGGACGGTTTTTCTGTCCGGGCATTATTTATCTTGCGCAACCCTTCGCATTACCATATGAAAAGATGACGCTGATTCCCAGCGATTATCCGTACTCTGCTTTCCTGGTCGGAGGGTATGTCCATGAAACGTGAAAATGCTTCGTCTTCTGGTCGTGTTTGCGAAAAAACGACGGGTTCCGGCGGTCATGTTCCCCGTGAAGCCGTGCTTGCGACCGATGCCGAAGACATGCGCGAGGCCTTGGCTCGCAGGGTGACCGAGGAATGCGGCCAGACGTTTGTTGCCGCGCTTTGCTCCGGGCCGGACGTGGCAACGCTGCACCGGGTTATGGACGAGATGTACGCGGACCTGGAAAGGATTCTGACCAAAGAGCCGTTCGATCCTCCCCTGGCTTGCGCTCGAGGCTGCAGCTATTGCTGTTATAATCAAATTTCCCTGACGCCGCCGGAAGCGCTTCATCTGGGGTTGTATGTTCTGGAACGGTATCGGGGGGAGGAAGCCGAGGCGCTGACGCGTCGTGTGGATGACGTGTTGCGGCGCATCCGGGGAAAAAGCCGTGCCGAACTGGGGACCATGCGCCATGAACTGCCGTGTCCGTTTTTGGAAGACGGTGCCTGCGCCGTTCACCCGGCCCGGCCCCTGGTGTGCAGGGGCTGGAATTCCGTGAACGCGGAGCAGTGTCGACAGGCCAATGTGAATGCCGACCCTATGACCATGATCGAAAATCACGCCTTGCCGCGGGAGCTGGCCGAGGCCATGCAGCTTGGGCTTTTGCGGGGATCCCAGGCTTGCGGCAAGGAGGCCGGTTTTCTGGTCATCACCCGGGCCGTAAAGCTGATGCAGGAGGTTGGGCTGGCGGAATGTGCACGAGCCTGGCTTGCCGGGGAGCCGTTTTTCGCCCGGCAGCATCCTTGGTAGGGGCGTGTCCACGGACGGGGATGTTGGTGCCGAGAGATGAAGTGGCTGTCCGGTACCGGCAGGGCATTTTCTGAAACGACAAAGCCGGTCTCCCAGAGCGGGGGGACCGGCTTTTGCGTTCCAGGGGAGCGTGTGGAAATCAACAGGTTAGCTGTACCTTGCCCAGGAAGTCCCGCAGGCGGGGATTTTGCGGATTGGCAAAGAACGCCTCCGGCTCGTTTTCTTCCTGAATCACGCCTTGGTCGATGAAAATGACCCGATCCGCCACTTCGCGGGCAAAGTGCATCTCATGCGTGACCACGACCATGGTCATGCCTTCCTCGGCCAGCTGCTTCATGACCTCCAGCACCTCGCCCACAAGCTCGGGGTCCAGGGCGCTGGTCGGCTCGTCAAAGAGCATCACGCGCGGTTGCAATGCCAGGGAGCGCGCAATGGCCACTCGCTGTTTTTGTCCGCCGGAAAGCTGTTCCGGGTAATTTCGCGCTTTGTCGGCCAGTCCCACTTTTTCCAGCAATTCCAAGCCGAGCTTGTCGGCCTCGGCCCGGCGCATGCCCCGGACCTTGATGGGACCGAGGGTCACGTTGGCGAGAACATTCATGTGCGGAAAGAGGTTGAATTGCTGAAAAACCATGCCCGCTTCGGTACGCACATAGTTGATGTTGGTCTTGGGGGCCATGATGTCGTGGCCGTCCACCACCACCGTGCCGGAGGTGGGTTCCTCCAGCTTATTGATACACCGCAGCACCGTGGACTTGCCGGACCCGGACGGGCCGATGATGCAGACCACTTCGCCCTTGTTCACGGTCAGGTCGATGCCTTTGAGCACTTCCAGGTCGCCGAAGCTTTTGTGCAGGTCTTGTATTTTGATCATGGAGGTTCTCCTTGCGCGGTCCACGAAGCGAGCTAGCGGGTCTGGATTTGCAGGCGGCGCTCCAGTCGGCGCAGCGCCCAGGAAATGGACATGGTCATGGCCAGATACATGATGGCCACGGCGAGATAGACTTCAAAGGCGCGGAAGTTCACAGCCACGATTTCCTGGCCGGTCCGCAGCAGCTCGCCCACGCCGATGACCATGAGCAGGGAGGTGTCCTTGAGGCTGATGATGAACTGGTTGCCCAGGGGCGGAATCATGCGTTTAAAGGCCTGGGGCCAGACCACATAGAGCATGGCCTGCCCGCGGCGCAACCCAATGGAGCGGGCCGCTTCCATTTGCCCCGGGTTGATGGACTGCACAGCGCCGCGGACGATTTCCGCGATGTATGCCCCGGAGTTCACCGCAATGACGATGATGCCTGCCACAAGGGGCGGGATGCGCATGCCCAGGGCCATGGGAACGCCGAAATAGAGGAACATGGCCTGTACCAGCATGGGGGTGCCGCGTATGGTTTCCACATAAAATCCGGCAAGCTTTCGGATCAGAATATTGCGCGAAAGTTTCATGAGTCCGAACAGGGCGCCGAGCAGGAAGCCGAAGGCCAATCCGCCGATGGTGATGTAGATGGTCAGTTCGAGCCCGCGCGTAAGCATGGGCAGGGTGTCCACCACGACGCGGGGTTCAAATTGAAATGCCATGGGATCCTCGATGGTTGAAACGGAACAGCAAGGGGGTCCGCGCAGTGCGGACCCCCGTCAACAGGGTGCTATTGTTATGTTCTATTTGGGTTCGGTGTGGAACCACTTGAGGTACAGTTCGCGGTAGGAGCCGTTTTCACGCAGTTCCGCCAGGGCCGCATTGACTTTCTGGACGAGTTCGGTGCTGCCCTTGGGGAAGGCGATGCCGTAGGACTGTCCCTGGTACAGCGGACCAACGACCTTGACCTGGCCCTGACCGGCCTTGTTCATGAAGTCGGCGATGACCGGGGAGTCGAAGACCACGGCATCGGCGCCGCCGGTGAGCAGTTCCATGAACATGGCGTCGTTGTTGGGGAAGAGCTTGACTTCCTTGGCCTGGGCGTGGGCCTTGACGTAGTCCTCGGAGGTGGTGCCGGTCTTGGTGGACACGACCCTGCCGTTGAGGTCTTCAATGCCGTTGATGTCGGTGTTGTCGGACTTGACGAGCACGAGCAGGCCGGCATTGTAGTAAGGATCAGAGAAGTCCACGACCTTGGCGCGCTCGGGCTTGATGGTCATGCCCGCGATGCCCACGTCCAGCTGGCCGGACTGCAGGCCGGGGATGATGCCGTTGAAGTCCATGGGCTGCAGGGAGTATTCCAGGCCCATTTCCTTGGCGATGGCGTCCCACAGTTCCACGTCGAATCCGGTATGATCGCCGGTGGTGGGATCTTTGAATTCAAACGGGGGGAAGTTGGTGTCGGTGGCCACGACGAGCGGGCCGGCAAAGGCGGTGGCGGCGCTGATCAACAGCGCGGCGGAGAGCAGCAGGGTGACGATGCGTTTCATGAATCCTCCTGAAATATGGATAGAAATACCATTCCCTGAGACCTTGTACGCCCGGCCTTCGGGCGCGGACTCCCGAGGCGACGGCCCTTGAGGGGGAGTGTCGCAAAAGCGTCACATTTTCGCTGAAAACCGGGGATTTTTCAAGACCTGGAGCGCAGGGAATTTCCATTCCCGTACAAAAAGTGGCTTGGCGCGGATGGGTACGGTGAATTGTATTGGCTTTTTTGTGTGCGCACCAGGGTAAGCTGTTCATTGGCCAAGTCTTCCAGTGCATGCGTTTGGTCCGGGGTCAGCGTCCGGTCAGGCGCAGGCGGCGGATAGGAAAGGACTCGCGCTGCACGGTGCGGTGATAACGCACGGCCGGATAGCCGAAAAGCATGACGTACATGGGCCGGTATCCGTCCGGCAGTTGCAGAGCCATGGGCAGTTCCGGGACCACCCGCATGGCCATATGCGCAAAACCGCACCACAGGGTACCCAATCCGGCCGTGGGTGCCAGCAGGTCGAACTGGCTCAGAAGAATGAAGCAGTCCGCTTCGGGTGTGGGGCCATCCTCCAGGGCCGAGACCACGAGCATGTGCGGAGCGTTGCGATAGATGAGATCCCGGCCTTGGCTCCATTGCTCGGGAAATTTAGCCAAAAAGGCGAGGTGTTCTGGAATGCGGTCGCCGTTGGCGGCCAGTTCCAGGCCATGGTAGGTGAGTTTGCGGTATTGTTGCATCACGTCCGGGTCGTCCACCAGGGTCAGGACCATGTCCCGGTTGTTGCGGCCCGTGGGACTGGCGGCCAGGGGAGCGAGAACCCGGTCAATGTCGGCCGGGTGAACCCGGTCCGGCTTAAAGCGGCGGACGCTGCGCCGTCCGAGCAGGAGCCGCTCCATCTGGCTCTGTTCGGGCAGGCCTTCCGGGAGGGGCAGGCTCTTGTCCGGGTCCACGCCGAATATGGACAGGGCGGCCGTAGGGCAGACCGCCAGGCAGTGCTGGCAGGCGATGCAGTGTTCTTTCCGTTCCGGAATCACCTCAGGCCGTCCGGATTCCAGCGTCAGAATTCCTACAGGACAGTCCTGGACACATTCGCCGCAACCGATGCAGCGTTGTGCGTCAATGAGCAAATCCATTGGAAATGCCTCCATTTTCAGAGTGATGTGTTGCCGTACGTTGCTCTGGACCGACGGCCCTGTTCAGGGCAGTTCGAGCAGTTCGCCCATACGCGGGTGGGCTTTTTTGATCCGCAGGATGAGCCGGTCTTGATGGCGGATGCGCAGGATGGCACGGAGCATGAGAAAGATGCCGAAGAGGATCAGCGCCCCGCAAAGCAGCAGCAGGGGACCGATGAGATAGAGCACGTCAAAGGGGTTGTAGAGCTTGGAGGTGGCCACCAGAACGCTGACGATGGACATGGGCAGGGCCACGATGGCGATGCCCGTGCGCATGGAGGAAAGGGATGTGCGTTTTTCCGCCAACAGCAGTTGGGCTTCGTTGATGAGCGTCTTTTCCGACGAAGGGGTGCTCGGTTCCAGATCAGGCGAATGTTGCATGATGCCTTTTTAGCGCCGAGTTTTTCAAAGCGCAAGAGGACAGGGGGGCTTTCCGCCGGAAAGCATTGCGCGAGGGCGGGCTGTGGCGTACGTAGAAAGTGGAACATTTTGAAAAAGGAGAGGTTTATGTCGGCCCTTCGTAGTATGATTTTGTGCGCGGCCCTTGTGTTCGTGGCGGTGCGTCCGGTTCCGGCCCAGGAGCTTTCCGTGGGGCAGACCGTGTATGTCCCCGCTTATGCTCATATCTACCACGGAGCCAAGGCCCGGCCCTTTGATCTTGCCGTGACGCTGAGCATCAGAAATACAGACTTGAAGCAGAGCATTACGCTCACCAGCGTGGATTTTTACGATACGGACGGAAAATTGGTAAAGGTCCATCTGATCAAGCCGGAGAAGCTCCCCCCCCTGGCCACGCGGGAAATTCTCGTGGATGAGCGGGATTCCCTGGGCGGTTCCGGCGCGAATTTCATCGTGCGCTGGCACGCGGATCAGGAGGTGAACGCTCCCATCATTGAGAGCGTGATGATCGGCACCCAATCCCAGCAGGGCATCTCCTTCCGGTGCGTGGGCTGGCCCGTGCTGGAAAATCACTGACCGCTGCTGAACAATCACGGACCGCATCCAGTGGGTGATACCGACGGGTGCATTCAATACTTGCCAACCAGCCAAAGCGTTGTTACCTGATGAACGCCGACCCCGAAAATGGGGCGGTAGACGGCGCGCCGAGAGGACGGCGCCGCGCGCGGGAAAGGGTCACGCCGCCCGTCTCGCGCCACGGAGACCATTGCTTTTGTGAAGTTGGCCCCGGAATGCTCCGGGCGGACGCGGTCACCGGACCCCAAGGTCTCACCGGGACGCGTCACGGCGGATCGTATCGTCAGGAAACCAAACCGGGAGCGGATGGGCGCGAAAAACGCGAACCGCTTCCAGCGCGTCGGCGGCGTCGCGGCTCTGAGCTGCGGCAGATGTCCGCCTTACGCGGGCAACGCCGTCTCAGGTCTGTGGCGTCCTGGTCCAAGAATCGCGGACCCGACGTTTTAGGAGACCGACATGGCCAAGCGTATTTTGAATTCTCTGCGGGGAACCATCCATGGTGTCCGTTTCTCCCTGATGCACTCCGCGTGCTGCAGGCTGGAGCGGGCGGGTATGAACCCCAAAGAACCGTTCTAGGCATACACCACGACGCACCCAGGGGATAGTGTCCCCGATTTGAAAAAGGCCCGGACCATTGGTCCCGGGCCTTTTTTTCGTGCGAGGACCATGCTCCGGGGTTGACTGCGGTAGGGGGAAGAGAGTATCGGTCCAACCAATATGACAAAAAAAGAAATTGGTCTGACCAATTCCGCGGGCGATCTCGCTACCGGGCCGCGCTACAGGGAAATAACCGCCCGCATCCGGGAGATGCTGGCCAATGGTACGTTGTGCGCTGGGGACAAGATCCCGTCGGAACGGAGTTTGGCCGAACGGTTTCGCGTTTCCCGCAACAGCGTGCGCGAGGCCATCCGGACCTTGGCGGAGCAGGGTATCCTTGAGACCCGGCGGGGGGACGGCACCTATGTGCGTGAGTCCGACGGCGAACGATTGGCTGCCGCGTTTGTGGCCGGGCTGGAGGCCCAGCGCCATCGTATTGGGGACATCTTTCAGTTTCGCCGCATGATCGAGCCGCCCATCGCGGCTTTGGCCGCACGGAATGTGAATAAGGAGCAGCTGGACCGGCTCAAGGTGCTGGTGTGCGATCAGCATCAATGTGTGCTGGCCGATAGGGACGACACGGATTTTGACGTGGCTTTTCATCGGGAGCTGGCCAGAGCCTCGGGCAACCGGGTGGTGGAGGAGGCCTTGAACGCGCTGCATGAGCTGCTGGCCGAAACCCGTTCCGGTTTTTTACGCCCCCTGGAGCGGCGGGAGAGCGCCCTGCGGGGACATATGCGAATTTTAATGGCTCTGGAAAACGGGGACGGTGAAGCCGCCTCCCAGGCCATGCGGGAACATTTGCAACGCGCAGAGGCCGCAGCCCTGAGCCGAAAATCATCTTCAACCGACAAAGGATGAACCGAATGCTGGAGCAGCTTTTCACCTACGCAGCCCTTGGGGGCGTGGCCGGCGTACTGGCCGGTCTTTTCGGCATCGGCGGCGGGCTGGTCATTGTACCCATGCTCGTGCTGGCGTTTGAATGGCAGGGCATGGACCCGAACCTGATCATGAAGGTGGCTCTGGGAACCTCCCTGGGGACCATCATTTTTACGTCCATATCCAGCAGCCTGGCCCACCACAAACGCGGCGCCGTGTTGTGGAAGGTGGTCCTGGCCATTGCGCCGGGCATCATGGTGGGAACGTTTTTGGGCGCTTATTCCGCCCATTGGCTGCCCACGAATTTTCTCCGCGTATTTTTCGTGGTGTTTTTGTATTATGTGGCCTGGCAGATGTTGACCGGGAAAAAGCCCCCGGCGTCCCGGACCCTGCCCGGCACCGCAGGCATGTTCGGCGCGGGCGGGATCATCGGCGTGATCTCCAGCTGGGTTGGCATCGGCGGGGGAACGCTTTCCGTCCCCTTTCTGCATTGGTGCAACACCCGCATCCATGCGGCCATTGGCACGGCTTCGGCCATCGGCTTTTTTATCGCGGTTTCCGGCACGCTCGGGTACATCCTGGGCGGCTGGGGCGTGGAAGGAGTGCCGGGACCGGCGTTTGGGTATGTTTCCATCCCGGTACTGCTGGGCATCGTCTGCGTGAGCGTGTTCACCGCACCCCTGGGCGCAAAGCTCGCCCACAGTCTGGACACGGTAAAGCTCAAGCGCATTTTTGCCTGCCTCTTGCTGATCGTCTCCAGTCGGATGTTGCTCAAGGTGTTGGACATTCTGTAACAGGCTGGCGCAAAGCGACAGCCCCTGGCGTTGGCGTCGACGACCGTGCCGGGCATGGATCGATTGTACCGAGCGGCGCGCCGATTCGGTGGCCTTGAAGCCCCGCATCCTGCTAGAATAAAACGGGCCGAACCCGGATGGGGCGGCCCGTTTTTGCGCCTCGTTGTTTCGGACCGTGGTGATCCGATCATCCCGGCGTGATCATCAGGTCAGGCTGTTTTGAAAAACCTGGGCCGGGGTGCCGCCCGCCGGAATGTTGGACCCTGACTTTTCTTTCTGCAGTTTTGCCAGCTGCTGCATGTATTGGGTCAGTTCCTGCTGAAGCTGGGCGACTTTTTGCTGTTTTTCCTTTTCAGGCAGGTTGCTTCTCTGCGCTTCCTGAATCTCTTCTTTGATTTGTTCAATGCGTTCCTTTAGTCGCTCAATGGCCATCTCTTCCGGGCTGGATGGTTCGCTTTCCTTTTGTTTTTGTGCGGCCGAGGCCATGCTTCGACCTTTGGCGGAAAGGGTCACCTTGTCGCCTTGGGTTTCGCTCAGTTTTTTAGCTTCCTGAAGCGCGTCCTGCAATTGGAGACCGCGGTCTGGCTCGGCCTCGCTGCCCAAGTGGAGTTTGGGTGATTGGGAGCGTTCGGGAACAAGCCCGCTGGTCATGGTGAGGGAATTCATCACGGCTCCTTTATTATTGTTTCGTACACCCGGACACTCCTGTTGAGTGCCGCAATCGGTGCCGTTGTGTCTTCATGTTCTTCTTATCGGTCATCAGGTCGATATTGTTTAGTCTGTTTTGATGAAAAAAATAAAAAATCCCGCCGGGACATGCGTCACGGCGGGGTGGAATCGGCGTCAGGTCCAGACCGGCAAAAGGGGCGCCTTGCGCCTTGTGTCTGGGGATATCCGGCCGGTGGATGAAGGAAAAACTATTCGACAGGGCGGTACTGGGCGCTGCCGAAACCGAGGATAGGCACGAAGATGAAACTCAGGAACAGGAGTCCCAGACCGAAAGGTACGCCGTAGCCGAAGTTTTTGGCCAGGCGAATGCTGATGACCACACCGATGATGATGTTCAGAATCGGTACGAGCAGCAACAGGAGCCACCACCAGGGCTTGCCCACGATGCGCAGGAGCACGATGATGTTGTAGAAGGGAACCAAGATTGCCCAGCCGGGTTCCCCTGCTTTTTCATACGTCTTCCAGTAGCCCGCCAAAATGATAATGGTGATGGCGATCCAGATGATGAATTCCATTTCCCCTCCATCTGTTTGCGTCTTGCGTGCCGTGCACGGGACAGTGTTAACGTGTATCGGACTAGTAGTGCCTTGCATGGTAGAATGTCAAACACTGTTCTGGGCATGCCGGGGGCTTGTGTCATGGTGGCCACTTTCACCGCCGCACCTACTGCTGCCCTGCCGGGTTGTTGCGCGGCCTCGGGGATCCGGCAACGACGAGGCGGATGTTTTGGGGCAACCCCTTGCGGATGTGGTGAGAATTCATTACCCCAAGACCATGCGTGCGCTCTGATCCTATAGTTATCCGGCCGCCCGCCGATATGTTGACTACGGTTGTTGCCCGCTCCGTTTCATTCAATTCCTTCTTTAGGATATGCGTAATGGTTCGATTCGCTCTTGTTGGTTGTGGCCGGATAGCCCAAAAATACGGCACGTTGTTTTCGAACGGTCGTGTCAGGCATTCCAGCCTGGTTGCGGCGTGCGAGGTCAAGGAAGAGCGGCGGCTCAAGTTCGGGGAAACATTTCGCGTCCCTGTTTTTGAGGATATTTCGTCCATGATGGCAGCCCATGGGGATGCCATCGACGTCGTGGTCATCCTCACGGAAAGCGGCAAGCACGCCCAGGTCGCGTTTGAGGTATTGGAATATGGAAAGCATCTTGTGGTGGAAAAGCCCATGGCCCTGCGTCTGCGGGACGCCGATGAGATGGTCCGGCGTTGCGATGCCGCCGGAGTGAAGCTGTTCGTGGTCAAGCAGAACAGGTTCAACCTGCCTGTGGTGAAGTTGAAGCAAGCCCTGGACGCCGGGCGTTTCGGCAGGATCACCATGGGAACGGTGCGGGTGCGGTGGTGCCGCAAGCAGGAATATTACGACCAGGATGCCTGGCGGGGAACCTGGGCCATGGACGGCGGGGTGTTTGCTAATCAGGCCAGCCACCACATTGACCTGCTGGAATGGATGCTTGGCGAACCCGTGTCGGTTTTTGCCAAGAGCCGGACGGCCCTGGTGGATGTTGAGGTGGAGGACACCGGTGTTGCGGTGATAACGTTTGCGGGCGGAGCCATCGGCATTGTTGAAGCCACCAACGCCACCCGTCCGACAGATTTGGAAGGCTCCATTTCCATTCTGGGGGAAAAGGGAACCGCCGAGATAGGCGGATTTGCCGTGAACGAAATGAAGGTCTGGCAATTCGAGGAGCCGGAACCCGACGACGAGACCGTGTTGCGCGAATGCCGTACAAATCCGCCGGATGTCTACGGCTTTGGACACATTGAGTATCTCAACAACGTTGTGGCCTGCCTTGAAAAGGGCAGCCCTTCCCTTGTCGACGGCATTGAGGGGAGAAAGTCGCTGGAATTGATCAACGCGATGTACGAATCCATTGAAACCGGAAAGGAAGTGCGGCTCAAGTTCCGGCCCGTTCACTGCAAGTTGGGACATTGTCGGGAAGATTGGGTGTAGCTTTGAGAAAAGTGGCTTTTTTGGGAAGAAAAACCGTTGCAACGCAGTGCTTTAAGCATGTTCTAGAACTGCGGCGCAAGGGGATTGTGGATATTGTGGGCGCTCTTTCCACGCGGCATGTGCTCGACGAGGAGGAAAGTGTGGTCTCCCTCTGTGAACGGGAAGGCGTTCCCCTTTTGGCCTCACTTGAGGACTATCTGGCGTTGCCCGAAGTGGATGTGTTGTTTTCCGTGCAGTATGAGCGGATATTGACCTCTTTTGAGCTGTCCAAGGCCTCGGAACTCAACGTGAATCTGCATATGGCCCCGTTGCCGGAGTATCGAGGCTGCAATCAGTTTTCCTGGGCGTTGCTGGACGGAGCCGAAGAATTCGGAACCACGCTTCATGTTATGAATGAACGCATCGACAATGGGGACATTCTGTTTGAAAAACGGTTTCCGATACCTGCGGCCTGCTGGGTGGAGGATCTTTATGCCCTGACCGTGGCGGCATCTGTCCAATTGTTTGCGGAGCATGCCGAACAGATTGTTACCGGCGACTACACCCGGACGAAACAATCGGATATTTCCGCAAGAACCTCCTCGCTGCATTTCCGTGACGAGATTTCGGAGATGAAGCGGGTGGATCTTTCCTGGGAAGCGGACAAGATCCACGCACATGTCAGGGCGACGAGCATGCCCGGGTTTCCACCTCCGTATTACATTGCCGACGGCCAGCAGCAACATATTGTTGCAAGCCGATACGCGCTGCGCAACGGGCGGTTGGAACGCGGATCGCAACACCCGGTACAGCAGGATGGCAGATGAATATCCCATTGGTTGATTTGGGCGCCCAATACGAGCGCATTCAGCACGAAATGGAACCTGCCCTTGCAGCCGTTCTCCAGCGGTCCCAATTTATCGGCGGCGAGCCGGTCGCCTGTTTTGAGAAGCAGTTTGCAGCGTATTGCAGCGCCGCGTACTGCGTGGGCGTCGGCAACGGCACGGACGCCTTGTTCCTGACGCTCAAGGCCTTGGGCATTGGCGCTGGCCACGAGGTTGTGGTTCCGGCCACGAGTTTCGTAGCCACGGCCGAGGCCGTGTCCATGGCCGGAGCACGGCCGGTTTTTGCGGATGTTCATCCCGAGACCTACACGCTTGATCCGCGGGCCGTGGAACCCTGCATCACCCCGAGGACCAGGGCGCTGCTGCCGGTGCACCTCTATGGCTGTCCGGCCGACATGGACGCCCTGGCGGAAATCGCCCGGCGCCATGGACTCCACCTGATTCAGGACGCGGCCCAGGCGCATGGGGCCGCTGTAAACGGTAACCCCATCGCGAACTACGGAACCTGTTGCTATAGTTTTTATCCGGGAAAGAACTTGGGAGCGTATGGCGACGCAGGCGCGGTCGTCACCAACGACGAAGCCTTGGCCGTGATGGTGCGGAAGTGGGCCAATCACGGGCGGATCGCCAAATATGATCATGAATTTCCGGCCGTCAATTCCAGGTTGGACGGCCTTCAGGCCGCTGTTCTTTCGGTAAAGTTGCGGCATCTGGAATCATGGACCAGGGCGCGGGAGCAGGCGGCGCAGCACTACGATCATCTGCTCGCAAACATACCGGCCATTCGCCGCCCCTTGGTGCCTTCGGGGAGGCGGCATGTGTTTCACCTCTACGCCCTCCAGTGCGAAAAGCGCGATGGCCTGCGTCAATTTTTGTCCGACCGGGGCGTGCGGACCGGCATTCACTACCCCACAGCCTTGCCTTTTCTCCCGGCCTATGCGGATTCGGGCCATGCACCTGGGGATTTTCCCGTGGCGTTTCAGTTGCAGAATACGACGTTGTCGCTCCCGATGTTTCCTGAACTGACGCAAGCGCAACAACAGTACATTGCGGAAAGCATAACCCTTTGGCCGGACCAATAAGATACTATGAAAGTTCTTTCCATAACTCCCGACATCGACAGCGGCGGGGCCGCGAAAAGTCTTTTTCTTCTGGCGCGCCAGGTCGTGGCGGAAGGGCACGAAATGCACATCATCAGCATTGCCAAGCCCTCAAGAACGAAACGCAAGGTCGAGGAACTCGCGGCCATGGGCGTTACCGTGGACTATTTCGACATTCCCTATTTTCCCCTGAAGCTTTACGTCTGCCCCATCCCCTTTGTTCGCAACGCCAAACGGACCGTGCGGTCCCTTCCCGTCTACCGGCAGCTTGCGGCAAGGGTGCGCGAACTGGGTCCGGATATCATTCATTACAACAGTTATACCACGCTGTTGATCGCCCAATGGCTGAAGGGGTATCCCGCCGTGCTGCACGCCCGGGAGGTTATGGTGGAGCCGACTCGGTCCATGCCGCTGGTGCGGCATATGGTACGGCGCAGGATTGACGAGATCGTCGCCATTGCCCCGGAAGAGGGGGAACAGGCGGAACGCGTTTTTGGCATCCCCGTCACCACGGTGTTCAACTGGCCGGAGAAGCCGCAGCAGCTGCTGCCCATGCCCGAAGACGGGCCGTTGGTGTATGCTGTTTTTTCTCATGTCACGCCCGTCAAAGGACATCTGGAATGCGTCAAGGCCTGCGCCCTGGTTGCGGACGAGCTTCGGCAGGCAAATGTTCGGATCCGTCTTTTCGGCGGTCGGGTGCCGATTCACGAGGGCTATTATCAGTCCTGCGTGCGCTTCATTCATGAGCACGGCCTGGATGACATTGTCAGCTTTCCCGGGTTCGTGGACAATCCGGAAGAGGAGATGCGCCGGATTCATCTGCTTATCCGTCCGGACACCACGGGCCACTCCTGGGGGCGCGACATCATCGAATGCATGAGCCTGGGGCGTCCGGTCCTGGCCATGGGAGCACGGGACGTTATGGTCAAGAATGGACTGACCGGAACCCTGGTTCCCATTGGGGACGTTGCGGCGTTGGCAAAGGGCATGGTCGAGCTGGCCGATTTGAACACGTTGCAGAAACTGGGGCGCAATGCCTACCGGTTTGCGACCGAGCATTTCGACCGTGTGGACAATCCGCAACGGATCATCCGGCGAATGGAATCCTTGGTCGAACGGCGTGCGCAAGGAAAAGGCAGAGGATAAACATGTCTCCGGTATTGGTCATCGCCTTTAAATTTCCTCCGTTTGCGGGAGTTGGCGGGTTTCGTTGGACTAAGATGGTGAAGTACTTGGCCAGACTCGGCAGAGAGGTCCACGTGGTTACGGTGGACTGGGACGCCTCCGGGCCGGGTATTCTCCCCGAAAAGTATTATTCCCCCCTCGTTCACGTCCACCGGATCGCCTCTGGTTTTCCACACAAACAGTTGCATTACAGGGGGAATGATCCTTCCTGCATCGCCCTGCGTGAGGAAGCTCGTACCCAGATGATGGATTCGGGTTTTTTTGATGAGGCGGGTGCCTGGGGCGAAACCCTGATACCCGCCTGCCGGGAGCTTATAGCCCGCCATGGAATACGGCTTGCTATCGCTACCGGGCATCCTTTTCACGCCAATGAATGGGCCGCTGCGTTAAAAGCGCAAACCCCCGGGTTGAAGCTCATTCAGGATTTTAGGGATCTCATTTCCTCACTCATGGTCAACACCGCTGCCACGCAAGACGATTGTCTGGCAATGCAACGCCGCTGCGTTGAACAAGCTGATGCCGTTGTTGCTATATCCGCAGGCATGGTCCGGATTCTCCAACAGGAAACGCCTTCGGATATATATCACGTCATCCGCAACGGTTTTGACCCGGAACGGCTTGAAGCGTTTCGCAAGTCCCCAGAAGACCGCCGTCCGACAGCTCCCCTTTCATTTTGCTATCTCGGCAGTCTGGGATTCGGCCGGCATTTGGTGATGGATTCGTTTTTGCAAGCCGTTGCGAGAGTGGCTGCTCGGGGCAGACGCATCTTGGTGACCATGTGTGGCGACAATCACGGGTATATCGCCAAGAAATTCAGGAACCTTGTAGATGCGCGGATATTGCGGTTGCACCCCAGCATGCCATGGGACCGAGCCATGCGCCTTGCCATGGAAAGCGATTTCGGTCTGAATTTACTGTCTCCTCCTATGGGGCATTACCTCCCTACCAAGATTTATGACTACGTGGGAGGAAGGCTTCCATGCCTGTCCATCGGTCCGGAGGGAGACACATCGGAGCTTTTGCGGGAGCGGGATTGCGGCGTGGCTTTGCCTCAGGATCAAACCGTGATTGCACGGGCGATGGATACCTGGTGCGACACGCTTCCCCGGTTTTCCTTCAAGGATGTAGATCAACTCGGCGTGGACCGTCTCGCCGCGGAATACAATACGCTCATCAACCGTATTGTCGGAGAACCTCATGGATAAACGTTCAACTTCAGAGCGGGCACACGGCATTTCCTTGCTCATCCCCACACAAAATGCGGAGTTGACTGTGGAGCTTTGCATTCGCTCCTTTGTTCACTATCCAGATGAAATAATAGTGGTTGATAACGGATCCACAGACGGCACCAAGGAAATTGTCAAGGAACTGGAAAAGGAATTCGATCATCTTTCCTTTTATGATTGCCCGGAGCTGCCGGACTTGCATCACAATCGGCAGTTTGCACTCGAAAAATCGAGGTTTAATTGGATAGCCAGGCTAGACAGCGATTATGTCGCCTACACCTCGGGCGACAATGACATCCGAGATCTTAGGAAATTGGTGCTTGCCGCACCCAGAACCGAACCGCCTTCAACGTTTCGCATCAAGCAGTTTTCTTTGACTCGTGATTGCAACACCGTTGGGATCGAAAGATCCGAGAAGCCGGAAGGGCGAGGGAAATATGTGCAAGGTGGATGGAGTGAGTTGGGGGCAAGGATTATTCAATATTTTTCAGGTATGAGCTTTGCAAGAGTCAATAAACGCTGGGAGGGAGTGCCGGGTCAGGAGACGTTCTTAAGTCGGACCCTGGACCGTGCCTACTGGATGCATTGCGATTTCAAACGGCCTGTCGATTATTTGCTGCGGTCGGAAAGGACCAACTGGCGTGAGCATGGGGATTTTGATCGATATCCGACATTGCGGGAGTACTTACGGGCCGTGTTGCCGGAAAAATATGGCACCGAATGTCTTAAAAAGGCTGCTTTGATGTATATGAAGCAGGAATTTGATCCGTGGGTCCGCCCCTACGACCCGGCGACAATGCCGCCTTATCCCGAAACAGTGGAACTGGCTGCCAAAGGACAATTGCAACTTTTTTCCGGAAGTATTGTCTCAAGAATATTGCCTAACCAGCCACGGTCGACAGCACACCAGCCAACAGCAATTCGGGAAAAGAATGATGTGTGATCAACCGGAAATGGCAACGGTACATGGCATTCGGCTGTTGTTGAACGATGAGTACCTTTCGCCCAAGATGCGTTCTGTTCTGGAGAAAGGCGCTTATGAAGATAATGAGGTCCGGATTCTGAAGGAAACGCTTGTTTCCGATGATTCATATCTTGAGCTGGGTGCAGGCATAGGAGTGACCGCCATCATTGCGGCGCAACGCCTGGACAAGGCTCCCGTACTGTATGAAGCAAATCCGGTTTTGTGTAAATATTTGGAGAGGAACAGCCGCATCAATGGGGTAGAGTTGGAGATCAACAACGGAGTTGTTGCACACGGCAAAAGCAAGGATTTTTATATCCACGAAAACTTTTGGTCTTCTTCCTTGTTATACAAGGAAGGCACAGTGCAGACTGTAAGTGTCGCGGCACATACCATGCAGTCCTTGCTCATGCAGTACCAGCCTAGCTACTTACTTTGCGACATTGAAGGCGGCGAGGTCGAGGCTTTTGCCGATGCGGACTTGACTTGTCTGCGGACGATCTGCTTGGAAATTCATAACCATTATGTCGGTGACTACCAGACCACACAAACCATCGCCAAGATCGTGGAACAAGGTTTTGCAATCGATTTCCAACGTTCAGCAGGCAAGGTTTTTCTGTTTTATAGACCGTGACGTTGGAGAAGGGGTATTTGGCCGACGAGGAGGAGAAGCAATATGCGCTTTGATGATGAAGATTGGCGTGTAACCAAAAATATGACAGTTCCGACTCGTGAAGTTGATCTCCAACATGTTGAATTTTGGAAGGATGATCGAGTCCTCAGCGAGTTTCACCACAACAACTACGGGCGCCCCTGGGTGCTGGGTAAATATCAGTTTGACTACTTGCTGGAGCGTGGTCTTGCTCCAGAAGATAAGGTCTTGGATTTTGGTTGCGGGGCGGGACGGCTTGCCATTCATCTGGTACGGTATCTGCATTCGTCCTGCTATTTCGGAATTGACTCCAATAGGAAATCTGCTGAATCGTTCGCCTATGAGATGTTTTTGCATGGTTTGGTGGAAAAAAGGCCGAGGTTTGTTCTGGACTCAAGCTTGTCCTGCGGGGTGTTTGGTGCATCCTTCGATTGGATAATCGATTTTTACTCCATGAAGCACATGGATGAAAAAAAACAATATCAAGCATTTGAGTCTTTCTCAAAAGTTTTGGCACCCAAGGGGAGAGTGTTGGTCGTTCCGCAGCCGAGGGTGGACAGTGACCGATTGGGAAAACTGGGGTTCCACCTGTCGTATACACGGATCCAGGAGTGCCAAGCCCTTGCCTTGTCAAAAAAGAGTGTGAACCACTGGCACGAATACGAATATGGAGAATGATAAGGGCGAATCCATGATGCGGGAGAAAAGTTTTCCCCCTTTTTAAGAGCTTGAAAAACGGTTAGTTTTCTTTGAGCTTGGCTTCCAGCGACCGGATTTGTTCCTTGAGTTTCACAATTTCCGCGCGGTGATCCGCGAGTGCGTTACCGTAGGCGATGATAAGATCAGTCAGGTCGACGCTGCACTCGTCAACGCGTTCCCCTTTGGGGAGAGCATTGGAGAATAGTTCCGGGCGTCCAAGGTAACTGCGGGCGATACGGTTGTTGGAGTCGCGGTAGGTGTCCAGATAGCGTTCACGTTCGTTGTTTGTAAACAATAACGGTTTTGTTTGACATGGGAAGGAAGCCTTTTGCAACACGTGCCGTATATCCAGGCGTCTGGGAATCTCCGGGTCCACTCCCCGTGCAAGCGCCTGGTGAACACGTCTGTAATCCGCTTTCGTCTTGCGGTTTTCGGGTGAAAGCGTCCTGGCAAACGCGTCCAGCCGTGTTTTGCGTTCCTTGTCAGTCAAGAAGAATTGTTGGTTGAACACCCTGTGTACTTTCAGTGCGTGCCCGTTGTAGGAGGTGTTTTGTTGCTCTGCGGACATTGATCCCGTGGATAGCATTGAAAGCAATGCATCAGGCAACCCAACGGTATCCACGAAGTCGGCGACAATGTCACCGTCTTTTAATTCGGAACGTTCGTATGCTTTGACAATGATGTTTTCAACACCAAAGTGGGCTGCGTAGGCGTCTACTAAGTGACCCCAGTCGTTATGGTTGCCCGCGTGAAGCCCCAGGTAGTCAGCAAAGGAAAGATCCAGTCCATTTTTGACGGATTGAGTGTAGCGGGATTCCATGAATAAATCCTGTCTTCGGAGATATACTATAATTTTGACTTCATTGTCTTCAAATAGTCGGGCGAGATGCCCTGCGTACATATCCGCAATGGAGTTGGGATGGATATATGATACGCCTGCGAATGCTTCATGTGACATGAGTAGGATGTCTTCTTTGCATTTCAGTTCACTTTGAATTATTTTTTTAATTGCAGGTAGATTATCGACTCCGGAATCCATGTTGTCCTGCAACATAAGCTGCACTTCATTTAAGGTAGCTCGCGGAGTTACATGCACACCATGCTTCCGCAGCAATTCAGCATGGTTCATGACGGTATTTTGCAAGGTGGTCGTACCTGTTTTGGGAGTGCCTATGTGGAATAGTATTTTTTTCATAGAGATGTCCTTGGGAGGCCGCGGAGGATTGCTTCACTCACTTTTATGCTACTTTGCTTACTGATATTTTAACTATCTTGTGCAGAGATAGGTCGTCAACCATTTTGCATTGCGTTGGTCCGCAACGTTTTTATATCGTTGAAGGATAAAGGTGTAATTCGTATTTCAAAAGACTGCCGCTGGTCAGTAGGAGCAGTAAGGCTTTACTGCGGCTGTGTTAACTTCTATTTTGGATTGCGGTCAAATTTCGGGAGGCACTGATGGACAGAGCAGAGATTGAAAGAGAAATCGAGCGGTTAAGCCCATGGCCCCGGTTAGTCCAGCTTGCCGACAAGTTATATACCATCCCCCAACAGGAATGGAACAAACACAGCAATGCGATAAGTCATCAGCATTTTGTCACCCAGCTGTTGCGAGATGTATTTGATGATTTCGATATCACGCCGGACGAGAAGACTCTCCTTGATTATGGCTGCAATTGTGGATGGCTTTCGATGAGCCTGCGACGGTTTGGATTTGAGCATGTTACCGGGGTTGACGTTTCTGAGCGTTGGATTGAGCAGGCAAACTTTCTTGCCTCTGCCTGTAAATTGGATAGATTACACTTTATTCACGGTGGTGAGGAGGTTCTCGATACAGTACCTCAGGTTGATATTACCTGTTGCCTAGGGGTGTTGAATCATACTTGCTCTCCAGTGTTATTGCTTGAAAAATTACGGGAAAAAACAAAAACAAAGTTGATTTTGGATTGTAACTGTCTTGTAAAGGAGAATTCTGTCGAAGTGGAAGAAGGTGCCAACGATGCGGGGACCATCGCAGCACATTTTCGCAAAGGCAGGGGGCTTGTTTTTGACTACTCCAAGCAGGCTGTACGCAATTTGCTTTTGTCGGCCGGGTTTGAAACAGTCTATGAAAGGGTGTTACCGGTGTCACTGCCCAGAAAAGGTTATTATATCAGAAGAGTGTTCTTTGTCGCAAACTGTGACACGAAAACAAATAGCAGCGACGCTCTACAGCTTGATATTTTGTATAACGATATCGGACCCGGCTCTTATGTGCAGGATGCGACATTCCCGATAGAAAAATGCATCCCACGAAAAAACACGATGGTTGATACGCGAAATGTCCAACTGTCGACTCAGCCTGAACATTTAAGAAAGGCATATCTTGATTTTATGAAAAGAAATCCGGACAAGCGATTTTATATTTGGGGAACAGGCTCCTTGTACACGTCTTTGCAGGAGATTTTTCCACGAGACAGGATTTTGGCCTTTATTGAGAACGACACCAGCAAGGTCGGTCATAAAATCGAAGGAATACCAGTTGTTACCCCCATAGAAGCAAGTCGGATGGGTGGCGAAGCTATTCTGGTTGCCTCTCATGCAAAGAAAAAAATCTTGAAGCAGATACCTTATGTGTTTCAGGGTAAAGTCCAAATTCCATAACCTTGTGCTTTAGTGGAGATTGTCATGGCAAAAGTTTCACTCGTTACATTCTACGACACTACAGCAATTGGAATGAGGTGTATTGCTTCTTATTTGGAACGCTACAATCATGATGTTCAATTAATTTTTGTCAAGAGATTGATTCAAAGGCAAATTACTTCTTCAGCTCAGTCGCCGGAGCAATACCAGATAGTGCGAAATGGAACACTGTATGGTCATGGCCTGGACGTGGACAAAGTTTCTTCCATTGAATGGGGATTACTCGATGCAACGTTGCAGGACTACAATCCCGACGTGATCGGCATCAGTACGAGATCGTTTTTTGATGACTATGCGATTGATTTCGCGAAAAGGATAAAAAAACAAATACCGGAAGCGCTCCTTATCGCGGGGGGGTTCGGTCCGACTTTATCTCCTGTGAGGTATCTTGATGCATATGACATCGTTGTTTTGGGGGAAGGGGAGGAATCATGTCTTGAAATAGCGAGCAGGGTTGATCGCGGAGATAAACTCACTGGAATTGAAAATACAGCCTACCGAGATGAAAACGGGTATCAGCAAAACAGGCTTTCTGCTCCAGCAATCGACCTTTCAAAATATCCTCATCCGATGTTCTTTGGCGATAATTGTACGTTTGTCCAGAATAACTCGATCTATGATGCTGACCCTGCAACTTTTGAAGAGAATTATAGCATATTGGCTGGTCGTGGTTGCGTCGGGAAATGTACCTATTGCTCTGGAGGTAATTGGAGAAAGATTTATAAGGATAATGGAAGGAATATGCCTCCCCGTAGGAATCGTCCTGTACATCAGATAATGGACGAATTACAACGTGCCAAAAAACGCGGAGCGAAAAGAGTCTCCTTTAAGGATGAGTTTCTTGTCGGGTCATATGACTTTTTGATGGAGCTTTTTACGCGATATAGAGATGAAATAAATCTTCCTTTTTTTGCCTATGTTCATCCGTCCATCCCTGAAAAACACCAGGATATTCTGGATGTCATGCTCGAAGGCGGACTTGACTGTACTTCCATAGGCATTCAAACTGGTGCTGAGAAATTTGCACAGTCTGTATATAAACGATTTCAGAAAAATGCACATATTGTTTCATTTGCAAAACATATGGCAAAGTATGATGTGCAGATCAATTATCATTTCATTGGTGCGAATCCGCTTGAGTCTAATGAGCACTTTGAAGAGACTTTGGAGCTTGTCTCAAAACTTCCCTTTGATCCAGTCCTCTCCACTGTCTATTGGTTTTATTTCACTATTTTTCCAGGTGCTCCCATAAGTGAACATATTAGCGACGATAAGATGTCAAAAAGAGACTCAGAGGATTGGCATAAAAAGGGACAAATTCTATATTTGAAGTTTCTCAATCCTGCTGGTTCGTATCCGATTGAGAAATATAGTGTAGATGAATTAAAAAATGAGATTCTCGCAGCTAAAATGAAGCTTATTTTGCAAGGGAAATATTCTGTTCTTTCCTCTGGAAAAGAACAGGAATACGTTTACGCAGAGATTGCAAAGCAGTTTGTGGGCAAGGATGTTTATGTTTGGGGGTACGGAGAGGCGTTTCGCCAGAGACATCATCTTTTGGATGGATGCACAATCAAGCGTGTTATCGACAGCAATCCCAAGCTGCATGGCACGAGTACTCCGGAAGGTGTGCCTGTTGTTTTGCCAGACGCATTGTATGACTTAGAAAAGGCACCAATATTCATTTTTTCTTCCTACAAAAGAGACATCGTTAAACAACTACAGAAGATGTCGCTAGGAAATCGCATTGTGCCATAGCGCTATAAAATGATATCAGCGCTGGCGTTGCGAGGAAATTCCTTTTTGTGTTATTTTGTTTTGTGTATCCAATACGAACACAGTTTTTCCAATGTAGTACAGTCTGGAAATTCATTTTGACTCAAACTAAAGAGTGGCAGTCTGTAGAATAAGGATTGAGTGTCGCTGCTTTTAGGGTTGTATTGGATTTGAATTGATGTTGCGGGGTTTATTTTGTTATTGCCTTCTTTTTTTGTGCGAATAGAGTAGATCACCTCATCATCATAGTATATTGTTTTTGCATCCTGGCTCCGTTGTGAACCTAAGCTTTTGGTAGCTTCGTAAACTTCATGGCAGGTATCCTTTGGTTGGTCCTGCACCATGCCTTTTATCTTTGGAAGACGAATTTCGTTTCCGGATCGAAAGCGTTTTGGAACGGCACGGAGGTTCCATGCTGGATTGGAATACTGCGAGTAAGGTACAACCGAATGTACTATGGGGGAACTTTCCGTGTCGTGTGTTATTTTCTGCTGCATAAGCCCCGAACGAAATTCAAGCAGGCGATGGGAAGTAAAAAGGCCGAGGAATGGCCTGATAATGACAACCCAGTGTTCGTTAGCTGTCTGTTTTTGTGCAGCATCCCAGCTTTGTATGGCGTTTATCTCCGCTTCATATCGTTTCCTAGCTGGCAGGAGTATGGTCTCTTTTCCAAGCTTAAAAGGCACGGGATGGCTGACCAGTACCCCTGATGCCTTTTCTCCAGCGTTGGCGATAGATTGCAACGTGCAATTATAGATGTATTCGCCAATTGCCGGATGCGACAGCAGTTGTTGCTCAATTCCTGTGTGGTAAGTCAAAGAGATAAATATCAACATAAATCAATTCCGAAGTCGTAACATCCAGACAGTATTATTTCTTCAGCTAACAGAAAGTCTTCATACGTATCAATGTCCAGCAGTTCAACGGGATTGTTTACTAAGACATACTCTTGCCACCTGGATTCCAAGTTATTCAACTTGTTCCCGACAAATCCGCTGAATACTTTATAGAAGCAATAGCTATCGCTAAGTGCTGCTGCGTTTGGGATGCGTATGGTTTGACCATCGTGTCGCATTTCATGCTGTGGAGGTGTTGGGCAGAATGCTGTGGAAATATTGCCTGCACGCTCTAGGAGCGTAAGGTATTTTTTCAGAGTCCAATAGTTGCGAAACGGTGTGGTCGGAAGTAGCTCCACCCAGGTTCCCACGGGATAGCCCTCAAGCAAAAGCCGTTTTACCATATAGTAGGTAACGAAACCTGGAGGAGTTGAACCAGTACTCAATTTTTTGGGGCGGAGAAATGGTACTTCCGCCCCAAAATTTTTGGCGATTTCAGCAAATTCTTCTGAATCAGTGCTGACGATGACCCGATCGACCCCGATGGATTTGGCCATGATGATGCTGTAGGCCATCAGGGGTTTCCCGCAAAGTGGCTTGATGTTTTTTTTAGGGATCCTGCTAGACCCGGCGCGGGCCGCGATGTTGACCACAACTTTGTCATGTTGCAATGGACTTTGTAACAAAATGTTTCTGATGATCGGGTCTGTACCTGGAAAAAACGTATCGGTCAGGCGTCGCTTTGTCTTGAGATCCATTATCTATTCCTGCAGCAGTTTGAAATAGAACTCTTCTACAGCACGAATATGTTTCTCCATGCTGATTAAAGAGAGGTCGTCAACCGGTGCGATGGGAGGGCTGTTGAGCAGAACATCAAGCATTTCATCCAATGAATGCACATGGTATCCTACACCGTGTTTCTCACACCACTTTCCAGCTGTTGCATTATTCATAACTATCGGGCAAGCCCCGGAAAAAATGTAGTCGAATAATTTGTTTGGCAAAATGCTGTTGAGAAAAAGAAGTTTGTCTTTTTCATGAATATCTTCGATATTAAAGGCAGCTAGACCCCATTGGTATTGACCCAGTTCGTCCAGTAATTGTTCATATGGAACCTGTTGGTGGAAATGGAAGAATGTTGTGGATTGATCAAGGTGGATATATGAGGATAATACTTTTGGATTAAAGATAGAGCAGTAAACGTGTACATGGATGCCCTTCTCCACCATGGCTTTGAAAAATGGATAGTAATTCCTATATTCTAATGGATGTATACCGCTATCCAAGATCATACCTTGATATACAAGGTGATTTCCCGGCAACTTTTTACGTTGTACACGTGGAACATTTTCCACAAGGCAATAGCATGGCAATGCAATAATGTTGTCAACATTATAACGCTTGCTAATCACGTCCACCAACGTATTCGTAACCATGATCACGCCGTCGCTTTCCTCAAAGCAGCGTCGTTCGTTCTCGCGCCTTTCTGGGTCAAGCTGCTGGCGTAATCCGGTCACATCGTGGCAGTCATAGACGACAGGGCAGTTGCTGGCGTTTTGTGTTGCCACCACGGTCGGCATGTTCGGCTCGTTGTGGCAGTGAACGATGTCCCAGCAGTCTTTGCGTATAATTTCGGCGAGTTGATCATAATCCGCATATTTATATATTGTATCTATATACTGGGTGATGTCAGGATGCTGATCATTTTTTTCGCAAGCAATATCTATGCTGTGCCCCAATCCAGTCAGGGCCACGGCTTCCTTGTAGGCTCGGGCGCAAGGATTTTTGTGGACGAATAGAATCCTGAGGTTCTTACTCATTGGTTGTGTGCTCCCGTGAGGGTCAGATTGCTATGCCGGAATCTAAACGGTTCTGTAAGTCTTGAGCAATTCTTATGCCGGCATTTCCGTCCCATAAGGGGATTTTGGGGGGGGCGCTTCGTGTTGTTGCGATTGTCTGTGCATATATTTCAGGTAATTGGTTTGGCTCGACAAGCTGGTTTGTTCCCATTGTGCAGGTGATTGGCCGCTCAGTGTTCGGCCGCAAGGTCAGACACGGTATGCCAAGGTATGAGGTTTCTTCCTGAATTCCGCCAGAGTCGGTGATTATCGTGGCGGCAGACTCCACCAAGGAAAGAAAATCAAGATACCCCAAGGGGGCGATCAAAACGATTGAGGGATGGCTACTTAAGAGTTTGTGATAATTGAGTCGTTTCAGGCTCTCTACGGTTCTTGGGTGAACAGGAAAGATGATTTGTGTTTCGTCGGCAAGGGAGCAGAGTCCTTTTATGATATTGTAGAGTCTTTGCGGAGAGTCCACATTGGCAGGCCGATGCAGAGTGACCACGCTGTAGGACTGAGGTCGTGCGGCATACGATTTCCATGCGGCTCTTTTTCGGATGCTGGGGAGCAGGTGAACCAGCGAGTCGATCATGCAGTTCCCCACGCGGGAAATTTTCTCCGGGGGTATCCCTTCAGAACGGAGATTCGCGTCGGCATCTGCAGAAGGGGACCAAAGAATGGATGCTAGTTGGTCTGTCAGAATGCGGTTAATTTCTTCCGGCATTGTTCTGTCCCTGCTGCGCAGTCCTGACTCGATGTGAGCGACAGGGATGTGGAGCTTTACAGCGGCTAGGGCACAGGCCAATGTTGAATTGACATCACCTGCGACAATGCAGATGTCGGGTTTGGTTTCTTGGAGAAAGTCTTCGTAGGCCGTCAATACACCGGCCGTTTGATGGGCATGGCTGCCTGAGCCGACGGCAAAGTTGTGTTGTGGGGCTGGCAGAGACAACTCCGCGAGCAGCTGATCAGAAAGGCACGGGTCATAGTGCTGCCCTGTATGGAGCAGGGTGACGGAAAAATTTTCTTTGCAGCTCAGGGCATGGTAAACAGGTGCAACCTTCATGATGTTTGGTCGTGCTGCGATGACAAGGTGTACAGTATACATTGCGTTTAGTTCTTCTCATCTTTTTTGATATGTAAAGACTAATTTTTATACGGTTGCCGTTTTGTTTTTTTGGGGAGTGCCTTTATTTGTTGTTATCTTGCTGGAAAGTGTAATCCAATCTCTTCCGATCGCCATTCTCTGTATGCAGCAGATGGAAAACGCGAGGCATAGGAAAGCATATTCAACTCTAGCTTAGCAAGCTGTTGAAAGCCGCACAATTGCCGCGTGCTTCAAAAACTTCAGATCTCGCGTACCGGAGGTACACGTTGACCTTGACGTTTATTTGTGCCTTGCACTCATACATTCTTACGCAGCCTGCAGTATTGGTTTTCAAAGGCCAATTGGCGCTGTTGGCCAAAAAACTGGCAAAACAGGAGTTTCAAAATGTATTATAGCAACTGCCAATCATCGACTCAAGCCCCTGGGGCTTTGACTTCTATACTCCTTCCAGGCGAATTTCCCTTCGGGACTTGGCGGAAATAGGGGAATGTGGCATGCTATAGATGGTTCCCTGCTTAGGTGGAGTCCAGTGGATCGGCGGGGTGAAATGTTGTTGTTTTCTTTTTGGAATCATTGCAAAAGGAGGGCAGCCCCGGGACGTCCCCCTGGGGTGTGTGACGCCACTAGGGGATGAAACGGGATTTGCATGAGTAGCAAGCCGGAAACAGTGGAGCGTGAGCTTCGCGAATTGCGCCGACAATTTCGTGAGCTTGAGCGCGAGCACCAGGTCTTGTCGGAAAAGTACGAACGGACTCGGGCAAGGGAAAAGGCCAAGGAACGTCTTGGTGATATTTCCACCCAGGCCGTGGTTTCGTTTACGTCTTCCGGGAATGTGGCGCGGTGCAACATGGCCTTTGCGACCTTGCTGGGAGCTGTTCCCGAAGCACTGACCGGCAGTGATCTGCGATCCGAGCTTTCCTCTGCGGCCTTGCAGCGTCTGCATACGTTGCTGGACACGATTCAACGGCAGGGCGAGTCCCGAGGGAATCCCTGGAGTGTTGAGCCGCGGGATGGACCTTCTGTTTGGTTATTGCTGGACGGCGTGTTTCTGGGCGGCGATCCCGAACAGGGGACCGTGTATTGCGCGCTTCGCCCGGCGCCAGGGGATGACGCCACGCAGTCCCTACTGGAAGATACCTCGCATTTCCGCACCATGTTTTATGAAGATCCCGCCATCCGGCTGCTTATTGATCCGGAACGGCAAGAGATCGTGGACGCCAACAATGCGGCGGTTGAATTCTACGGGTACAACCGCCAGGAGTTTCAGGGACTTCCGCTCAGTTCCGTCAACCCGCTGATGAAGCGAGGGCTGGATCGCGCCCTGGAGCGGACGCGGGAAAGCAGTCGCAAGCATTTTCGGTTCAAGCACATCCTGAAAAACGGAGAAATCCGGGAAGTTGACGTGTTCAGCGGTCCACTGGAGATGCAGGGACGAAAATTCGTGTATTCCGTGGTGCATGATGCAACGGAGTGGCGGCGCGCAGAACGCCGTTTGCGGGAGTACTCGGCCCTGCTTTCGGGCATCATGCAGAATTCCGCGCCCATGATCTACGCCAAGGATCGGGCCGGTCGTTTTATTTATTGCAACGTGAGCATGTGCAACTACCTGGAGCGGCCGCAGGAAGAGATTCTCGGCCGGACCGACAGGGAGCTTTTTCCCGAGGACCGCGCCAGGGAGCACCGGCGCTGGGACTGGATGACCATGGAAACGGGCGAGGCATCCACTCATGAGGTGTTGGTCTGGCACGAGGATCGCGAATACTATTGGATGGTCACCAAGTTTCCCATGCGGGATGAACGGCAGCGGATTTTTGGAGTTTGCGGCATTTCCACGGACATTACCGAACGCCGGGTTGCCGAGCGCGAAGTGGAGGCCATGAACCAGCAGTTGGCTGCGGTGAATGAGCAGTTGCTCGCCTCTAATGAGGAAATGCAGGGCGAGGTGGAGCGACGGCGGCTCATGGAACAGGAACTGCGCGAACGCGAGGCCCAGGTGCGGGGGATTCTTCGGGCCGCTCCCGTGGGCATCGGCATGCAGCGCAACGGTGTTGTGCGGTGGAGCAATGAACAGCTTGCGCACATGCTGGGACATACCCGCGAGGAACTGGACGGCATGTCTGCGGCAAAGCTGTATCCGTCCGATGCGGAGCACGCCAGGATACAGCGGTTCAAAGAGGAGCAGCTTGGGTCGCATGGCAGCAGCTCCGTGGAAACCAGGCTTCGGCATCGGGATGGATTCGAGCTGGACGTGTTGCTCAGCTTTTCCAGTCTCCGGTCCGGGGAACCGGACGAGGGGGTGATTTTTTCCGCCCTGGACGTGACCGAGCGCAATCGATTCGTCCGGGAATTGGAGCGCACGCGCGATGCCGCCGAGGTTGCCTCGCGTGCCAAGGGGGAATTCGTGGCCAATATGAGTCACGAAATTCGGACCCCGCTCAACGGGATCATGGGCATGCTCCAGCTCATGGGCATCACAGCGCTCACCGAAGAACAGAAAGAGTACGTGGACACGGCACTGGATTCGGCCCGGGGACTGATGAGCGTGCTCAACGACATTCTGGATTTTTCCCTCATCGAGTCGGGCAAGCTGGTTTTGCGGCGGGAGCCGTTTCATCTGCGGGAATACCTCCAGCCCGTGGTGGTCATGTTCCGGGAGCAGGCCGCATCCAAGGGGCTGGATTTCGTGTTGGACATTCATCCGGATGTGCCGGAGGGGCTTTCCGGCGACCCCGGCAGATTGCGCCAGGTGCTGTTCAATATTCTCGGAAACGCCATCAAGTTCACGCATGAAGGAGAGGTGCGCCTCTCCATTTATCCAATGGAACGTCCCTCGGCAATGCGCCGCGCCGGATTGCTCATGGCGGTGGAAGACACGGGCATCGGTGTGCCGGAAGATAAGCTGGAGCGCGTGTTCGACACCTTTACCCAGGCGGACGGATCCCACACCAGGGACTACCAGGGTACGGGATTGGGATTGGCCATTGTGCGGCGGCTGTTGCAAATCATGGGCGGAGAGGTGACCATGACCAGCCGTCTGGGCAAGGGTACCACGGTGTGGTTCTGCGTGCCTTTGGATATTCGTCGGTCCGGTTCGGTTCAGGAACGGGATGCACATCATCTGGAATCGGCGCCCTGGCGGGTGCTCGTGGTGGAGGATAACCGGGTCAACCGTGTCATGCTTCAACGGTTTTTGAAGAAGCTCGGCGCCACGGTCACGGCCGTGGAAAACGGCAAACACGCTTTGGATTCTTTGGCTCTGGACACGTTTGACGTGGTGCTCATGGACGTGCAAATGCCGGTCATGGACGGCATTGCCGCTACCCGGGCCATCCGGGCGGGCAAGGCCGGGCCGCGGAACAGGGACGTTCCCATTGCCGCGCTCACGGCGCACGCCATGAGCGGTGATCGCGATCGGTTCCTGGACTCGGGCATGGACGACTATTTGGCCAAGCCCGTCAGTCTGGAGTCGCTGGCCCGCCTGATCCAGCGTTTGACAGGCAAGGCTTCCGGCCAGGGTGCGCCGAACTGACGCGCTCGATACCGGACCGATATCCTATGATTTCTTTTCATGCGGCAGAGGTGTTCTTGACAAAATGATGGATGGCGGGGAAAGGTTGGATTTCGCCTACCCGCAGCCCCTTGGAGCAAGCATGTCGCGTCGCAGTATCCTGCTGGAGTCCGGTACTAACGAGCTTGAAATCGTTGAGTTTTATATGACCGAGGAACCACGCGTGGAAGGCGGGGCTTCGGTCAGCACCTACTATGGCATCAATGTGGCCAAGGTGCTGGAGATTCTTCGTGTGCCGGAACTGACGGACCTGCCCGAAATTTCCCATCCAGCCGTCCTTGGAGCCTTTACCCTGCGGGATCGGATCATCCCACTGGTGGATCTGGGAAAATGGCTCCGCAAAAAGCTGGTTCCTTCCGAGGCAGCCAAGGTGATTGTCACGGAATTCAATAAGACCAGCACGGCCTTTCTGGTATCCGGGGTAACGCGTATTCACCGGCTCAGTTGGGAGGATGTGGAGTCACCCAACCTGTATGTTTCGAGTCTGGCATCCAATTCCATCACCGGTGTGGTCAAGATCGAGGGCCGGATCATTTATTTGTTGGATATGGAAAAGATCGTGGCGGACCTTTGCCCGGAACGGTGTGATCCGGTTCAGGAGGCCGAGGACGTACGCGAGGCGTTGTCCCGGCGTGGGGCGCGGGTGTTGGTGGTGGATGATTCCCTGCTGGCCCGCGGCATGATGCGTGATCACCTGACCCAGGCCGGGGTGCGCGTCACCCAGGCCAAAAATGGGCGAGAGGCGTTGGAACGATTGCTTTCCTGGGCCAAGGAAGCCGCAAAGCGGGGTGAGCCTTTGTCCCACTATGTGCATGCCGTGGTTTCGGACGTGGAAATGCCGGTCATGGACGGGCATAGCCTGACAAAACAGATCAAAGAGCGTTCGGAGTTGCGGGAACTGCCCGTGCTGCTCTGTTCGTCCATCGTGTCTGAAAACCTGGAGCATAAGGGGCAGGCCGTGGGGGCCGATGCCCAGCTTTCCAAGGCGGACATGGCGCAGCTGCCCGAAGTGCTGCTGGAACTTCTTTCCTGAGGGGCTGCTGATCCAGCCACGATCTTGGTCTTTTTATGCAGTGAAACGACCCCTGCTGGTATGCGGGGGCCGTTTCTTTTGTTTTGCGTTGGTCGGCCACGGATCAGGACGTGACGAAGCTGGAAGGGTAGTAGATGCGGACCCGTTCCAAGGCATGCCTTGCCTGGGTTTTGCTGCCTGCGCGGACGCGGACCAGATGCAACGTTCCTCGGCTGGTGCGTCTGGCTGCGACATGGGCCTGGGAAAAGCCTTTACTGCGCAGATGGCGCAGCACCTTGTCCGCATTGCTTCTGTCCCGAAAGGCGCCCACCTGGATTGCGTACTGTGTTTCCCGGACCTGCGCGGTGGGTTGGGGCGGGGGAGCCGGGTTGCCCCGTTGCGGCACAGTGGCGGTGGGAATGGTGCCGCGCGCTGTGGCCGTACCCACGGCCTGCACGCGAACCCTTGCCAGGCCTTTGCGGTCGCTGCCCAGCGCCTGGGCCGCAGCATAGGACAGGTCGATGATCCGGGTACCCACGAATGGACCCCGATCGTTCACCAGCAGGTTGACCCGCTGTCCGTTTTCCAGATTGGTCACGCGGACCACGGTTCCTAGCGGCAGGGTCTTGTGCGCGGCGGTCATCTTGTGCATATCATAGATGTCACCACTGGCCGTGGGCTTTCCGTGAAAGTCCCGTCC
Organism: Paucidesulfovibrio gracilis DSM 16080; assembly: GCF_900167125.1. NCBI lineage: Bacteria > Pseudomonadati > Thermodesulfobacteriota > Desulfovibrionia > Desulfovibrionales > Desulfovibrionaceae > Paucidesulfovibrio > Paucidesulfovibrio gracilis. Next base: position 119,359 of record NZ_FUYC01000002.1, read on the forward strand.
GTACCAGGAGGCTATGCCCACTTCGTCATACCCCGCGGCTGTTCGGAGCGGGTAGTAGCGTTTGCCCATGACGGTGTACGGTTTGGTCTTTGGTGCGTACTGCCGACCTGGTGTAACGTCCGGGGAGCGTGTTGCTGTCCCGTGACGCGAGGGAGCGGGTCGGCTGAGTACCCGGTCCACGGTGGCACAGCCGGAAAGCCCGAGCACCAGCGTAAGAACGAGTAGAACAGCGGATCGTTGCATGCGGTCCTCCAACAAAATCAGTGTTTCCGCCAGGTCCCTCCCTGGCGGTGGGCGGCAAAAACAGCCGTCAGCGTGTCAATTTGCAACAGTCGTGCCTAAACCCTTGCGGGGCGGACGTGGTTCACGTATAGCGCGCAAGGCCGGGCATGTTCCGGCGGAGGAGAACATATATGACGACTAGTGTACGAAATGAAAAATTGCGCAATATTGCGATCATTGCGCACGTCGACCACGGCAAGACCACCCTGGTGGACGCCATGTTCCGGCAGTCCGGCCTGTTTCGCGCGAACCAGGAAGTGCAGGACCGTCTCATGGACAGTATGGATCTGGAGCGGGAGCGCGGCATCACCATTGCCGCCAAAAACTGTTCCGTCCAGTTGGGCGACGTAAAGATCAACATCATCGACACCCCCGGCCACGCCGATTTTGGCGGCGAGGTGGAGCGCTCCCTTTCCATGGCGGATGGAGCCGTGCTGTTGGTGGATGCTTCGGAAGGCCCGTTGCCCCAGACTCGGTTCGTGCTGCAAAAGGCGTTGGGCCGCGGTCTGCCCATCATTGTGGTGATCAATAAGATCGACCGCCCCGACGCCCGGGCCGACGAGGTGCTGGACGAAATTTACGACCTGCTCATCGACCTCGGTGCCAATGAAGAGCAGCTGGAGTTTCCGCTGCTGTATGCCATCGGCCGTGAGGGGGTGGCCATGGCCGATCCCGCGGTCAAGGGAACGGACCTGCGCCCCCTGTTCGATCTGATCATGACCGAAATTCCCGGCCCGGCCCACGATGAGGACGCGCCGTTCCAGATGTTGGTTTCGGATTTGAGCTATTCGGACTACCTCGGCCGTCTGGCCGTGGGCAAGGTCTTCAACGGTAAGGCCCACGCCAACGACACCTTGGTGTGCCTGAAAGAGGACGGCACTGCCGCCCCGTTGCGCGTCACCCGCCTGCAAAGCTACGTGGGTCCGCGTCTGGATCCGGCGGAAAGCGTGGAACCCGGCGACATCATCGTGCTTTCCGGCATTGAGGACGTGAAGATCGGGGACACCATCTGCACCAAGGAAGCGCCCAAGGCATTGCCGCGCATCAGCGTGGACGAGCCTACGGTATCCATGCGGTTTTCCATCAATACGTCTCCGCTGGCCGGACGCGAGGGCAAGCTCGTGCAGGCCAATAAGATTCGGGAACGCCTGGAAAAAGAAGCCCTCATGAACGTGGCCATTCGCGTGGAAGACGGTCCGGACCGCGACAGCTTCATCGTCAAGGGTCGGGGTGAATTCCAAATGGCGATCTTGGTGGAAACCATGCGCCGCGAAGGATTCGAGCTGACCGTGGGGCGTCCTGAGGTCATCCTCCGCAAAGAGGACGGCAAGACCCTGGAACCCATCGAGCGGTTGTTCGTGGACTGCGGCGAGGAATTCACGGGCGTGGTCACGGAAAAACTTTCCGCACGCAAAGGCCGCATGGTGAATATGACCAACAACGGCCTGGGCCGGGTGCGTATGGAGTTTTCCATTCCTTCCCGTTCCCTGATCGGCTACCGGGACGAATTCCTGACCGATACCAAGGGAACCGGCCTGCTGAACTCCTACCTGGAGGGCTACGGCGAACATCGCGGGGATTTCCCGTCCCGCCGTACCGGGTCCATTGTTTGCGACCGGGCAGGCTCTGCCGTGACCTATGCGTTGTTCCACCTGGAACCGCGCGGCCAGTTGTTCGTGCGACCCAACGACGCCGTGTATGACGGCATGATCGTGGGCGAGCGGAACAAGTCCGGCGACATCGAGGTGAACCCCTGCAAGGAAAAAAAGCTCACCAACATGCGCGCCTCTGGTAAGGACGAGTCCCTGATCCTCACCCCGGTGAAGCCCATGAGCCTGGAACGGGCCATCCACTTCATCGGTGAGGACGAGTGCGTGGAAGTCACACCCGAGTCCATCCGTCTGCGCAAGCTGGCGCTCACGGCCCAGGAACGCCGCCGCAACGAAAAGATCAAGAAAGGCGTTGCCTGATCCTGTTGCGGACCGCGTTGTGGTGGTCCCGGTGAAAAGGGCGGTTCCGATGGAGCCGCCTTTTTTGTTGCTGGTGGGGTCGGGCAACACCCCTTGTCCCGTGGTTGCGGGATTTTCCGGCTTTGCTACACTGCGGGACCAACAAGGAGATGCGCGTTCATGCGGATATTGCGGCGATTCATGCGGCCTTCCACACGGGCTTTTTTCGATGCGGCGGACGAGGCAGGAAAAAATTGGTACGAAAAGATCCACGGGTATTGCTATGCCCGCTGGCCTTACCTCTATATCGGCGTGGCCACGGGGTCTCGGAAGCTGGCCGCGCTCCTGACGCTGCCGCTTTCCCTCTGGGTGTGTCGACGCAACCCGCCATTTCCCGGGAAAGGGGACGAGCGTCCTTCGTTCGCGGATTCCTACCACGGCAAACCCATGCCCCTGGAGGACGCCACCCGGCTTGTAACACTGAATCGGTCCGTACACATGCCCGACCTGGAGCACGTGGTCCCCTATGCGCAGGCCCGGGAGATCATTCTGCGTAATCCGGAACGTATCGTTCTCTTGGACTGCCCCTGCCGTGTGGTGCGGAAAAATCCGTGTCTTCCGCTGGACGTCTGTCTGATCATCGGTGACCCGGTGGCTTCGTTCATTCTGGATCATCAACCCGAGCGCGCCCGGGAGATTACGCCAGAGGAAGCCGTGCGTGTGCTCAAGGAAACGGATGAGCGTGGCAACGTCCACCACGCTTTTTTCAAGGAAGCCATGCTCGGACGGTTTTATGCCATTTGCAACTGCTGCTCCTGTTGCTGCGGGGCAATGCAGGCCCAGCGCAATGGGATTCCCATGCTCTGCTCCTCGGGGTATGCGGCGCAGGTGGATGCCGAGCGGTGCGTGGGCTGCGGCAATTGCACCAAGTATTGCCAGTTCGATGCGTTGCGTCTGGAAGACGGACTGGTCCATGTGACCGGGGACTGCATGGGCTGCGGGGTGTGCGTGTCCAAATGCCCCAAGGACGCCCTGTCGTTGGTGCGTGCGCCCGAGCGCGGCACGCCATTGCAGGTGGAGCGCCTGGAAGATCTGGAGAATTCCTCGAAATAACGAGTGGTTGCTTCGGCATTGAAGGGCCGGACCGCAGCAGTGAACGCGTTGTTCTCTCTCCTGGCGGCAGGGTGCTGGCGGTTGCGCTGTGGCCCGGTTCAGTCTCCTTGTTGATGCAACCCGTTTGAACCGGATGTCAGGTGGTCAGCCCCTTCATGCTCAGGCTGATGCGTTTGCGGGAGGCGTCCACCTCCAACACACGGACATGCACCTGTTGTCCGGCTCGTACCACCTCTGCGGGGTCGCGCACAAAGCGGTCCGCCAGCTGGCTGACATGCACCAGTCCGTCCTGGTGCACTCCCACATCCACAAACGCGCCAAAGGCCGTGACGTTTGTCACAATGCCGGGAAGCTGCATGCCCGGTTCCAGGTCGCTCAGTTCATGTACGTCCGCAAAGGAAAACACCTCGAACCTGGCGCGTGGGTCGCGGCCCGGTTTTTCCAGTTCGGCCAGAATGTCGCGCAGGGTGGGCAGACCCACGTCACCGTCCAGGAACTGGTCCAGGTCCAGTTTTTTACGCTGTTCAGCATTGTTCATTAACTGTTCAACAGAAAGGCCCAGGCTTTGGGCCATGCCGCGCACCAATGCGTATCGTTCCGGGTGAACCGCGCTGGCGTCCAGGGGGTCGGTGCCGCCGTGCACGCGCAGGAATCCCGCGCATTGTTCAAAGGCCTTGGGACCGAGTCCCTTGACCTTGAGAAGTTCTCGCCGGGTGGTGAACGGCCCTTGGTGCTGACGGCGTTCCACAATGGCTTCGGCCACTTTGGGACCGATGCCGGGTACGGCCTGGAGCAGCTCCGGACTGGCCGTGTTCAGATCCACGCCCACGGCGCTGACGCAGCTTTGCACCACTTCGTCCAGGGCGCGGCGCAGGGCGGACTGGTCCACGTCGTGTTGGTATTGGCCCACGCCAATGGACTTGGGGTCGATCTTGACCAGCTCGGCCAGCGGATCCATGAGCCGCCGACCAATGGAAACCGCGCCGCGCACGGTGAGATCCAGATCCGGGAATTCTCGGCGTGCGGTGGCTGAAGCAGAATACACCGACGCACCCGCCTCGTTGACCATGATCACATCCACGGGGCGTGGCGTGGCGGCCTGGGCCGCAGGTCGGGCCTGGAGCGCGAGGTCGCGCACAAAGGTTTCGGTCTCGCGGGAGGCTGTGCCGTTCCCGATGGCCACGGCACGGATCGGAAAGCTTTCGGCAAGTGTGCGCAAGGTTTCCGCAGCCCGCTGTGCATCCGCCTTGCCCTTGGTCGGGTAAATGGTGGTGTGTTCCAGCAGTGCGCCCTGGGCATCAAGGACCGCGACTTTGGCCCCGGTACGAAAGCCCGGATCCAACGCCAGCACGGGGTGCGGTCCGAGAGGGGCTGCCAGGAGCAGCTCCCGCAGGTTGGCCGCGAACACGGCAATGGCCTGCTGGTCCGCGCGTTCCTTGAGCTGCTTACGCAATTCGTTTTCCAGGGAGGGGGCAAGCAGCCGCTTCCAGGCGTCGGCCAGCGCGGTTTCCAGTTCGCGGGCCGCGGCGTTACGTTTTTTGACCATGCCCCGCGTGAGCAGGGCCACAGCTTCCTGGTCATCCGGCCGCAGGCTCAGGTTGAGGATGCCTTCGGCCTCGCCGCGCAGGGCGGCCAGGGCGCGGTGGGAAGGAATGCGGGCAAAGGGTTCGTTGTATTCAAAATAGTCTCGGAATTTGGCGTTGTCCGGATCGGCTTCCTTTTTGCCGCGGGCCAGCCCGGTGTGCAAGCGGGCGCGGCGTTCAAACAGCGTTCGCAGGGCTTTGCGTACCCGGGCGTCCTCGCTGACCCATTCAGCCACAATGTCCCGTGCGCCGGCCAGGGCCGCGTCCACGTCCGGGACGCAATGATCTTTGTCTTCGTCCGGGCGAAGATACGCTTCGGCCGTGCGGCGCGGATCAAATTCCTCTTGCAGGTAAATGCGCCGGGCCAAGGGTTCCAATCCCCGTTCCCGGGCCATGGTGGCGCGGGTGCGGCGTTTGGGCCGATGCGGAAGGTACACGTCCTCAAGCGCGGCCAGATCCGGTGCAGCGTTTACGGCTTTGTGCAGTTCGTCCGTGAGCAGGTCGCGTTCTTCCAATGATTTCAGAATGGCGCTTCGCCGTTTGTCTAGCTCCTGATACCGTTCGGCCAGGTCGCGGATGGCCGTAACAGCCACCTCGTCCAGTGAACCGGTGGCCTCCTTTCGATACCGGGCGATAAAGGGAATGGTGGCGCCCTGCTCCAGCAGTTCAAGGACGGAGCGGACGCCGTTGCGGGGCAGGGAAAGTTCCTGGGCCAGACGTTGGGTGTGGTCGGTGCTCATTGTTTTGTTTCAAGGGTTGGGGGTGCGGTGCCGATGGCCTGGGGGCCGGGACGATCTTCAGCCGTGTTGGAGCCGTTGGTCCATGTGTTCGAAAAAGGCGCGTGCGCACGCGGTTTCCGTTTCCTGCAGGAGTTGAAACGGGTGCGCGAAGTCCGTGTCTCCGACCGCGAACACGCCGTGTCCGTGTACAACCGCCACCCCGTATTTGGTCAGAGCGTGGGGCAGGGTTTGGCAAAGGCCCGTGGGACCGGTGCCCACTTCGCCGGGTATGATGGGTACGGCGCAGGGACCGGGGATGTCCAGAAAACGTTCTTTGGGACATCGCAAATGGCATTCCCCGGCGCGGCCCACATCGCAGGTCGGGGCATCCGGTTCGTTGCAGCGCATGGAGAGGATGACGGAAAAGGGGGGATGGCCGTGCAGAATCGTTCGAATTCGCGGGTCCAGAGCGTAGGTGCGTTCATGCGCCAGGCATTCGCTGGACGCGGTCATGCCTTCTGTGGAGGATCCGTCCAGGGGGCAGGCGTCCACACAGTCCTCAAGCTGGTCCAGAAAGCTGCCTGTCTGGGAAATGAGCATGGTTTGTCCGCTGGATTCCGAACAAAGGCAGGACACGTTGCCGAACGATGAGTCCACCAGTCCGTGTTCCACCACGGCACGGCCCGCTTCCGTCATGGCCGCAAGCGCGGCGGCGCGGTCGGCAAATGGTCCGTGTTCCGGCGTGGGGTGGGGCTTGGCCGGTTCGGTATCCGGGTGGGCATGCTTGCGAAGGCGTTGGTACAAGGCCAGGCGCTTCTGGGAGATGTCTGCGGGATCGGATTGCAGCAATTGGGAGGCAAAGAGCACAAACAGCGCAAAGCAGGTGGAACTGATCGAAACCAGCGCCTGTTCCGGCACCATGCTGCCCAAAGCCAGAACGCCCAGGCCCGGAATGACGCAGCTCTTGCGGTCGGCCAAAGCGGTTTTCGCCAGGTTGGGATGAAGCGTCGCGCACACGGGGATGTCATGCAGAAAGGTCCGGGTTTCGCAATCCCTGGGCGTGATCCGGGCGGGATCGGAACCCTGATCGGCCAGAGCTTCCCGTCCGAGCAGGTCCAAAAGGGGGGCATAGGGAAACGCGGGCCGTACCAGGGTCAGGGCCGAGGCGCCGGACGCGGTGAGGATGCTCTCCAGTATTGCGCGTTGTCCGGCTTCGTGCGGTTCCGTTCGATTCCACACCAGCGTGTTGTCCAGCGCGGCCAGCAGGGGCGGTTGTCCGGCATGGACCAGTCCGGTGCGAACAAGCCGGGTTTCGCACCGCATCAGCGCGTCCTGCAATGGTCCGGCGTCCGGGCATGCGGATTGTGGCAATGGGGCATGGGGCGGTGGGGAATGGCGACCATCAAGGGGACGGCCCTGTCGGTCCAATCCACGGATTTGGTAATAGCGTTCCCGGGCCGCGAGAAATGCACGGCGGGAAAGAGGATCCGGGGCGGACGTCTGTCCAGCTGTTTGCTTTCCCTTGTGTTTCGGGGTGAAGAAACGGGACGGCAAATCGTCGTGAACAGCGGTAAACCCGTTGGCCGCGTTGATGCGGCGTTCCTCAAGGACCACCTGTTCCCCGCAGCGGGCCAGAGCCAGGGCCGATGCCTGCTCGGTGTCCAGGCCCGTGACCGCACGCATGGCGCGGGCGTATTCTTCCAGCCCCGGCCCGAAAAACAAGCGGCGGCACACGCCCAGACTTTCCAGGGCCGCAATGTGGTCCTCGGCCAGCTTGACCATGCGCGCCTTGCCCGCAAAGCTGTGGCGGTCCGTGGGGGCTGGTTTGCGCAGTATTTCATGGCTCAAGGGAAGGGCGCCCTCCGCGCATCCCCCGCGGGTGGAAACGGCGCAGGCCAGGGCAAAGCCGTAGGAGCCGCGTGGGTCCAGGCCGGGCAATTCCAGTCCTTTTACCGTCATGGCGATTTCGGGCCGTCCCGCGTGCCGTGCCAATGCTTCGGCGCCGTGACAGAGCGGCGTGGTTCCGAGGGCCATGGCCTGAAGCAGCTCCAGGAGTTCGTCCGGGGCGATGTCCTGGCCGCGCAACTCGGCAAGGCAAGCCAGGGTTGCGCCCGCGGAAACAGGATCCATGCCCCATTCCATGCATTGCCGATGGGCGTGAACCGCTGCGTCCAGGTCGGCATTGCCCAACAGCGCCGTGAAATGGTTCAGGGCGTGGAATCCTGGGAGGGAAAAGCCGGATTGGTCTTCGAGGGCCGGAACCACCCGTGTGCAGCCCACCGGGCAGGAGGCGCAGTCATGCTTATGGGAACGGTACGATCGTCCCAGGGCCGGACCATTGCAGCCGGACCGGCCGGAAAAGCATGTTGCCCGAAAATGTTGCACCGCTGCGGCATGTCGGGCATGCACGGGATCAAACAGGGCGGCCTCGCCGTATCGGTGCAGCCCGTAACGGCCCATGAGCGCGGGAGAGGCCATGATCAGCCTGGTAATGTCCCTCTTCGCCCGTTCCAGGCCTTCGGGGTCGGCGCACGGCACGGCTTGGGTGCCGCGAATTGCGATGTATTGCAGGCGTTTCACGGCAAGGGGGCGGCCCAATCCGGTTCGTTGGGCGGCGTGGTGCCGGTCCACCAGGATCGAGGCAAAGGCGCAGCCGTTGACGGCCGCCTGGCCGATGCAGGCCGTGGAGCCGAATTCCTCCAGCGCTGTGAAGATGTGTGAGGCAGGGGACCGGGCCAGCGTATGAGCCGGAACCAGCCGGGCCTCTTGATCGCGGATTTCCAGGCCGCAGGGATGCGGGCTGTGGCCGGTGATGACCACGGCATCCCATCCGGCCTGCTTCAGCTCCTGCCCGAACCGTCCGCCCGCCGCGGCATGCCCCACGGCTCCCGTGAGCGGGGAACGAGTGGTGATGTGAACGGAGCCAGTGCCGGGGACCGTGGTTCCTGTGAGCGGTCCGGCGCAAAAGCTTATGGGCATGTCGGGATGGTCCCAGGCCAGGGACGCGCAGGGGGAGAGGAAGAACGCGCCCAGCCCTCGCCCGCCCAGCCAGTGGAGCCTTGCGTCCATGGGGAGCGGATATTCGCGGCATTTCTGGCGGTTCAGGTCCACATGGAGGTAACGGCCTGTCCAGCCGCCGAAAGAGGCAAGGGGGCGCATGGCTGTTGGCATCCTTTGGTTCCATAGGCTTCCCCGACCGCACGTATCTCCGGGGAGTGCTTTGTTTCGCGGGGTTATTGACGCACCCGCAGGCTTTTGTCTACATCTTGCCGCACCACCGTCGCATGGAGCATGTCGGATCTCCATGGACTTGGACGTGTTCAATGGTTTCTCAACGGGCCGCACCGGCCCCGGTTTCAGCGGTTCTCCGGGAGGGGATATGGCCAAGAGCAAGGATAGCGAATCCAAAAAAAAGGTGGATTTGTCCCGCCGTAATTTTTTGATGGGCTTTCGTCGCCTGAAAAAGCAAGAACCCGAGGAGGAGGCGGCTCCCCAAGCCTCTTTGGACGAAACCTACGCTCTGCTGCGCGACGCCAACCTCGCCTTTCGGGACGAAGAATACGAAAAGGCCAGGGATCTGTACAAGGAATTCCTCATGGAGGAACCCCGCAATGCGGATGCGCGTCTGCGTCTGGGCCGTTGCCTGTACAAACTGGGCAAGTTCATCCAGGCCAAGGTGGAGTTTGAGCGCGTGCTGCGGGAGCGGCGCGACGACAAGCAGGCCATGTTGCATCTCGGCCTGGCCCTGGCCCGCATGAACAAGCCGGGCAAGGCCGCGGTGATCTGGCAGATGTACTTTGATCCCGAAGCCATTCCTGTGCAGCGGGAAATCAACGTGCAACTGGCCTTTTTGGAGTCGGACGACATGGAAGCCCCGGACGGTGGTACCATGGCCGACGCCGTGGAAGCGGCCATGGAGGAGTGGACCCGGCAGCAGTCCTGACGCGGCCGAAACGAATGATTTTTGCCGCAGGCGAAGAACGTCCGCTCAGCAGGTTTTATTCTTTTTATAGGCTTCGGCCTTGGCCTGGCGTTCCTTGTGCAGGTCTTGGGCAATGCTGTTCATGCGTTCACGGATGAACTGTTCCGACAAGGCACCGGCAGCCTTCTTTTCGTCGTTCTCTCCGGTTCCCTGCTGTCCCGCTCCGGTCAGGCCGTGGGCGGCAAGGTCTTCGGCCACCTGTTTTTCCATGCGTTCGGATTCCAAAAACATGAGATAGGCCAGGGATGCGGCCGCATTGTTTTCCTCACTGCCGTCAGCGATGAGTTCGATTTGTTCCAAAGGCACGGTCTCGAAGAGTCGGTCCAGGAACATGTTCACCCATTTGGCGTAGAGGTCGGGCAGAACCGGCGGCACCAGCTCGGCCACCTGTTCCGCTGCGCCGTCCGCAGCCATGCCCGTAACCAGCAGGTATTCGGTCAGGGCTTCCTTGCGGCGGTCCGCATCGCGGTCCACGCGTTCCATGATCACTCCGAAGAGATGTTCGCGTATGGTCTGGACATCGGGCATAAATGGCTCCCGTGATGGATTGCTGGATGATTTCGTAGGCGGCAGGGTAGCGGAACGAACGCCCGGGTGCAAGGGCTGGCGCACGGGGGGGCGAGGCGTCTGGTTTGGGTCGGGTGGTCCATATTTTCCCCATCCCTTCCCTGCCCGTTGCTGTTCGTTTTCCGCTTTGCCACAGCCGCGTTTGTCCAGGCAGTCGGTGGAACGCCGATGCGTTGTGGAAAATTACCTTCCCGGAATGTAATGCTTTTCATCCGCGGTCTTTTGGCGTACCGCAAAACCATGAACTGGCTGCCACCCTCCTGGATTCCATTGTGCAATGTCGTGCTGTCCTTTGTGATCATGCTCGTTCTGGTTCGCTTTCGTTTCCCTTTGGGCGGAGCGATTTTGGCGGGCAGTCTGGCCCTGGGGCTGCTTTTCGGCATGTCCCTGCCGGATTGGGGCATGGCCGTGTTGTCGGCTCCGTTTGAAGAAAAACCGTTATTTTTGACGGCCATTATCGGATTGATCATGGCCCTGAGCCATCTTTTGGAGAAGAGCGGTCAGACCGGGCGGATCATGCATTCTGTCTCCGGGCTGATTCGCAATCCCCGTTTGCGCATGGCTTTTTTCGCGTCCCTGATCGGGCTGCTGCCCATGCCGGGCGGCGCGATTTTTTCCGCTCCGCTGGTACGCGGGGCCGCGCAGGATCTGGATGTTTCCCCGGACCGGCTGGCTTTGATCAACTATTGGTTCCGCCATGTCTGGGAGCTGGCCTGGCCCTTGTACCCCGGTGTGATTTTGGCCGCGGCCCTGGCCGGATTGCCCATCTCCTCCCTGCTGTCCCTGACCTTTCCCGGCCTGTTGCTGAGCCTGCTGTTGGGATGTTGGTTTTTTCTCCGTCCGGGCGTCTTACCCCTGGAACGGCGCGCCGACGCTCCAGAGGCCACCCCTCCCGGTCCGGTGTCCTGGTCCGCCATTGCCCGAGAGGGTTTGCCGCTGTTGGTGGCCATATTCGGCGCCGTGGGCCTGGAGGTGGTTATCGGCGTGTTGCAATTGCCGATTCCCTTTGAATTGGGCATGTGTGCGGCCTTGGCCCTGGCCATTGCCGTGGGAGTGGTCCAGAATACCGGAGGCGGGCGACTGTTGTTTCAGGCACTTACAGGACGGCCGTTTTTGTCCATGCTGTTCGTTATCGTGGGCATATTCGGCTACCAGGAGGTGCTGCGGGCCGCCGGAGCCGTGGAACGCATCGCCGAGCTGACGGGCGGGGGCGCGGCCCTGGCGTTCACCGCCGGGCTACTGCCGCTGCTCGTGGGAACGGTGACCGGCATTACCCTGGCCTATGTCGGCTCCACCTTTCCGCTGATTTTGGGCATGGCCGCCAATACGGGAACCGATCCCCTGGCCTGCGTGGTGTTGGGCATGTTTGCCGGATATGCGGGAATCATGGCCTCGCCTTTGCACATTTGTCTGGTGTTGACCTGTCAGTATTTCGGTACGGACATCACCCGTGTCTGGCGGCGGCTTCTTCTGCCTTCGGTCCTGTTGCTGGTGGCGGGGTACGTCTACTTCTTCCTGTTGTTGTAGGTGGGTGTTCAAAACCACAGGCTCGTTGTTTTTCCAAAAGAAAACGGCCCGTTCGTCAGGAACAGGCCGTTTTTTTTTTGGGAGTCGGGCCGCATGCGGGGCGACCGTGTTCCTCAATAGATCTTGCGACGGGAAAAGCTCGCACCCAGTACGTTGAAGGTATTTTCCACAATGAACAGGGATTGGTCGTCATGCGTGAAGACCAGTTCTTCCAGTCGCTTGAGCTGGATGTTGTTGATCACGGTCATGAGCAGGTCGCGGTCCGTGCCGGTGTACGCGCCCCGGCCGTGCAGGAAGGTCGCCCCGATGTGCATTTCTTCCAAAATGGTTGCAGCCAGTTTTTGCGGATCCCGGCTGATGATGAATACAATTTTGCGCTGCGAAAACATGGACAGGATGTATTCGGTGCAGACCGAGGAGATGAAAACCAGGATCAGCGAGGCCACAACCGCGTCCGGGGACATGCGGGTGACCATGAGCGCGAAGAGCATGGCGTTGAAGATCAGGTAGGTTTTGCCCACGCCCAGGTTGTATTTTCGGTTCAGCATGACGGCCAGCACGTCCAGGCCGCCTGCCGAGCCGAGGGACCGCAGCATTACGCCGCCCCCGGCGCCGCAAATCACGCCACCGGCCACGGCCGCATAGAGCTGGCTTTGAATGCCGAAGTCCAATTGGATCAGATCGAACGCCAGAATGGTCACCACGGTGGCATACAGCGAGTACCAGAAAAAGCGGTGGCTGACGAAAAACCAGCTGAGCACGAACAAAGGCACACTGAGTAGCGCGAACCAGAGGCTCGTGCTCATCACGCCCGAAAGGTAGTGCATGAACAGGGCGAGACCGAACAGGCCGCCCGTGATGAATTCATGGTGTACGACCGCGCCCTGGGCGCCTATCGCGAAAATGATGCTGCCCAGCGTGAGCAGCAGCAGGTTCCACCACACCGAGTATGTGTATTCCGTATTGGGCATTGTAAGGCCTTTTCAGGTTGCTGAACAAAGGGAAACAGTGCTTTTTTGAAAATACCGAACCGTTGCCGGATTGGGGCGCGGTGCGGGTTTTTCATCGCCGTTCCGGTTTGGGGCAACCTGTGGTTTCGATGGGGTTGCGGGCTGTTCGTTGTCGTAGAGAAAAACGGCTCGGGTCGATGCACGTTGGTACTCCGGCCCTGTACCTATGCCGACCGTGTTTGACAACCCCCGGACCGGGCCAAGACGCAAAAAAAGAATGGCGCCGCGTCTATACCTGCCATGCTGAAACTGCTATGCAAGGAAACGGAAAAAAGCGCCCATGACCGTACAGGCCGGAATATATCGTTTATCCGGCTTCGGTGGAAGTGCTCAGGGTGCATATTGTTTTTTTGCGGGAGGGGACGGCTCGTGAAACAGTGGTATCGGTTTTGTATCGTATTGTTGGCCGCAGTGGCCCTGTTCGGCTTTGCAAACTATGCGGCGTATGCAAAATCGCCCCCGTATGAGGATAATTACGGCGGCATCTGGCGTACGGATTGGGAGGACGTCATGTTCAGCATGGACTATGACGGACTGGTCACCGGAGCGTTCGATGCTGGAAAGGGCGGTCGGCTCGGCGGCGTGGTGCGGGTGGAGACTTTGCACGGGGTCTGGGCTGCGGACCAGGGGCAGACGCCATGCTCTGAAGAGCGCTGGGGAAGCCGCTATTGGGGCGACGTGGTCATGGTGTTCGATTACGGCGGAAATGGTCTTTCCGGCAAATGGGGCGCCTGCGGGGAGCCTCCGTCAACGCCTTTTACCGGCCGACGGCTCAAAATGCTGGAGATGAACGCCACGATCCCTATTCCGAGCGGCAAGCCCGTGCCTTCGCTGGATCCTGATTCCGTGGCGGTGCCCGCCGCACCCGGGTCGGATTATGTAGATGCGACACCCGGCATCGGCGGACCCGAGGGAACAGTGCCGGCAGATCCGGATCAGGCCGTTGCCGCGGATGTGGGACCAGCAGAACCGCCCGCGGATTTTCCCACATTGCCCGACTTTGCGCCCGTGCGGAGCGCCTTGACCGATCCGGCGGAGCTTTTGCCGCCCGATACCGCCTTGGATACGGTGCTGAATGGCGAGGTTTGGGAGATTGACGCGTTGGTGGACAAAGAGCCGGAGCGTTATTTGTCCGTGGGCTGGCCCTACCGCATGGCCTATGCCTCCTACCTGCCGCTGGGCAAGGAGCAGCCCATGCTGGACGTGCGGGTCTACACGGGTAATGACGCTGCCCTGAAGATCATTGAAGGCACTGGCCGGGAGTCCCTGCGGGATGCCAGGGATTGCGGCATCGTTGAAGGTGCCTTCAAGGGGACGGAATACGGCCGGTTCGTGCTTTGGTTCCGCCATAACGGGGCGGCTCTGCGCCTTTCCGGGCCTGACGAACCGTTGGTGCAAAAGCTGGCCCGTATTCTTCTGGATCGTTCGTAGGGGGGGACATGCGCAAGAGCATACTTGTTTGTTGTGTTGTCGCGGTATTGGCGCTGTGCGCTGGTGCTGTTGGGGCTGCCACGGAAAATCCCGCGGATCAGATCGTGGCGGAGCGGCTGCGCAAGGCTTCGGATCAACTCCGCACCGCGCATGACCAGTTGCAGGATATGCGCGAGGAAGTGGAGCGGGTACGCCGCGTGGCCACCGTGAATTTTCAAAACAACGCCTACAAGGTTTTCATGAAAGGCGTGCTGGACGTGTACGGCCGGGTGACCGCTCCGGGAGGTTGGGTGGATGCGGTGAACATGGCCGTGGAAACCGTGCAGAATCTCTGGAGCGATCCGACCTTGTTCGGTTCCATGGTACGCAAACCCGGATCCGAACAGCGTGCCTTGCTTTCGGCGGGCGCTGAGAACGCCTTGCGGTCAAGGGGCCGGGTCCGGCGATATCTGCACGATCTGGCCGTGATCATGCAATCCCCGTTGGCGCGGTTTGATGATGACCAGCCCCCGCTTCGTTCGGCCAAGGGCTGGTGGCGGTATCCCGGGGACGGGGTCACGGACGACGAGATCGAGCTGGTAACCCGGAAGTTGCAGGTGGTCCGCAATTTGAGCGAAAAGCTTGTGTCGGTTATGGACCGGGAATTGGCTTCACTGCGCGAACAGCGAAAGAACATGCTGGCGGTAATTGCCGAACTGGAAGCGGCCAAACCCGCGTCCAAGCAAAGCGGAACAGCGGACCGGGCCTACCTTGAAAGTCTTATGCCTCTGCCTGGGGACATCCCCATGCCGCCGTCCACCGCACCGGACAAGGAGCCGACAAAAGAATGGGGAATTTCGGACGGCAACGCCTTCCCAAATTACGATCCCAAGGACAAATATACCGGATTTGAGGAATTGACCTGGCGGTATTCCACATCGTTGCAATACCCAGCGGACCCGGATGAGCAGTATGATTATGATGTGTACGTCCTGCTCATGCGCGGCGATCCGGCCGCCATTGCCAAGGCGTATGACGAAGGCGTGGCCTTTATCGCGTCTATGGGTGACATGGACAAGGGATACAAGCCTATTCAGGAACTGGACATAGGAGAACGCGGGCATATTCGTGAAGCCACCAGGGACGGTGGATGGAACCATTCCATCATGTTCCGCAAAAAAGGCATCTTGGTGGAGGTTCGGTCTTCTCCCTGGGCAGGCGGGCTGGACGTAGGTAAGCAGGCGGCCCGGGCCGTTGCCGCTCGCATCCGATGAATGTCCGGCCGCTTATGCGGCAGGCGGCCATGAAGTTAAACCGTTGGTGAGCCGGAGGCTCGGCGGGAAAGCCTCGTCACACGCGTCGCCGTAGTATGAAAAAGGGTCGCCCAAAGGCGACCCTTTTTATATGTCGCCCAAGGGCGACTTCCGGCAGAAGCCGAAGGAGGTTTATTTCAGCCAGCCTTCCACCTGCTCGGGGTTCTCGTTGATGAAGCGCACCGCGTTTTCATACGGGGTGCCGCCGTCCTGGTTCCAGGCCATGATGGACTGGAGTTGGTTGGTGTCGGTGTAGGAGAAGTTGTTCAGGAAGTTGTACACCTCGGGCATGTCGTCCTTCAGACCGGTACGCACGATGGTGTGGATGCTTTCCTCGCCGCCCAGGACGCCCTTGGGGTCTTCCAGGTATTTGAGGTCCCACTTGCCGAACATCCAGTGCGGGGACCAACCGGTCACCGCGACCCATTCGTTGTTCTTGATGGCGGACTGCAGCGCGGCGGTCATGGTGGCGCCGGAGCCTTCCATCAGGGTGTAGTCCAGGCCGTACTGTTCGATCACGTCTTCGGAAAGACGCATGATGCCAGCGCCCGGGTCGATGCCGATGATGCGCCCCTGGAACTTGTCCTTAACGCTGTTCAGCTCCTCGATGGAATCGATGGTCACGTAGGTCGGCACGGCCCAGCCGAGGCGAGCGCCGCCGGTGATGGGACCGAGGTCTTCCACCTTGCCTTCCATTTTGGCGAGGTAGTCGGCGTGGGTCACGGGCAGCCAAGCCGTCACGAAGCCGTCCACGTCACCGCTGGCAGTGGCCTGCCACATGGCCGCCGCGGCCACGGGAAGGATTTCCACGTCGTAGCCCATCTTTTCCTGGAGCACGGCGCGAACCACGTTGGTGCTGGCAACGGCGCAGTCCCACTCAACGTAGGCGATGCGTACTTTGCCTTTACCCGCAAAAGCGGGAACCACCAGGGACGCGCACAGGGCCATAGCGGCCAAAAGCGTCAGAATCCGTTTCATACCTTGTCCTCCTCTAGATTATTTACCGTTGTTTCTGGAGCCGACCTTCTGCAGGACACGGTCCAGAATCATGGCTACGATGACGATGCCGATTCCCGCCTCGAAGCCATTACCCATTTCAAGCCGCTGGATGGCCTTCCAAACTTCGCCGCCGAGTCCCTTTGCGCCGATCATAGCCGCGATAACGACCATGGAGAGAGCCAGCATGACGGTCTGGTTCACGCCCGCCATGATGGTGGGAGTGGCCAGAGGCAGCTCAAGCTTGAACAAGCGCTGCCAGCGGTTAGAGCCGAATGCCTCGGCGCATTCCACCAGCTCGCGGGGCACCTGCTTGATGCCCAGGCTGGTCAGCCGGATGGCCGGGGGAACGGCGAAGACCACTGTCGAGAAAATGGCCGCCACCTTGCCCAGACCGAAGAACGGAATGGCCGGAATGAGGTAGACAAAGGCGGGCATGGTCTGCATCACGTCCAGGATGGGCGTGACCACCTTGTCTACGGGTTTATACATTGCCGCCAGGATGCCCACGGGGACGCCGATGAGGATGGCGACCAGCGTGGAGATGATCACCAGCGCGATGGTGCTGGTGGTGGCGGCCCAGAGTTCCATGTTCCAGACCAGGGCCAGCCCCAGCAGGGTGAGCAGGGTCACGCCGCGTTTGCGGGTGAGCCACCAGGTCAGTCCTGCGGCGATGAGGATGAAAAGCCAGGGCGGCATGAACTGGAGAGCGGACTGCAAAGCCGTGAGTCCGGTCTCCATGACTTTGGAGAAGGCTTTTGTGGCAAAGGCGAAGTGGTCCACCAGCCATTCGATGAACATTTCAATGCCTTCGCCGAGAGGAATGCGTGGGATATTGATCATGTTAGTTGACCCCCCTTTCAGCGATGGCGCCCAACAGAGCGCCGCGGTTGATGACGCCCTTGATGCGGTTCATGTCGTCCACCACGGCGAGCGGGTAGGGCAGGTCGTGCAACAGGTTGATGATGTCCATGGCGGGCGTATCGGCCTGGACGGTCTTGAGGTCGGTCTTGAGGATGGACTTGATGTCGCGTTCCCCTCGGGACGCTGCTTCGGAGCAGTCCTCCGCATAGACGATGCCTTGCAGGGTGTGTCCCTTGTCGATGACGAAGAGGCTGGAGATGCCGCCGCTCTTCATCTTGCGCAGGGAGGCGCGGGGTCCGTCCGAATTGATATAGCCCAGTGCCTTGGCCTTTTTCATGACGCTGTCCGCGGTAAGCACCTTGGTGATGTCCACGTTTTCGACGAAGCGTTCCACGTAGTCGTTGGCCGGGTGGGTGAGGATGTCCTCGGCAGTGCCGACCTGCACGATGGCGCCGTCCTTCATGAGCACGATGCGGTCGCCCAGCTTAATGGCTTCGTCCAGATCGTGACTGATGAACAGGATGGTCTTGTGCATCTTTTCCTGCAGGTTGATCAGCTCGTCCTGCATGTCGGAACGGATCAACGGATCAAGCGCCGAGAAGGCTTCGTCCATGAGCAGGATGTCCGCATCCAGGGCCAGGGCGCGGGCCAGGCCCACGCGCTGCTGCATGCCGCCGGAAAGCTGTCCGGGCATGGAGTCTTCCCAGCCGTTCAGCCCCACCAGATCCAGCGCTTCCATGGCCTTTTGGCGACGGGTGGCCGGATCCACGCCTTTGATTTCAAGGCCGTAGGCGGTGTTGTCGGCCACGGTGCGATGCGGGAACAGGGCGAAGTTCTGAAACACCATGGCGAGCTTGGAGAGCCGCAGGTCGCGCAATCCCTTGTCGTCAAGCTTGGTGACTTCTTGTCCGTCGATACGCACGGTGCCGGCGGTGGGTTCGATGAGTCGGTTGATGCAGCGGACCAGAGTGGATTTTCCTGATCCGGAAAGGCCCATGACCACGACGATTTCCCCTTCCTCGACCTGGAAGGAGGCGTCGTTCACGCCGACGCCGTGTTTGAGCTTGTCCATAACTTCGGCCTTGGTGGCGCCTTTTTTGACGGCCTCCATGGCACGCTTCGGGTGCGGCCCGAAGATCTTGTAGAGGTTTTCTACCTCGATTTTCGCCATACTTCCTCCGGGATGTTCCGGTCATTTGGATTATGTTGTTGTATATATTCCCAAAAGACGGTCCTGGTGGGTATTAGGTGTATTCTATCCTATATCCAGTGGACCATGTCCAGCCTGATTTGGGATGGAGGCTGATGAGCGGGGGTCAGAGCAGAATGGGGATGGGGTATCGATCACGCAGCCCACAGGGGCGCATGTGACGATAAATAAACGATATTGTTTGACTATCTCGTAAAGAGAGGGAGGAAAAGCCGGAAGAACTGTAGTAATCTGTAGCGTTGTCTTCTTTCATAGGTGTAATTATGCTGTATTCTACTGTAAGGTGGAAGCTTGCTGGGTATTGCTTTGGCTACTATACAAACTTCATGATTGCTGTGTGTCTTCTTACAGTACAGCTCGGTCGATTCTCCATGGGGTGATTTTGGCTCGTTGCTGGAATGATTATTCTTTTATTGTCCTACATAAACCATTGGGGTTTGTCAACTAGAGTATTCCAGTGGTGTTACAAGATATTGAGATCGTTTTGAGATGTTTTGCGCTGAATATTCCATATTAGGTTGAGTATACTCGTTCAAACGCGTTTTTTTGGCGAAATGCTTAGTATTGATGCGGCAGAGGACCGGGAGGACGGAGATGAGCTGGTTGGTAAATCTAACAGATCAAAAAGAAAGGATAATTTTGTCTGACACGGCTGGGGTCCGGGCATGGAACGGTGTGTGGGAGGCTTTGGAACCATTGGGTTGAGCGTTGCGGGCAATCTGCTCATCGAAAGAGGGCGTCCCTACTCGATGCAGCTTCAACTGTGGGGCCAGCGCCTACGCGAAAGAGCGATGTTTTCTTTGCGTGCGGTCTCCTGTCGTACGCTTACGCCCCACCCAGGGGGACATTATGCTGGGGAGCCATGTCCGTAGGTGCAGCAGGGGGCGGCTATGTCGTGCAGGAGAAGAGGAGAAGCAAGGGGAAAAAGGAGAAAAGGGGAACACGCTAAAAGTGAAGCTGTCAGGAACCAACGATCAACGAGTGAAAACCCGATTCCGGCCTTGCTCCTTGGCTTGGTAGAGAGCCTGATCCGCTTTTTTCAAGGTGGATTCCACGGATTGATCCGAAGCGGTTGCTTGCGCCACCCCCAGACTGACGGTGAATCGAAGTTCTCCTTCGTCCACGGGGATGCGCAGAGCGTCGATGGAACGTCGGATGCGCTCCGCCAGATCCACGGCTCCGTCCAGATCGGTTTCCGGAGCCAGCACGACGAATTCTTCACCACCAAAGCGGGCCAGCAGGTCCGATCGGCGCAATTGTTTTTCCGCCGTGCGGGTCAGTTGGCGCAGAACTTCGTCCCCCACGTCGTGGCCGTAGGTATCGTTCACATTTTTAAAATGATCCGCGTCGATCATGATCACAGACAGGTCCGTACTGTGCCGGTTGGCCCGTTCGAATTCTTCTTCGGCCCGCTGCAGCAGGTGTCGTCTGTTGTAGGCCCGCGTCAGTTCGTCGCGAATGGCCATATCACGCAGTCGGCCCAGGGTTTCCAGCATGTCCAGGTTCAGAGAAACGCGGCTGTAGAGTTCTTCGGGGGTGAATTCCTGGCTGATGGACCCTCCGGCTCCGAACTTAATCAGCCGGGCAACGTTGTGTCCATCTTCGGGACCGGCAAAGACCATGACGGCCAGTTCTTCCTGGGAGTGGACCTGTCGAATTTTGTTGAGCATTCTCGTGGTGGCGTCGTGTTCCAGGGTCGCATCCAAAAGAAGCAGGCGGATGTTGTCGTGCTCCTGCAACTGTTGGAATACTTGGTTTTGATCGCAGGCTTCCAGCACCTGATAGTTCTGGCGTTCCAGAAGGCCGCGGACCCGTTGCCGCAGCAGTTGGCGCTTGTGTGCCACAAGGATGTTGACTTCGGGGTTGTGGTGCAGGCGCCGCACCAGGCTGGTGACGTGTTCAAAGCTCTCCATGCTTTCTTTGGCCACATAGTCCACAATACCCCGGGACCACATGGCTTCCTGGGTGGCGGCGTCCACCCGGGAGGTGAAGATCACTGTGGGGATGTGCTGGACGGCTTGTTCCACAATCGTGTCGGCCGTGGCGTCCGCGAGTACTGTTCCGAAGATGCCGACCAGAAACGGACCTTCCTCCTGAATGGCGAGAAGGGCGTCATTCAGGCTGAGAGAACACACGACCTTGGCACCCAGTCGGTTTTCCAGCATGCCGGAAAGAATCTTCAATACACTTCGTGAATTGTCTGCGATGAGTACGGGGAGCATCCGGCATAATACGGCGGTAGGGTTTTTATGGCAACAGGGAATTAGATCGGTGGGATATGTGGTGGGGGATACGTTTTCGCGGATAATAATTCGTTTGTTTGGGCGTTGCGGGTATGCGAATAATAGGGATTGCTTGGTTGTTTAAAAAGGGGGCTGCATGACGTGGGAAGCGGATGTATTCCGCGATAACGAGGAATGGCTCATGGGCCGGATCCTCAAGTATGCCGAGCGTCAAGGGTACACACGCTATACCTCCACCTTGCAGGAGGCCTGGCGCGTGTCCGTGTCCGGGCTGACGACCGCCCTGGTCGCTGCGTTGGAGCAATGGGGCGGAGAGCTGTTCGAATTCGGTCCGCATGGCCGTCCTCCGGAGTCCGTTGTTTCGTTCGCTGTGACCGAATCCCGGCGGCACCGGGAGCGCGGTGTCAATCTGCTCATGTTCCTGGGACTGCTGAAGTATTATCGGCGTACCTATCTTGATCTTGTGGATGAATTCGTGCCCGACGAGCAGGATCGTCAACACCTGCATCGTTTTGTGGTCGGTTTTTTCGACTGCCTGGAAATGACCATCAGTGTTGATTGGGCAGACTCGGACGAACAGGGGCGGATGGAGGAACTCCAGTCCGCCAACCGGAGTCTGACAAATGAAAAAAATAAATATCTGACATTGTTTGAAAGCTTTACCCAGCCCGTGTTGCTGCTGGATACCCTGGGCGATATCCTGAACATGAATTTCGCCGCTGCCCGTCTTTTGGGGATGGACCGCGCTCCCGGGGGCGTTCACTACAACGCGGCACGCCGGGACGACCCGTTTTCTTCGCAAGATATGAAGCTGATACTGCGTGAAAATCCATGGTTTTTGGACGTACTGCAGTCTTTATTTGCCGCAGAAGGGGAAAATGGAAAGCACTTGAAACTGCGGGTGGCGACCCCGGCCGACAAAGGCGAACGTTGGTTCGATGTGCAGGGAACGCCCATGCCGGACGTCTCCGGGAAATTCGTGGGTACGGTGTTGGTGTTCACCGATGTGACGCGGCGTATCCGTGCTGAATTGGATCTGGAGGAGTCGCGGTGGGATCAGGAGCGGCGGGTGCAGCAACGCACCGTGGAGCTGGAGCGGACACGCCGCCGTTTGCGACAGGGCGAGGAGGAATACCGCTTTCTGGTAGATAACCTGCAAGAGGGCGTTTGGCTGCTGGGGGCCAAAGGGGAGACCCTGTTCGTGAATCCGCGTATGGAACAGCTGGTGGCCAGTCCGCCCGGCGGCATGTATGCCCGGCGGTTTTCCGAGTATTGCGTGCATCCGGAAGATGTGGCTCTGTGCGCTTCAGCTCGTGACTGTCGTGACCACCGCAATGTGGAGTGTGAGTTGAACCGGGAGGATGGGCGGACCATTTATGTGAATATGGCATTGAGTCCGGTGTTGGACGACAACGGAGACTCTCTGGGAACGCTTGCCGCGGTCATGGACATCACGGCCAGGAAACGGACCGAGGAACAGCTTCGTCGGAGCGAGTCCAACCTTGCCGAAGCCCAGCGTATCGCCCAATTGGGCAGTTGGGAGTGGAATGTGGAGGACGGTAGTCTGTCCTGGTCCGACCAGACGTTCCGCATCTTTAAGCTGGCGCCCGAAGAGGGACCGTTGAGTTATCGTGGCTTCTTGGAAATGGTGCATCCGGATGACCGGGGATTGGTTCTGGCGGCTGTGCGCCGTGGGCTACAGACCGGCCATTATACTGTGGAGCACCGGGTGACCTTGGCGGATGGCCGGGAACGCCATGTGGCCGAGCGGGCCGGGCTGGTGCGCACGCGTGACGGCGGTCGGCGGATGGTCGGCACCGTGATGGACATCACCAGCCGAAAAAAGGCTGAGCAGGAATTGCTCGCAGCCAAGGAAGAGGCCGAATCCGCCAATATGGCGAAATCCAAATTTCTTGCCAATATGAGCCATGAATTGCGTACCCCGCTGAACGGCATCATGGGCATGAACCAGTTATTGCTGGAAAATTGCGAGGAAGGCGAGAACCGGGAATTACTGGAACTGTCGCTGGACTGCGCACGGCGTTTGACGCGGCTGATCAGCGACCTGCTGGATCTTTCCGTGATCGAGGCGGGATTGATCGGATTGGAGCGCCGCCCCTTCTTCCTGCGCCGGACCGTGGAAGGCCTGATGCGGGTCATGAGTATGCAGGCCGAAGACAAGGGGCTGAAGCTGCATTGGGAAGTGGATGAATCGGTGCCGGATGAACTGAAGGGAGATGAGGGCCGGTTGCGACAGGTGCTCGTGAATCTGCTGGGCAATGCCTTGAAATTTACGGAAAAGGGTGAAGTAGAGCTGCAAATCACCCGTGTAGACGGAAACGGTGGCAAGGTTTGGCTGGCGTTTCGCATCCGGGACACCGGGGTCGGCATTGGGGAGGAATATCTTTCCACGATTTTCGATAGTTTTTCTCTTGGGGAAGATTATCTGACCAAACGTTATGGCGGGTCCGGACTTGGACTGTCCATTTCCAAGCAGATTGCGGAAAAGATGGGCGGCAATATCAGCGTGGAAAGCGAAAAGGGCGAAGGAAGCGTGTTCAGCCTGGTGCTGCCCATGGATCGGCCCGCGTTGGATTTGCAGGAGGCCCGGCAGGAACGTGACCGACAGTTCATCGACAAGTATTTGGGATTGCGTGTGCTCGTTGTGGAAGATGAGGCTGTGAATTGCCTTATGGCCGTGCGGATGTTGCAACGCCGGGGCGTGGATACGCTTACCGCGTCCAATGGGGAAGAAGCGCTTGGCATACTCGCGCAGGAAGATGTGGACATGGTGCTTATGGATTTGCAAATGCCGAAACTCAATGGCTTGGAAACCATGAAGCGCATTCGATCCGGGCATAATAACGTGCGCGATCCGAACGTGCCGGTGGTGGCTTGCACCGCGTTTGCGCGGAAGAAAGATCAAAAGGCCTGTGAAGAGGCAGGTATGAATGCTTTTTTAAGCAAACCCTTCAACGCAAAGGAACTTTTTACGACTATTCGGGAACATGCCTTGACCCGGAGCAAACCCACCGAACGCCGAGGAGGGGATGCAAAGAAAGAGGAAAAAAACTGAGAGGGATCCGTTTTTTTTTTCGGCGTCCTCTCACTCCATGCCCCGGGCCGCGCACGAGCGGGAGACCAGCAAACGGGAGCCAAAGGGACGCGCGTTTCCGGGGTGTCCAAGGCATGGCTTGGGGCCGGTTTACCGCAAGGAATTGATGTCCACGGGTTGCCCGCAGCAGGGACACCGATGCACGGTGTGGATGCCTGCCTGATTTGCCGCGACGATGTGGGCGCGCAGCAGTCCGGGACCGCCTGGGAGATATGCCACCAAAAAAGCCGCGCCGCATTGACAATACCGCTGTTGCATCGTGCTGCCTCCTGGTTTGGTATTCCGAGCCATCGGAATGGGGTCGGTGTGTAACATGTTGTTATCGTTAGTTGACTTTAGTTGTTCTTTGGTAAACATGTTGATCAAAAAAAAGCCCTGGGTAACGGCCCGGGGGCTTTGTTAAAGTTTAGTGATATTCCCGGGAGATCCAGAGAACTTTACCGATGATGCGGACGTTGAGCAGCTCGTCCCCGGAAAGACGGATGGGGCTGTAGTCGGTGTTGTCGCTATGCAGCACGAGCTGTCCGGGAAGTTTTTCTATGCGTTTGACGAGCACGGTGTCCTCCACGCCGACGGCATAAATGCCTCCTGCGTAGACATCGGTTTTGGACTGGTCGATGAGCACCATGTCGCCGTCCTGTAGCTCCGGTTCCATGCTGTTTCCCACCACTTGCATGAGCACCATGGCCCGGGGATCGCCTTTGCGGCGTACCCAGTCCGCGCGGAAGGCGTAATATCCCTCGACGCGGCCTTCCGTCTCAAAGGATCCGCCCCCGGCGCAGAGCCGGGCACGCACTTTGGGGATTCGGGCAAAGTCGTCCACCATGGGTTCGGGTTCGTGTGTGGTGGTGTGCGGTGTGGGCTTGGCCTGGCCCCGTCCGGTTTCGAGCCACCCCGGATCCACGTTGTATCTCCCGGCGATCTCCAGAATCCACCGTGCCGGAATGGATTCCTTTTTTTTAGCCAGGGATACAGCGGCCCGTCCCACACCCAGTTCCCGAGCAAGATCGGACTGATTGCGCAATTCGGTGACGTGTTGCACGCGTTTGAAAAATTCTGCAAAGGATCGCCCAGTCACATGGCACCTCGACTTTGATGTTTTGATTTTGTATATCTAAGCAATACGAAGTTGTCAACCGATGGGATAAGGTTTCTGTTGCCTCCTTGACCTCGGCAGGCTCCCGGTCCTATGGAGGGGCATGACCAGAAACAATATCCTCCTTGAATCCGGCACCAACGAGCTGGAGCTTGTAGAATTTTATATTGATGAGCGGTTGCCGGAGCACGAAGAGCCGTATCGCGGCTACTACGGTGTAAACGTTGCCAAGGTGCTGGAAATTATCCGGCTTCCCGAGGTTACCCCGCTGCCGGATCGCCCGCATCCAAGTGTGTTGGGGGCTTTTGATCTGCGGGGGCGCATCGTGCCGTTGGTGGATTTGGCGTTGCTCATGGGCATGCAGCGGGTGGAGCACGTTGAACCCAAAGTCATTGTTTCGGAATTCAATTCCATCCAAACCGCGCTCCTGGTTTCTGGGGTGACCCGCATTCACCGGATATCGTGGAAAAATATTGAGCCGCCCGATGAGCAGGTGGCCAGCTTCTGTTCGCGCAACATCACGGGCGTGGTGCGGCTTGCCGAACGTGTGCTGCTCATTTTGGACATGGAGAAGATCATCGGTGACATCAGTCCGTCATCGGCCATGACCTCGGATGAGCAGGAGCTGCAAACCGTGGCTGAGCACAATCCACAATACAAGGCGCTGGTGGCCGATGACTCCGACGCCATTCGCAAGCTGATGATTTCCGTGTTGACCAGGGCCGGGTTTGAGGTCACGGGAGCGTCCAACGGCCGTGAGGCATGGGAGATTCTCCAGGACGCAAAACAGAGCAGCCGTGACGAGGATCGGCCTATTCAGGAATGGTTCGATGCGGTGGTGACGGATATTGAGATGCCGTCCATGGACGGGCATACGCTCTGCCGCCGCATCAAGGAGGATCGGCACCTGCGGGCATTGCCCGTGGTGCTGTTTTCCTCCCTGATTACGGATAGCCTGCGCCACAAGGGGGAAAGCGTGGGGGCTGACGATCAGATCGCCAAGCCCGATATCGGGCGGCTTGCCGAAGTGGTTTTGGAGTTGCTCAGCGGGACAGGGAACGAACCAGCGTAAGATCCGCTTCCAGCTGGTCCAGGCGTACTTCCTCCAGGATAACTTCCACCTCCTGCCCCAGGCGGAACATGCGTCCCGTGCGTTCCCCCACGAGAATTTCCCTGTCGCGCCAATAGGCGTAGTAGTCATCGTTCAGCGAGGAGAGCCGGACGGTTCCCTCGGCCAGACCGCCGAGCAGTTCCACGCGGAATCCATAATCCGTGACCGATGAGATCACACCCCGGAGATGATCGCCTTCGTGCTGGCGTAAAAAGAGCGCGGCCGCACGGCGATGGATTTCCCGCTCCGCATCCGTGGCACGTCGTTCACGGCTGTTGACCTGATCCGCGGCGTTACGCAGCCGTTTGCGGTTGGGGACGGGCTGGCTTCCGTCGCCCAGGGCGGATTTGAGCAGCCGGTGGACCACCAGGTCGGCATAGCGGCGAATCGGCGAGGTGAAGTGGCAGTAGCTTTCCGAAGCGAGGCCATAATGCCCTTCGTTTTCCGGCGAGTATTGGGCCTGCATCATGGAGCGCAGCAGCAGCCGGTTGACCAGGAAGGTCCATTCCGTGGATTCGGCCTTGTGCAGGAGCTTTTGCAGATCCTGGATGTCCGGCCGTTCCGGGAGTGCGAGTTCCGGTGAGGTACGGCGCAGCACCTTGGCCAACCGTTCCAGCTTTTCCGCGTCGGCCTGGGGGTGGATGCGGAACAGACAGCCCGGACCGGCGCTTTCGAGAAAACGGGCCACGGCCTCGTTGGCCGCCACCATGCATTCCTCGATGAGCTGGTGTCCAAAGTGCCGCTCAAGGGGGCGCAGCTCCGCAATGCGGTTGTTTTCGTCCGTGCGGATGTCGGCCTCGGGCAGATCGAAATCCAGACTTCCCCGTTCCGAACGCCGTTGTTTGATCTTGCGGGTCAATTCTTCGGCCAGCTCCAGCATGGGGAGCACCGGGCCGAGTTGTTGGCGTTCCGATTCCTGTTTTTCCAGCAGGGCGCGCTTGATCTGCCCGTAGGTGAGCCGGGCCTTGCTTTGAATCACGGCCGGAAAATATTCGGCCTCCGCAGGCTCGCCCCGATCGGAAAAATCAATGCTCACGGCCATGACCAGCCGCGGCGTGTTCGGATTCAGGGAGCACAGCCCGTTGGAGAGTCTTTCAGGAAACATGGGTTCCACGGACAACGGGAAATAATAGGAGTTGCCCCGTTCATAGGCCTCCTGATCCAGGTCCGAGCCGGGACGCACATAATGGCTCACGTCCGCAATGGCCACCCAGAGGCGGTAGCCCTTTTTGCCCCGACGTTCCACGAAGATGGCGTCATCGAAATCCTTGGCCGTGGCCCCGTCGATGGTCACGAAGTCCATTGTGCGCAGGTCGCGCCGATCCCGAAAGTCGTTTTCATCCGGTTGCGTGGGCAGTGTGGCGGCTTCATCCAGAACGGTCTGGGGAAATTTGGTCGGCACCTGGTGCGTGGCCTTGACCAAGGCTTCCTGTACGGCCAGGTCTTCCTCGTTGCCGAGCAGTTCCTGAAATGCCGCCTCCCAAAGGTGCGGCTCCAGGCGTTCGCCGGGCGTGACCACCACGATTTGTCCAGGCCGCAATTTGCGTTCGATTTCCACCACCATGCCGAAGCCCAGTAGCGGATCCGTGGGACGGGTCAGGTAGGCGCCGCCACCCACGCGGCGAACCACACGCGCCGTGAGGGTCTGGCGACCGCGTTCCAGGATGCGTACGATTCGCCCTTCATTGTTTTTTTTGCGGTGTTCACGCAATACGGCCGCAACAACACGGTCTCCATGCCAGGCCTCGCCCAAGTCCTTTTCGGAAATGAACAGGTCTTTGCGTCGGGAATCCTCGGGAATCACAAACCCCACGCCGGAGCGTTTCACTTCCAGCCGTCCGGTGACGAGGCGCATTTTGTCCACCAGGCCGTAGGCACCCCGGGTGCGGATGAGTTTTCCCTTGTCCACAAGGGTTTTGAGGATTTCACGCAGGGCGGGCCGATCCCGTTTCTTGAGTTGCAAGGCCCGGCCGATGTCTGCCCGTGTGAGCGGACGTGCGCCCTGTCGAAAGGCGGCCAGTACGCCGGCTTCGTTGAGCAGCCCGTTTCCCCGGTGGTTTTTTTTTGTTTTTTTTCGTTTGCCTGCCACGTTATCGACTCTCTTTCGCCCTGTCGGACGTTTTGGGTTTGGTTTCCGGCTTGTTGCGGGGGGAGGGCGTCGCCTTCGGCATCCCGGCTCGAATGGCGTCGAACCGGGCATCGAACCAGGCGTCGAATCGCGCCCCCTCTTGGCCGTTTCCGCGCCAGGCCGGACCGAAATCCACGTCCAGGTCAAAGGTCCAGAAGTTTTCCCGCGCCAGGGGGCCGAGTTTAACCGCGTCCTTGGGTGTGCATACCACATGCGCGCATTGTTGTTTTACCGCGAATTGTTCGATGGCGCGCACATCCTTGCGGGTGAACGGATGATGGTCTGGAAAGATGAGTTGTTCACGGGGAGGCTGGCCCATGGACAGGGCCGCTGTACGCGCCACTTGTTTCGGTTCCCCCACCCCAGTGACCAGCAGGTACGGGCGGGTCAGGGGACCGGGGCGACGTTCACCGTCAATGACCCGGACCAAGCCCTGCACCTTGATTTGGAAATTGAAGACCGGAACGCCGAACTCCGTGAGTCGTTGTTCAAAAAGCGGAAACATGGACTGAAACGCCCGTGTCGGGCATTTGATCAAAAAGGCGCCGGCGCAGCGCAGGGCGGAAGCGCCTTCGCGCCAACTCCCCGAGGGCTGCACCCGGTTCCAGCCGGTATCCAGGTCCGAAGGGCGCAAGAGCACAAGGTCCAGATCGCGCTGCACCGCCAGATGCTGCATGCCGTCGTCCAGAATGATCACTCCCGGGCGTTCGCGTTGTTCCAGCCAGCGTCCGCCGCGCATGCGTACGGGATCCACCACGATGCGGGCCTCGGGATGCCGACGGCAGAGCATGAGCGGTTCGTCCCCGGCTTCCTCGGCCAGATTGCCGGGCTGCACCAGGTGCGGCAGGGTCTGGGGCCGGGCGCGATACCCCCGGGTCAGTACGGCCGAGCGCAGGCCGCGTTGGGCCGCCCAATCCAAAAGCCAGTCCGTAAGCGGTGTTTTCCCGGTGCCGCCCCATCCGATGTTGCCCACGCTCACCGTGGGTGCTGCGGATCGCCACGAACGGAGCACCCGGGACGCATAAAGCCGTCGCCGAAGCCGCATGCCCCCGGCATAGGCCGCACCCAGGGGAGCCAGCAGGGGACGCAGGAGGTGTTGGTACTGTTCTATTTGCATGATCTGGGTCGGTTGTAGCCCGTTGCGGCCATGGGGGGAACCCCTGCAATGTGATTTCCGGCGGTATTTGGGGAAAAAAGAGCGTCGATTCGGAGAGGTGGTTATTACGTTAGAAATGTTGAGGACTTCCGGTTGAGGTGCAAGGTCTTGTGTGGGTATGTAACAGCTCGGAACAGTTCGCTTCCGTGACTCCCCCGTTTTTGGTGTAGACCCCGGCTTCTCAAGTTAGATGACGGCTTACAACCCGTACCCGGTTATGTGTACCCACCAACCAAAAAGGGGTCAGGCATTTGCCTAACCCCTTAAAATTTCTGGTGGAGACGAGGAGACTTGAACTCCCGACTTCTGCCTTGCGAAGGCAGCGCTCTCCCAACTGAGCTACGTCCCCGTGTTCAAGGAGGGAATCACTACCCCTTTTCATAATGAAGCTCAAGTGTTTTTTCAGATGTCCAGAACATTGAGCACACGGCGGACCCGTTGCGTGTAGGTGTGCTCGGCGAGGATCAGCTCGGACCAGGCTTTGCCCAGGGTTGCGCGGGTGGTGTCCGGGCTTATGCGCTCGAAAAGTTCTTGGATTTCCTCAGGGCGGGAAAAAGTGATCTCCCGGACCAATTCGGGGGGGAAGATGTCCAGGCCGGGCGTGGTGTCCGTGAGCAGCAGGCCGCCGACGGCCCAGACGTCGAAATGCCGTTGGGTCATGCCGCGGGGCAGCAGCGGACTGGTCATGTTCAGGCAGGCCCGCGCCCGGGCATACACCGATCCCAACGCGCCGTAATAATCCACAGGCGGGCGCACGTCCACGCCCCGGTCCAGCAGGGTGCGCCAGTTGTCGTCGCCGAACACGGTCAGCCGTTCTCCGGCGTGGCGCAGGCATTCGGCCCGCCAATGCGCCCCGGTTTCCTCCGCCATGAAGCCGGCTTGTCGTATGGCATTGTTCGGCCAAAACGGATCCACTTCCAGGCGTTGTGTCCACCAGGCAAAGTCCGGGCGTTCGCCGCGTCCCAGCATGGCCAGGGCGTCGGGCCAATCGTTTGCAGCAGATTCCACACCCGCGAAAAATTCACGTTTATGCGGGAATTCCGACCGGCCCACAAAAACCAGCCGGTCATCCAAATCGGATGCCACGGGAGCCTGGCGGTCCTTGAACAGTGCCGGTGCCGCGGCCAGGGGCAGATGGTGTACGCTTTGCGCGCCCAACTGTTTGAGCGGTTCAATGAACCAGTCGTCGGTCACGAACAGGTCCGCCTGGGTCCAGTAGCGGGATTTGACGCCCGTGAGCAGGTGAAAGGGGTTGTCCACGCACCAGATGGCCACGCGGGTTCCGGCCCGCCGCAGCAGGTGGAACAGTTCGCCGAAGCGGTCCAGACCCTTGAAGTTGACGGAAAAAAAGACGCGGGGGCGTTCCTTGGTCAAGCGCCACGGGATTTCCATATCCGTGGGCTGCTCCCCGGCCTGGGGACGCAACACGGAGAACCCCTCGGCCCGGAAGGCCAGGTTCAGTTCCTGATCCAGGAGGTCGGATTCATCCCCGGGGAGCCAGAGCACCGGGGCGCTGTCGGTATTCGGTGGTGGGACGTTTTCCAGGTGGGGCAGGGCGCAGGTGGCCCAGAGCGGTCCCCAGAAGGAGGGGAAAAAACGGATGTTGCGCAGGTAGCGGCGCACTGTGCAGGAACGGGCCAGCGCGGGCGTTACGTCCTCAGGGGCGATCCGTTTGAAGTCTGCGGGAATGGAGGCGTGCCACTCCTCGGGCATCTGCCGCTCGAATTCCGGGCATTCCACATAGAGGGTATCCTTGACGGACGGGAAATATTCGGCCAATTTCCCTGGTTCCGGTCCCAGTCCAAGAAACAGTTTTTTTCGACCCCGGCCCAGGCGGTCGAAATTTTGCGGACCCGCGGGCAGGCTTTGGGTCTGCCCGATTTCCGTGACCACCTGGACACGGCGCGGCCGGATTTGCATGGTTCCTCCATGTGCAGTAAAAAGGCGCGAACGCCGTAACAACGAACAAGACGTACCGTTTTCCACGTTTTATGAAAAAATATCAAGACCACTACTTCAAGCGCGCCAAGCAGGAAAACTATCCTGCACGCAGCGTATACAAACTTCAGGAAATCGAGAAGCGTTTCAACATTTTTCGCAGCGGTCAGCGCGTGCTGGACCTGGGCGCGGCCCCGGGATCATGGAGCCTGTTTGCAGCACGCAAGGTGGGCGGCAAGGGCCATGTCCTCGGCGTGGACCTGCAGACCACGGAAACCGAATTTCCCGACAACGTGGAATTCTTTCATGGTGATGCTTTTGAACAGGACGGTCCCTTTGCTGATCGCCGCGCCGAACTCGCGCCCTTTGATCTGGTCATCTCGGACATGGCGCCCAAGACCACGGGCGTGAAGTTCGCGGACCAGGCCCGCAGTCTGGAGCTGTGCGAACTGGCGCGTGATGTGCTGCCCGGCGTGCTTGTGACGGGCGGTCATTTCGTGGCCAAGATTTTTGAGGGACCGGATGTGAAGGCCTATACGGATTCGCTCCGTCCATTGTTTGAAAAGGTTAAGACGTTTAAACCCAAAAGCTCCCGTGCCGAGTCCAAGGAGATGTTTGTCGTGGGGCTTGGCTTTCGGGGGGACGCGTTGTAAAGACGCTTCGCATTCCCGCATTTGACACTTTCGCCATATTCGGAGGTTTTATGGCCGGACACAGTAAATGGGCCAACATTCAACACCGCAAGGGTCGGCAGGACGCCAAAAAAGCAAAGTTTTTCACCAAGGCCGCTAAAGACATCATCCTTGCGGCCAAAGCCGGGGGCGGCAATCCCGAAGACAACTCCGCGCTGCGCCTGGCCATCCAAAAGGCCAAACAGGTCAACCTGCCCAAGGATAAGATTGACAACGCCATCAAAAAAGGCACGGGCGAACTCGCCGGCGGCGACATCTACGAATTTCAGTACGAAGGCTACGCACCCGGCGGCGTGGCTCTGCTCATTGAAGTCGCTACGGACAACAAAAACCGCACCGTGGCCGAAGTCCGCCATGTGCTGACCAAGCAGGGCGGCAACATGGGTGAGGCCGGTTCCGTGGCCTGGATGTTCGACAAAAAAGGCGTGCTCGTGTTCGACGGTGAGCAATACACCGAAGACCAGATCATGGAAATCGGCCTGGAGGCCGGTGCCGAGGACGTGCTTGATGAGGACGGCTCCCTCACGGTGCACACTGAACCGGGCGAGTTTATGGCCGTGCAGAAGGCCTTTGAGGACGCGGGGCTGGTGGCCCAGAGCGCCGAAGTGACCATGGTGCCGCAGA
The DNA here is from genome assembly GCF_900167125.1 of Paucidesulfovibrio gracilis DSM 16080. NCBI lineage: Bacteria > Pseudomonadati > Thermodesulfobacteriota > Desulfovibrionia > Desulfovibrionales > Desulfovibrionaceae > Paucidesulfovibrio > Paucidesulfovibrio gracilis. The sequence goes on from NZ_FUYC01000002.1 coordinate 151,987, forward strand.
ACCTCGTGGAGGTGGACGCGGACACGGCCCGTAAGGTGCTCAAGCTCATGGACGCCCTGGAAGACAACGAGGACGTGCAGAACCTCTACGTCAACGCTGATTTCCCGGACGAAGTCCTGGAAGAGATGGAATAGCATGGTCGTGGTTCTCGGCCTCGATCCCGGTTCCCGTGTCACCGGGTACGGCATCGTGGCCGAGACCTCGGGCTGCCTTTCCCTGGTGGAGGCGGGGACCATCCGCCCACCGGCCAAGCGGGATTTGCCCTACCGCTTGGGAAAAATTTATTCTGGCCTTGCCGAGATTATCTCGCGGCATGCCCCCCAGGAAAGCGCGTTGGAAAACGTGTTCGTGTATAAAAACGTGCAGAGCGCGCTTAAGCTGGGTCAGGCCCGGGGCGCGGCCCTGGCCGCTTGTACGGTGGCAGGACTGCCCGTGGCCGAATACGAACCCACCAAAGTGAAGAAAAGCATTGTCGGCGTGGGCAATGCGCCCAAGGACCAGGTGGCCTTCATGGTGGCGCGGCTTTTGGGCGTCGCCAATCCGGATTGGGCCGAGGACGCCTCGGACGCCCTGGCTGTGGCTATTTGCCATCTCAATCAGCGACGTCTCAATCATCTTGCCGGACTGTAGCGGTCCAATCTTGCCTTGCGGCCTCGCCTGCGGCTACACTGGACACATCCGGCGCGAACCGTGGATGCGCGTGCCGGACGTTTCACGCCCCGGGTGAAGCACTTCCCCTCACTCCAACAGCCAGCCGAGGACATTGTATGATCGCCTATCTTAAAGGCATTTTGGCGGATAAGGACGATACCGGCCTGACCCTGCTCACCCCCGGCGGCGTGGGGTACCGCGTGGCCGCGCCCACGTCCGTGCTTTCGGCCCTGCCCGCGCCCGGTGGCGAGGCCGAGGTGTTCGTGCACACCAATGTCTCGGAAAAAGCCATTGATCTCTATGGGTTTTTGGAAGAAGAGGAGCGGCGGTTGTTCCGCACTCTGATTTCCATCGACAAACTCGGTCCGAAAAAAGCCCTGGCAATTTTATCGCATTTCGATCCCGAACGATTGCGGGAAATTTCCTTTCGCGAGGACGACAAGGCACTGGCCACGGTGCCGGGCATCGGTCCCAAGTCCGCCAAGCAGATTCTCTGGTTCCTCAAAGATAAAATGGCGGGCATGGCGGAATTCAAGGCCCGGATCGCGGTCCCGGACGGCGTTACGGGCTCGGAATTTCTGGACGCGCTTGCGGGGCTTGCCAACCTGGGATACTCCGAAGAGGAATCCCGTCCTTTATTGAAGGAAATTTTTGAGGCCGAACCCGACCTGGACGCGGCGGGTGCCATTCGCCAAACCCTGCGGCGCATTGCCTCGGCCCGCTGATGAGACGCCATGACCCGTTGTTCTGTTGATGAAAATGTCCGCCCCCGCCGTCTGTCGGAGTTTATCGGCCAGGTTGAGCTGCGTGCCAACCTGGAGGTGTTTCTGCGTGCGGCCCGGGAGCGCGAACGCGCCGCCGACCATACGCTGTTTTACGGCAATCCTGGCCTGGGCAAGACCACTCTGGCCAAAATCATCGCCTCGGAGATGGGGGTAAACCTGGTTTCCACATCGGGTCCGGTCATGGAGCGGTCCGGGGATCTGGCGGCGATTCTGACCAATCTACAAGCCCAGGACATATTGTTTATTGACGAAATTCACCGCATGCCCGCCAGCGTGGAGGAAGTGCTTTACCCGGCCATGGAGGATTTCAAACTGGATCTGGTCATCGGCCAGGGACCAGGCGCACGCACGGTGAAAATCGACCTGGAACCCTTCACCCTGGTGGGTGCGACAACACGTCTGGGGCTGCTGACGTCTCCCTTGCGCGACCGTTTCGGTTGCATCTTTCGCATAGATTTTTACAGTCCCGAGGAATTGGCCCGCATCGTTCATCGAGCTTCGGGGATTCTAGGCATGGAGGTTTCGGACGAAGGCGCGTTGGCCATCGGCCGCCGGTCCCGGGGAACCCCACGCATCGCCAACAGGCTGCTGCGCCGGGTGCGCGACTACATGGTGGTGGCGGGGAAGGACTGCGTGGACCAGGAACTTGCGGAAATGGCCCTGCAACGCCTTGACGTGGACCCGCACGGCCTGGACTACATGGACCGCAAGATTCTGGATGTGGTGGTCCACCAGTTCGGGGGCGGGCCGGTCGGAGTCAAAACCCTGGCTGTGGCCTGTGCCGAGGAGGTCCGAACCATTGAGGATATTTATGAGCCGTATTTGATCCAATGCGGCTTTTTGCAACGCACGCCCCGGGGCCGCGTGGCCACGGCCAAGGCTTACCGCCACCTTAAGGCCGATCCCGAGCCGGGCCTGCTGTGATACTTGGCGCGGGCTTCCGCCCCACGCACTTTTCCACCAGTCTGCCAAAGGGGTTTTCCATGTTTCGCCGGACCTCGTGTTGTCTTGCGCTGTTGTTGCTGGCCGGACCCTTTTCCGCCCGTGCCTGAGCCGTGTATACGGGCTGGCCCGAACAACCCGCCCCGGGCGTGACCGAGGTCATCGGCCTGGCCGGAAAAGACGGGACCGAGGCTATCTACATGTCCGAATTCCATGGCTCAAGCGTTGTGGGCATCTCTATCGCCACGTATTCGAAGCGTTTTGAACAGCACTACGCGGACAATTCCACAACGGCATGCCCCGGTTTTTGACTTCCTATGCGCTGTACCGAGCAAATCCCCTGGAGGATGCCTCGGCCCAGGTTCAGGACAATGGCCGTTGGATCGCTTTTTCTTCCATTGGCCCGGAAATAGACCGGGTCGCATATATTGAAAAATTGACGCAGAAACAGGTTTGTTTTCGCACAGAGGGGACGTTGGACTGTTATAGGCGACAATAGTTGAATAAAAAGTCCCTTTGGGACGTTGTTATTATCCTGCGTTTTCAACGGATGGGGGCATGCGTTCAACCCGACTCCGGTAGCGCAGGTGTTTTTTTTGAGCGGGTATCCCACAATATCTTGTATTGTTATCACAAATTGCGAGATAAAAAAGGGCGTTCGTCTGTTCCCCTTGTTTTGTGGTCGGGACGGCAAAACCGTACGAAAAGGCCCATGATTCCTTGGTTGGCGATCCGAGAATTGTTGACAGGATTGGCCAATCCCGTTATTTGGGAGAAAGGCTACAAAAGTTCTAGAATTTGTCGTAAAAGTGCGTCGAGAGAAGCTGATTTTCCAGTATTTTTTTTGGAGGCGCAGGCGCGATTCGCGATTGCCATGACATGTAGCCAGGGGCAAAGTCTTGGTTTTTCGGCCTTGAGGCGGAAGAAGCATGGGTCTGCAGCCGCGTCGCAAGGAGAAGTCTTGTGGGCAAAAGGAACAGAGCGGATTCCACGGAAGCCCTGCTTGACGTCATTCGTGATGACGGTGAGCAGCGGTTGAATTTTCCGCAGTCGGCTTCCAAGGCGCCACGTTCCTCCCGACGGCAGAAGAAAAAAAACAAGCCTTCCAAAACCTCTTCCACTTCTTTGCGCACAGCGCGTCCTTCTTTGTTTTCCCGCAGCCGTAGCGCTGTTCTCGGCGTGGACATCGCCCAGGACACCATTACAGTCGTGAAGATGACCCGGGGTGATTCTCCGAAACTGCTGGATATTCAATCCGTGGCGTTGGAATCCGGGCTGGGTGTGGAGGAGCCGGGTCTTTCCGAGAAATTGCAATCCGTGCTGGGGCGCGTCGGATCTCGCGGGTGTGATATTTGGGTGCTGCACCGTGCGCCGGATGTGGAAATCGGTGTTTCGCGGATTCCCCGCGTCAAGAGAGGGGAGCTGGCCAACACGGTGTACTGGCAGCTGCAAAAGGAGCGGCGGTTCAACAGTGCGGAGTTTGTGTTGGACTTTCGCGTCCAGGACGCCGCGGTCAAGGAAGGGGAGGTACCCAAGATCGAGGTGCTCACCAGCCTTGCTGGTCGTGCGGATGTGGAGCGGCTTCGGCATCGATTTCGGGATGCCGGGTATTCCATTGCCGGGGTCACGGCTATTCCTGCTGCTTTTCAGAACATTTACCGCACCGGTTGGGCGGCTTCACGGTCGGGGCTGACAGCCAACCTGCATGTCGGAGCCACATTTTCCAGCATCACGATCTACGAGGGCGCCGGCATTCGTTTCAGCCGGAGCATCAAATTCGGGCTGGACTCCATGGCCGAGGAATTGCTGGATAGCTACAACCGGGGTGAGCTGACCAAGGGGATGCCCGGGCATGAGCTGGACCAGCACGGGGCGCGGCTGCTGATTCTTGAGAAGCTCCTTGACGGGCCGCGAGCCAAAGGTGGTCCCGGCGGGGAGCTGAATAAGGCCCAGGTTCTCGAGTCCGTGCGGGATTCGTTGGAACGTGTGGCCCGGCAGGCAGAGCGTACGCTGGATTACTATGCACAGAATTTTCATCAGCGTTGCGAAACCCTGCACCTGAGCGGCCGCATTTTCGGCAGCCCGGAGGTGGCGGAGTATGTGTCCGGCCAGTTGGCCTTGGACATGGAGATTTTCGATCCGCTCGGGGATCTGGATCTTTCCAGGCTTTCCGGACGGACCAGCCTGAGCGGACGCATGGCCATGAACGAGGCCGTGGCCGTGGCGCTTTCGGATCAGGGCAAGACCCTGAATTTTAGCCACAACTATCAGGCCCGGCGTCGCGACCGGACACGGGCCATGGTGGGCAATGCGGTATCCGTGTTCGTCATGGTCATGGCCTTGCTGCTGGGCGGATTGTACGTCTGGAGCGGGGAGACCATCGCGGACCTGACCCAGAAGGCCCGGGAGATGGAAGAGCGGATTATGCCGGAGATGGCCCTGGACGAGGCGTCACTGGCCCGGCTTTCCGCCGAAGTCGGAGCCTATCGCGCCCGTATGCGCAACGTGGCCGAACGCTATGAGGCGTTGGCCGTGCTCACGGAATTGCAGCGGATAACTCCGGAGCGGGTGCGGCTTTTGAATATGAATATGGAGCTGCGTGTCGCGCCCGGCAAGGGGACGGCACAGCCCGCCGCCGGGGAGTCGCCCGTGCGCCTGCTGGTGCTGGATATGGTCATTCTCGGCGGCGAGGAAAATTTTGAAACGGATCTGACGCGGTACCTCATCGCGCTCAAGGCGTCGCCGTTGTTCGGCGATGTGGTGGTCCAGCAAGGCGAAGTGCGTGATTTCATCCCGGAAGGGGATGTTTTTCACGTGGTTTTGCATGTGCAAATGGCATAGGGGCGAACATGTCCACTTGGCAGGAAGAATACAAGACCGTGGTGGTCAAGGCGGTGGGGGCGGTGGTCTGCTCCCTGGTGGTCGCCTGGATCTTCCTGGTGCCGCAGTTTCAGGAGTTGGTGTCGTTGCGTGAGCGGATTCACGACGCTGAAGAACGTCTGGAGCGTCAGGCCTTGTTTTTGCCCGAGTACGCACGCCTGCACCGGCAGATGGAGCCGCAGTCCGAGGGCGCGTATGACGTGCCGCCCACCGAACCCGTGGATGTAAATACCATTGAGCGGTTGCCGTCGGAGATGATCCGCCTGGCCGGGGATGCGGGCTTGCAGGTGCTGGATGTGGTGGTCAGCCCCGGGTCGCTGCGCACCGGGCAGGGCCGCATGATGATGCAGTGTGTGGTGCAGGGCGGGCTGGACGGGTTCAAGCAGATGTATCGAGCCTTGGCTGCGTTGCCCTATCTGGACAGGGTGGACCGGGTGGAGATGCGTGCGGCCCCTGGGGGCGCGGAATTTTTCCTGGAGCTGTGGGTTCTTTTGGAGGACCAGCGGACCGCCGGGGGGCAGGGATGAAAAAGAGCGAAAAGATTTTGCTTGGCGTCCTGGCCGTGGTGTTGCTCTGGGCCGGATATATTTTGCTTTTGGATCCGAAGTCGGAATCCTCAATCCCGGAAGGCGGCGCAGGCGCGTATAAGACCCAACTGGAGACCATGCGTCAGGATCTGGAGAAAAGCGCACTCACAGAAAAGGAACGTCGCATTGTGGCGCTCCTGGGCGAACACGCGCAAAACCGGCTGTTTTACGCCGCGGACCGGCAATTTTATTTTACGGACGGCGAGGCGTTCGACACAGGCGACGAGGAAGCCATCGTGTACAGCGGATATTTGCAGGCCGGAAACGCGGCCTTTGCCATCATCAACGGCATTGAATACTCGGTGGGCGACCAGTTGGCGGTTTCCGGCTACCGGGTCAAGCGCATTGCCCCCGGGTTCGTCACCGTGGAGCACCTCGACCCGAATACGGGGCGGGCCTTTGAGCGGCGCATTCCCCTGGCCGAGGATGGTGTGGACGACGTAAGCCTGAAGGCGGTCTACTGACGATGAAGCCCTTTGTCCGATTTTTCATGGCCCTTTTCCTCTTCATCGGGGTGCTGGCCGGTTGTGCCTCCACATCCGAGCCGGATGCGATGGATCCGGAGATGGAAAAGTGGCGCATCATGGCCGAGCAGTCCCAGGGGCATTCCCCGTCGGCGCGCACCGAGGAACTGGACCGTTTCGAGGAAGTGGAAACCAGGGCCGAAACCCTGGAACCCGAGGAAAAGAAGCAACCCAAAAAGCTTCCTGATTTCCGAATCACCCTGCGTATGCACAACGCCGATCTCGTGGCCGTACTTCAGGCGCTCTCCCGCGCCGCCAAGCAGAGCATCGTGGTCAGCCCCAGCGTGCAGGGCATGGTCAACATCAACATTGTCAAGACGCCCTGGGCCGAAGTGTTCAAGGGGGTGCTCAGTGCCAACCGGCTGAGTTACGCCTGGGAGGGCGACATCATCCGGGTGATGACCGCTGAGGACATGAAATACGAGCTGGAGATGGATCAGTTGCGGACGCAGCGGCAGGCCGAGCGGCTGGCCCAGCAACGCGCCGAACCCTTGGTCACCAGCATTATGAAAGTGAAGTTTTCCGACGCCGCGGCGCTGAAGGAAAATCTGGCTCCATTCCTGGCTAAGGACGGGGAGGGCGAACCGATCGGTTCCATCGAGGTGGACGAGCATACCAACGCCCTGATCGTCAGCAGCATCCGTTCCGATGTGGACCGGCTCATGCGCATCGTGACCCGGCTGGACGCGCCGCGTTCCCAGATCAAACTCAAGGCCCATATCGTGGAAACCACACGGGATACGGCCCGCGCTCTAGGCGTGCAATGGGGCGGCTCCTACCAGGGCAACCTTTATGATGGGTCCAATCTGTACGTCAATCCGGGCGGAACGACCGGCAGCACCACCTCCCAGTCCACCGGGGAGAGCCGCATGGGAACCTACGATCCCACACTGGGGACCGGTCCGTCCGGCAAGGGCGTGGGGATCAATTTGACGCCAAGCGGATTCGACGAAGGCGGGACCGGCCTTTCCCTGGGCATGATGTTCGGCAACGTGGGGGAAAACCTCCTGGAAGTGCAGCTCAAGGCGCTGGAGCAGGATAACAAGCTCCGGATCATCTCTTCGCCGTCCATCACCACCATGGATAACCAAAAGGCCTACACCGAATCCGGTGAACGGGTGCCGTACGCTACCACCGAGACCAGCGGCGGCGTGGTCACCACCACCGTGAAGTTCGAGGAGGTGGTGCTCCGCCTGGAGATTACGCCCCACATCATCGATGATCAGTACATCAAGCTCAACGTGCTGATTCAAAAAGACGAAGTGGACGAATCCCGCGAGGTGGACGGAAACTATTTCATCCTCAAGAAAAAGACCGAAACCACGCTTATTGCCCGCGACGGCGAGACCGTGGTCATTTCCGGTCTGAGCAAGCAGCGTTCCTACCGCAACGAGGACGGTGTGCCTTATCTCAAGGATCTGCCCGGCGGCAATCGGTTGTTCGGCAGCGAGAGCAAGCAGGACACCATGGATGAATTCATGATCTTCATCACTCCCACGGTTTTGGCCAAGTGGGTGGCTGGTGAGCGGCAGAAAACGTTGCAGGAGATTGAGGAAGAGTTGGAAATCAAACGGCTTGAAGAACTTGAGGCTAGGCGTAAGGACGCGCGGGGCAAGGCCGGAGAGGGTTCGGAGCAAGCCGGGGGAGCCGGGCAATGAAATACCATGAGCGATTGGGGCTGGAGCGGGAACCGTTTTCCAGTTCCCCGGATCCGGAGTTCCTGTACTACTCCAAGCAGCACATCGCCTGCTTGCAGGAACTGGAGATCGCGGTGCGCCTTAAACGTGGACTCAATCTGGTCATCGGCGATATCGGCACGGGCAAGACCACGCTGTGCCGTCGATTCGTGCGCAATATGAGCCAAAATCGCAATATGGCCGTGAATTTGCTTCTGGACCCGGGCTTTGCCTCGCCCCGGGCGTTTTTGCGCGTGCTTTGCGCGCAGTTTTGCGGCGAACTGCCGGACAGCCGGCTCAGCGTCTGGTCCCTCAAAGAGATGATCAAAAAGGCCTTGCTGCGGCAGGGCATGCGCGAAGAGCGAACCGTGGTGCTGATCATCGACGAGGGGCAAAAAATGCCTCCGGAGTGCCTGGAAATATTGCGGGAATTGCTCAACTACGAGACCAACGATGCCAAGTTGTTGCAGATCATCATTTTTGCCCAGCGCGAACTGGAGCCTGTGGTGGAGTCCATGCCCAACCTGCTGGACCGGGTGAATTTTTATCATCGCCTCAAGCCGCTGGGATTTCAGGAAATGCGCGAGATGGTCCGTTATCGGGTTGCCCAAGCCGCGGCCAGGGACAGCTTTGCTCCCGAACTGTTTACCTGGGGCGCATTTTTGGCCATTCATCGCGCAACGGGCGGGTATCCTCGAAAGGTGGTGCGCCTTTGCCACAAATGCCTGCTGCAGATGCTCATCGCAGGCAAAACCCGTGTGACCCGTGGCATTGTACGCGGCTGCCTTCGCGAGGAGCGCCAGTTGCGTCCGCGTCGTCTTGCGTGGTTTGCGGGGGTGGCGGTCTCCTTGCTGCTGGTGGGCAGTCTTGCCGCCATTCGTTGGGTGCCGGAAGTGCGTTCCTTTGTTCCGGCCTTGGAATCGGCCCTGGCTTCTGTGCCGGGCATGGGGGACTCTTTCGCTTCATCCTCCCCGGAAGGCGGTGCTTGGGACGAAGCGCCCGGACAGGATGTTCCCGACCCGACCGACGCTCAAGGCGGAGGAGCATTGGAGCCGTTCGTACCTAGCGCGGAATTGCCCGAGGTCTTCGGCGCGTTGCATCTGGCCCGGGGAGAGAGTCTTTCCGAGGCGGTGCGTTCCGTGTACGGCACGTTTGACCGCGGTTTGCTGGATGAGGTGCTGCGGTTGAACCCGCATGTGTCGGAACCGGACAGGGTGCCTGCGGCCGCCATGCTGCGTTTTCCCCTGGTATCGCCCCGGGACGGGATGTTGCCCCGCCAGCTGTATTGGGTGCGCCTGGACTCGGCCGCCAGCCTGGAAAAAGCGCATGCACGGCTGCGGCAATACACGTTTTTTGATCTGCGGCTTCGGCTGTTGCCCGAGTACACCCAGGTGGGCGGACTGCGCTTCCAGGTCGTGTTGGAGCGGCCCAGCCTGGAAGAGGACCGCGCTCGGCAGCTGTTTGAAACGTTGCCTCTGGCTTTGCAAAAGGATGCGGATATTTATCGACCAGCCCGGGAAACTGTTTCCCTGGGACAGGTCGATTCCGTGGTGCTCGAAACCCTGGCCCAGTCTCGGGACGGGGAAGGTTAACCGGCTGGGGAGGCGGCGTCCGTGGCAAAACGGCAGCGCAAACGACTGGGAGACCTGCTCATTGAGGCAGGACTCATCACCCAGGAGCAGCTGAAGGAAGCTCTGCAGGGGCAGAAGCAGACCAAGCTTAAGCTGGGCCAGTACATGATTCAGACGGGCATGATCAAGGAAGGGGTCATGCTCTCCACCCTGTCCACGCAACTGCGCATCCCGCAATATCAGCCCGACAAATACCCTTTTGAGGAAGGGGTCGCGGAGCTGGTTTCCGAACAGATCGCCCAGAAGAACCGCGTGGTTCCGCTGCAACGCAAAGGCCCGTTGCTCATTGTGGCCATGCCCGATCCTATGGACATCACGGCCCTTGATACCGTGGAAATCGCCTCCAATATGGAGGTGGAGCCGGTCATTTGTTCGGAAAATGACTATGAGATGCTCTTTTCCACCATCTATGGCCGTGGTTCGTTGCAGGACGACACCTATGAAGGGCTGGTGGATGAGGCTGTCGGGGCCGAGGATCCGGGCGAGGCTGCGGCCGAGAATGAGCTGAATGTCGACGCGCTCACGGACATGGCGGAACAGGCGCCTGTCATCCGCATGGTCAACTCCATCCTCAACCAGGCCGTGCGCGAAAACGCCAGCGATATCCACATCAGTCCGGAGCGGGATTATGTGACGGTACGCTACCGTGTGGATGGCAAGCTGCGGTCCGTGCCTGCGCCGCCCAAATCCATTTTTCTTCCTTTGGTTTCGCGCATGAAAATCATGGCGAATATGGATATCGCCATCAGCAAGATTCCCCAGGACGGCCGCTTTTCCTTTCATACGCAAAATCGTGAATTCAACGTGCGTGTTTCCTCACTGCCCACCATCTATGGCGAAAACCTGGTGCTGCGACTTCTGGACCGCAACGCCCACGGTCTGACCTTGGATGAGCTGGGCTTTTCCCGGTTCGACCGAACCAAGGTGGAGCAGGCCATCCGCCAGCCCTACGGTATGATCCTTGCCGCCGGACCCACGGGCAGCGGCAAGACAACCACGCTGTATTCCTTTTTGCGGGCCATCAAAAATGATGAAATCAATATCATTACCCTGGAGGATCCGGTGGAATACCGGATCGACAAAATTCGTCAGGTGCAGCTCAACACCAAGGCGGGCATGACCTTTGCCTCGGGATTGCGGTCCATCTTGCGGCAGGATCCGGATGTGGTGCTGGTGGGAGAGGTTCGCGACCACGAAACAGCGGAAATTGCCACGCAATCGGCCCTGACCGGACACCGGGTGCTCTCCACGCTGCACACCAACGAGGCTGCGGGGGCGATCACGCGATTGGTGGAAATGGGGCTGGAACCGTTTCTTGTGGCCTCGGTCTTGCTTCTGTCCGTAAGCCAGCGGCTGGTACGGAAGATTTGTCCGTATTGTCAGGAACCATACGATCCGCAGGATTACCTGATCAAGTCGTTCGGGTTATGGAATGTGCGCGACCGGGTCACGTTTATGCGGGGCAAGGGGTGTCCCCAATGCGGGCAGTCCGGATTTCGGGGGCGTTTGGCATTGTTTGAAATTTTGCAGGTGGATGAAATGGTGCAGGATATGATTCTGCATCGGGCTTCGTCGCAGGAGATCACCCGTGCGGCGGTGCGGGGCAAGACCATGCAGACGCTGAAGATGGATGCGGCGCGCAAGGTGGCGGCCGGTCTGATCACCCTGGAGGAAGCGGCTTCCGCCATTATGCTCTAGCCGTGTTCCGAGCCGGCGTTGTCCTGCCCCTTGCGCAGGGTGCGACCGAGCGGTAACGGAATGAAGCGCGCCGCGACGGTTTGTTCGGCGATAATGGAAAACCGTGCGGTTCATCGGCTGGGAAGACGCCTTTGCGGTAGCGTAAACCGCCTGCGGGCGGAGAGAGCATTTTTTGTTGGAGGGATCGGTGCCGGTTTTTACATACAAGGCCATGGGGAACGACGGGGCCAAGGCCTCGGGCACCCTGGAGGCGGAGTCCCTGGAGCAGGCGTATGAAAAGCTCCTGGGCCAGGGATACATTCCGTCCATGGTCAAACCCGGCGGACGGCTCAAGACCCGGACAGAAACCGAAGCGGGCGGTTTTGCCACGCGGTTCACCAAGGTCAAGGCCCGCGATGTGATCCTGTTCACCAAGCAGTTGCGCACCATGCTCAATGCGGGAATCCCCGTGCTCCAGTCCCTTCAGACGTTGCTGGGCCAGATGGAGAACCCCAAGCTCAAGGCCGCCGTGGAACAGATTGCCAAGGACATCGCGGGCGGTGCGTCCATGTATCGGGCCTTTGGCCGCCAGAAGCATATTTTCAGCAATCTGTACAGCAACATGATCCGTGCCGGAGAAATTTCCGGAACACTCATTCAGGTGCTGGACCGGCTGATCTACATTGTGGAACATGAGAACAAGGTCCGCAAAGACATTCAGAGCGCCCTGACCTATCCCATCATCGTGGTGGTGGCCCTGGTGGTGGCCTTTGTGGTGTTGGTTACCTTCGTGCTTCCCAACTTCATCACCATGTTTGAAAGTCAGGGCGTGGAATTGCCCTGGCCCACCCGCGTGTGCATGGGTATTCACGCCTTTTTCGTGGGGTATTGGCAAATCGCGGTGACCGGTTTGATCGCGGGGGCGTTCGGCATCTGGTACTGGGCCAAGACGGATAAGGGGCGGCTGTTTTTCGATACGCTGCTTTTGAGCTTGCCCATTCTTGGTCCCGTGTTCGTTAAGGCGGCCATGTCCCGGTTTGGAAGCATTTTCGCTATTTTGCAGTCCAGCGGCATCACGGTGTTGGAAAGCGTGCAGATTATTTCCGGCACCATTGGCAACGCGGCCGTGGCCAAGCAGTTCGACAACGTGCGCGAGATGTTGGAGCAGGGGCGGGGACTGGCTGCACCGCTCAAGCAGGCAAAATATTTCACCCCAATGTTGGTGACCATGGTGGCCATCGGCGAGGAATCGGGCCAGCTTGAGGAGATGCTCAAGGATGTGGCCCAGCATTACGACTACGAGGTGGAGTATTCGGTGGGGCGCATGAGCGAATTGCTCGGGCCGGTGCTGGTGGCGTGCCTGGCCGGGGTGGTGGGGTTTTTTGCCCTGGCGGTCATGTTGCCCATGATCGATATGATGACGTCGGCTATGGCCGGTATGTGACCGGATTTTGTAGCGAATGCGTGTCGCGGATATATTTTCGCTTGGGCTGGCCCCGGGCGTGTGCTATGTGAAAAGGCAAAGGAAGAGAATGGATACACCCATCAACCAGCAACCATGCGGGACATCGGCCCTGTCGCCGATCCGCAGGGAGGGACGTATGGAACGGACGAAACAACGTCGTAGGCAGGGCGGTTTCACGCTCATCGAACTCATCACCGTGATCATCATCCTCGGCGTACTCGCCGCCGTGGTGACTCCCCGGTATTTCGACATGGTCAGCGAGGCTGAGACCGCCGCTGCGGAAGGTGCCGCTGCCGAAGGTGTGGGACGCTTCAATCTGGCGTATGCCAAGTATGTTATGGACAACAACCAAGCTCCAGCCAACCTCGCGGCGCTCCAGGGCGATACCTACCTGGGTACCGATGCTTCGGATGTTGTCGTGGCTGGTGATTTCCAGTTCACCTACAGCGTTGCCAACGACGTGGTGACCGTGGCCGTGGCCACCGACCCGGACGGGGACGGCACCTACACGGATACGGGCGTCAGCAAGACGTTTGACTGGCCCGACTAAACCGGCGGTCTGAAAACGGCGTCACAGGGTCCGGAGGAGTGCGCTTCTCCGGACCTTTTTGCAAGGAGGACTCCTGATGCCCGGGGGACGCAGACGGGACGGACAAAGCGGATTCACCCTGATTGAGGTCATTGTGGTCCTGGTGATTCTCGGTGTGCTGTCCGGGGTGATTGCTCCAAACTATTTCAGCATGGTACAAGAGTCCGATACCGCCATGGCCCGGGGAGCCGCTTCCGAAGGGCTGGGACGCCTCTATTCCGCTGTGGGGCTGTATTATGTCCATGAAAAATCCCGTCCCACGGGGCTTTCCCAATTACGCGGCGATGCCTACCTGGGGACTGATGAATCCGACCAGCTTGATCTGGGGGAGTATCGGCTCAGCTTTAGCCAAACCAATGGCGGGGAAAGCGTGCGCATTGCAGTGGAAGCGCTGACCGATCAGGGCGGGTACCGGGATACGGGCGTGGTCCTCATCCAAGAGTGGCCCATGGAATAACGGATTCACCTTTTCGCCACTCGGCTTGACGGCGGGCGACCCGACAGGAAGCAACATGGCCAAGATCAACGCGTTTTTCAAAATGCTCCACGAGCACGGCGGCTCGGACCTGCACCTCAGCGCGGGAGCACCGCCCATGTTGCGTCTGCGGGGCGATCTGCAACGGATCAAGTACAAGCCGTTCAGCGACGAGGATCTCAAGAAACTGCTCTTTGAGATAACCCCGCAAGCCAAAATCAAAGAGTTTGAAGAAACCGGGGATGTGGATTTCGCTTATGAAGCCCCGGGACTGGCCCGGTACAGGGTCAATTTTTTTCGTCAGCACCGGGGCGTGGGCGCGGTATTTCGTGAGATTCCCCAGCACGTCCTGACCACCGAACAACTTGGCCTGCCCCCGCAACTGGCGGAAATGGCCATGCTGGAAAAAGGCATCGTGCTGGTCACCGGTCCCACGGGCAGCGGAAAATCCACCACGTTGGCCGCCATGCTTGATCACGCCAACAAGAAGCGGCGGGACCACATCCTGACCATCGAAGATCCCATCGAGTTCGTGCATCCATCCCAGGGATGCCTGATCAACCAGCGCGAGGTGGGGCGGCATACCGGGAGTTTCAAGGCGGCCTTGCGCGGCGCGCTACGGGAGGATCCGGACATCATCCTCGTGGGCGAGATGCGCGACTATGAAACCATTGCCCTGGCATTGGAGGCTGCGGAAACCGGGCATCTGGTGCTCTCCACTCTGCATACCGTGTCCGCGGTCAAAACCATTGACCGGATTATCGAGGTGTTCCCCGAGGACATGCAATCCCAGGTGCGCTCCAGTTTTGCGGATTCATTTAAAGCCGTCATCTCTCAGACCCTGATGAAGCGGGCCGACGGGTCCGGGCGTGTGGCTGCCGTGGAAATCTTGCGCGGCACGCCGGCCGTGCGTAACCTGATCCGCAAGGGCGAGAACCATCAGATCCCTTCGGTCATGCAGACCAACAAGCATCTGGGCATGCAACCCCTGGACGACCACATTCGGGAGTTGCTCGAACAGGGCGCCATTGACCGTGCCACGGCCCGGCATCATGCCCTGGACCGCAGCAAATTTGAAGATCCTCAGGAACCGTGATGCGGGTTTCCGTTTCGGAAACCAAGGAGCCGCTCATGCAACCCGCCCGATTTCGCGCCATGGTCGCGGCCATCCTGCAACGCTGGTCCCAGGCCTCGGACATCCTCTTCACCGTGGGAACCAGCGTCCAGGCCGAGGTAGACGGTCAATTGCGGGCTGTGCGTCTGAAGGACATGCCCGAACTCACGCCCGAGGCCACACGAAGCATCGCGGAGTGTCTGCTGGGCGACCGGCTGGCGTTGCGCCGCAATCTTTCGGAACATGGCTCCTGCGATCTTTCCTGGGCCTTGGGCGGGACGGCTCGGTTCCGGGTCAACGTGTTTCGTCAGCGGGGCCGCTATGCCGTGGTCATGCGCCGTTTGCCTGAGCGTGTGCCGGAAATGGAGGAATTGCAGCTCCCGCCGGTGTTTGCGGAAATGGCGCAGGAGCGGCAGGGGCTGGTGCTGGTCACGGGCGGCACGGGCGCGGGCAAGAGCAATTCTTTGGCTTCGCTCATCCAGACCATCAACCGGACGCGGCCGGTCCACATCGTCACGCTTG
Source organism: Paucidesulfovibrio gracilis DSM 16080 (assembly GCF_900167125.1). Taxonomy (NCBI): domain Bacteria; kingdom Pseudomonadati; phylum Thermodesulfobacteriota; class Desulfovibrionia; order Desulfovibrionales; family Desulfovibrionaceae; genus Paucidesulfovibrio; species Paucidesulfovibrio gracilis. Next base: position 167,505 of record NZ_FUYC01000002.1, read on the forward strand.
AAGATCCCATTGAATTTGTGCATGAGCACGCCAAAGGCGTTGTAAACCAGCGGGAATTGCATACGGATTTTGATTCCTTTGCCTCGGGGTTGCGTGCGGCCCTGCGCCAGGCGCCCAAGGTGATCATGGTCGGGGAAATCCGGGATCGGGCAACCATGGAAATCGTATTGCAGGCGGCCGCTACCGGCCATCTGGTCCTGGCCACGCTGCACACGTCGGATGCCGCAGGAACCGTGCAGCGGGTGCTCGGATTGTTTGAACCGCATGAGGAACGACTGGCGCGTATGCAGCTGGCCGCGCATTTGCGTTGCGTGGTGTCTCAGCAATTGCTGCCTCGCGTGGACGGACCCGGTCGGGTGCCGGTCTTCGAGATTCTTCGCAATACGTTGAGCGTCCGGGAGCTGGTGCTTCAGGGCGAACGCAGCGACAGAACGCTGTATTCCGTTCTGGAGCAGGGTACGGCCCAGGGCATGCAGACCTTTGATCAGCATTTGTTCCAGTTGTACGAACAGGGCGTGATCAGCGAGGAGAATGCATTGTTGGCCGCCGGGGATCGGGCCTTGCTGCTTCAGCGTATTGACTTGTTCAAGTCCGGCCGTGGGGAAGGCACGGACGAACTGCGCCTCGGTGGGTTGGAACCGGATCTGGACGCGGATTTACGCTAGCGGTGTTGCGCAACAGCGTGGTCCGGTCCATGAGGTTTTGATCACACCATAAACGGATGGTGGCCGGGATTCCCCTCCCTGAACCGACATTTTTTGCGTGTGATTGTTTTGGGGACTGGTTTCGTTCGTGTGGAACGCAGAAAAATGCCCCTGGGAACATGGATTCCCGGGGGCATTTTGTTGTTATGAATGCGCCTGAGGGCTACATGTCGATGATTTTGTGCGCGATTTCATCACCGATGCTGGTGATGAACGGAATGCCGGTTTCACGCTCGGTTTCACGGTTGCCCGAGGCAATGTCGCCACGGCTGATGGCGGAAAGCTCGAACTTGCGCACACCGGCCAGGAGCTGCTGCAGAGCGGCGGAGAGCTTGTCCACCAGACACCAGACGCCCACGGCGCCGTAGGGGATGTCCTTCATGGCGTCCTTGCCGACCTTGGCTTCCACATCGTGCCAGCAGGCGAAGATTTCTTCGGCGGAATGGCCGTATTTGGCCACGGAAGCCGGGAGCTTGTCCCAGTTTCCGTTCACGGCTTCGCGGCGATCCGGGCGCAGCACGCCTTCGATGTTGGATCCCACAAAACCGGGAACCATCATGGCGCGGCCCATGCAGATCAGTTTGGAGAAGGGAGCGCCCATGGCCAGTGCTTTGAAGATGTTGCTGCCCTTGGCGAATCCTCCGGCAAAGGAAAGGTCCACCACGTTTTCGCCCTTGGCGGCCAGACGAGTGGCATACTCGTGGGCCTTGGCGTGCAGCAGCACCGAGGGAACGCCCCAGGATTCCATCATGTTCCAGGGGGACATGCCCGTGCCGCCGCCGGAACCGTCGATGGTCAGCAGGTCCAGTTTGGCTTCAGAGGCGAACTTGATGGCCATGGCCAGCGCTTCCATGCCGTAGGAACCGGTCTTGAGGGAAATGCGCTTGAATCCGAGCTTGCGCAGGTATTCAACCGTGCTCATGAAGTCGTCGTGGACCTGGTCAAAGCTGCTCAGGTCCGTGTAGCCCAGGCGGCTGTGGCGGGCAAAGGTGTGGATCGCACCGTTTTTAAAGGCTTCCTGTACGGAGGGCTTTTCAGGATCGGGGTCCACGAGGTAGCCGCGCTGCTTCAGGAACAGGGCGTAATCCAGGCTGGTGACTTCGATTTCGCCGCCGATATTCTTGGCACCCTGGCCCCATTTCAGCTCGATGATGACGTCGTCGCCATACTTTTCAGCCACGTATTCGGCCACGCCGTTGCGGGTGTCCTCCACGTTGAGCTGGACGATAATGGCACCGTACCCATCGTAATATTTACGGTAAATATCAATACGGCGGTCCAGTTCCGGGGCCGAAGATATGCGGCCCTTCTCGATTTTGGAATCGCGGTCCACGCCCACGACGTTTTCACCGATCACGATGGGGGCGCCCACAAGAGCGCAGCCCACGGCAAAAGCGTCCCAGTATTTTGCGGCGATGAAGGTGGAACCGAGGGCGCCGGTCATGAACGGAACGCGGCATTTTGTTTTTTCATCCGCGCCAAAAGAGGTCTCCAGGTTCACGTCGGTGAACAGGAAATCGCCATTTTCACCGGGGGTTCCGAATGCACCGTAGTTGTTGCCCTGGATGCGAACAGAGTTGTAGCTGACGCCTACATGTGTCGTATTGCCGCTGCCAGCGGTGACGAGACCGAAGTCACGCGGGTACAACATTTCTCTTCCGCGAAGGGAAGAGAGCCATGTTTCACATTTGCCCTGACAGTCAGCCCTGCAAAGCGTGCACAGTCCGGATTCAATAGCGTTACCACGGTTCACGGATCCAAGAACATCATTCGATTTAGGCCAGTTATTCATATGTGTCTCCTTCATTCAGAAAGTTGCTCAACCTACGGAAAAAAACGGCGCGCCGTCAAGGAAAACCCGCAAGTTTTGTCATTTTTGGGAACAAAAAAAGGAAAGCAGGGTTCTGAGTGGGAAAATTTGGCAGTGTTTAGTTGCATAATTGTAAAAAGATGGATTGTGAACACTGTTCGAACAGCAACAAAATTGCAGTTGAATTGCAGACAAAGCAGGTCAAGAATAATGGTGGAAAAATAGCCCGCACCGGTGAATATTTATGAGGGTACAGGCCGGATATTTTTGTAAAAAAATAAAGCTGTCGAGTGGGTGTTCCGTGGAGTCTTAAACCGCGTTTTGGTGAGAAAATACGTCAAAAATATCAAATTACGCATGCTCAAGAGGCGCAACGACGCGCAAAAATGGGGGAGCAAGGTCTGCTGCATGGGAAAAAACGTTTTATGTCCCTTGTGCTGCACGTCGGAACCGTGGCTTGTAGCTCGGCGTCCGTCGTTTGGGGGGGGGAGGATGGAACCTGGAGCGGCATCATGCGACCATTCGCAGAGGCCCAGGGGCGCAGGGCCACCAAAAATGGCAGGTACCCGGGAGCGGAATTGTCCCTGGCCGATCCGCTCGTGGGGGAATGGGGACAATGGGGGACCGTTGGCCCGAAGAAACATGGAGTCTCGGGTTGGTGGCGCGGCAGGGAGGCCCGGCGCAAGTGAACGATTGGAGAAAGGCTGTCCCGTTGCAGGCGGTCAGGAGGACTCGGGCGGGCAGGGCTGACCTTCGGCATTGATGATTTGGTCGCGGCCCGCTTTTTTTGCCTTGTAAAGAGCTTTGTCGCTGGCGGCCACCAAGGGAGAAGATTCGGCCCCGGGGAGCGGAACCGTGGCGGCAACACCGATGCTCACCGTAACATGATCGCTGATGGAGGAATCCGGGTGGGGCATGGCCAGGGTTGCAAGCTGATTCTGGATGGCACGGGCCAGGCGGCATCCTCCCTCCATATCGGTATCCGGCAGCAGGGCGATGAACTCCTCACCGCCGAAGCGGGCCAGAAAGTCGGCAGGACGGCGAAATGCGTTTTGGATCGCATGAGCCACGGCTTTCAGACACTTGTCACCTTCCAGGTGTCCCAACGCGTCATTGTAGCGCTTGAAAAAATCAATGTCGATCATGAGCAGGCTGAGGGGAGCCTGATCCCGCGCACACCGCTGCCATTCCTGGGCCAAAGTGGAGTCGAAATGCCGCCGGTTGGCTACGCCGGTAAGCCCGTCCAGACTGGACAGAGCCTCCAGTTCCCGGGTCATGCGTTCGAGTTCCAGTTCGCGGATTTTGCGTTGGTCCATCTCCTGCTTGAGGCGCTGGGCGGAGCCGACCCGGGCGCACAGTTCCACCCGGTGCACCGGTTTGGTGATGTAGTCGTTGGCTCCGGCGGCGAAGGCGCCTTCCAGGTCTTCCAGGCGGTCGCTGGCGGTAACCATGATTACGGGAATATCTGTATATCTGGGTTTGGATTTGAGTTGCCGGGTGGCATCAATGCCGTTGGCATCCGGCATTTCAAGGTCCATCAGTATCACGTCTGGAAGCTCCTGCTCCGGGGTGCGATCAAGCAGGGCCAGGGCTGCGGCAAAGCCCTCGGCGTCCTCGGCCCCGCCGAATCCCTCGGCATGCAGCACCGTTTTCAGCAGCAGCCGGGATGTTTCGGAATCATCAATAATAAGCAGGCGCATGGTTACGGCTCGTCGTGAATGATAATATCGCCGTAGCGAATGGTTGTTTCGGCGGGGGATTCCGCGTTGCGTTCCTGCCGGGGGGATGCCGGTTTTTCCGAGTGCTGGAGGGAGTGCTGCTGTTCTTCCCGTTGCTTTTGTTCTTCGGCAAGGCGCTCCTGGATGATTTTTTGTTGTTGGAGTGCTTCTTCCTCGGTCTTGGGGCGGTCGGGCAGGGACGGGTCGGGCGGGCCGAACCCCAAAGCAGGAGTCCCGACCAGACCGGCCAGCAGGAGCAGCACGGCGGTGGCAGCGAACGGTTTCATATGGCGTCGTATCCTTGCAGGGTGCGGTTGCGGTCAGGGATGCTCCAGTCCGTCATGATACAGTCCCTGGACTTCCTCTTCGGACAGCATTCTATCATAGATGTAGACGCCATCAATGACCCCGTCAATGGGGTATCCGCCATTAATGATCTGGGAGCCGATGTGCAGACCCACATTTCGGCTTCGCGACCCGTCGCATGTGGCCCGGGTGTCGCTGAGTTGCCCGTTGATGTATAACCGCATGTCGTCCCCGGGGGCCGCGGTATCCCAGGTGGCCACAATGTGGTACCAGCGTTGCAGTTCCATCTCGTCATCCGCGAAGAGGCAGTTGCCGTAGGGGGTTCCCCAGGCATCGTCCTGGAAGGTGCAGAACATGGGCTTGCGTTCGCCGCGCCGAATCCGTTCGCCGTCGAACCGTATGTTGTTCTGGGTGAATTGGAGCGTATAGGTTTCGTCCGCCAGAATGCCGTCCGAGGTGACGGTGACCCTGGAATCGCCGTGGTGCACGATGCCGCCCCAGTTTTGGTAGCTGTTGAGGTAGACCCAGGCGGAAACCGCGCCGCGATTGGTAAGGTCCAGGAGTTGCGAATTGGGTGTTGTTTTGAGGATATGGGCCTGGCCTTGGTTGCGGTTGTCCACGAGCAGGCCGGAGCAGGAGGGGCAGCCTGTCCCCGCCACCCAGTAGGCGTTGGAGATGGAGCCGTCCAGATCGTTGTCGCTTATGTCGTGCAGGACGTCGCCGCTGCCTTCGTACATGGGCCAATAGGCCAGGTAGTCGGTGGGGGCTTGTTTCGTGGCGCAATATTCGGGATCCACCTTGAAGTTCAGCGCAAAGTCCGAGAGGGTCAGCAGCATGGTGGTGGCGCCGGTGGCCGTGGTCCAGCCGAAGCGGACATGCTCCATTTGGTCGTGGCGATTTTGGTTGAGCACGACCGAGTTGGTGATCTGCGGCAGCGTGGCCGGATTGTCGGGATCCGCATAATCCTGGGTCAAATCGTCAAACCCGTCGGGCATTGTTTCATCGTCTCGAACGATCCAGCCCTTGAGCGCATAGCAATAAAAGCCTTCGGCATTGGCCTCCAGGGAGCGGTCCAATTCCACGCGCACACGGAATTTTTTGTGTTGGTCGGGCCAGTTGTTGTTATAGTTGCGGATCCAGCTGTTGCTGTTTTCATAATAATAGCCGTCAAAGCCCGCGCCGGAGTTGCTCCAGTCGCTGGGATTGCGCGGTTCTTCATCCGTGAGCAGCCCTGCGCCGTGCTGGTTGTCGTCAAAGCATCCGTCGCAGGAGGGACCGTAATCGTCCTCCCGTCCCCAGTACACCACGGCCACATGGTCATGGCGGACATCGTTGCGGGAGAAAAGCTGGCAGGGCCAGTCCTGTCCGCTGTTGCGGAACAGGTCGAACTCCAGGGCCAGCTTGGGGGGCAAAATGCCCTGGCCTGAGATGCCCGGCCCGGCGTATCCGAGGAGTTCGCCTGGGAATCCGTAGGGACTTGATTGGCCGCCGCAGGCCGTGGCCGGATTTTCTGAGGCGCTCATGACCGTAAAGGTGAAGCCGTCGCCCCGGCTTCCCGGAGCCAATTCGAAATCAAAATAGGCGCGAAAACCGCTGCCGAGAAGGCAATCACCGTCCGTACAGGTTTGCAGGTCGCCCCCGTACCAGATGCAGCCGAACACGCCGCGCTCGCCGCCGCCCAAAATAATGGTTTTGGTCTCCGGATCCACCTGTACGGCATCGTCGGCGCGACCCTGATCCGGGAAAAAGGGCTGGGTGCCTTCGCCGATCTCCTCAAAGCTCTCGAAGTCGTCTTCGAATCCAAGTTGCCCGGGATCGGTAACGGACAGGGAATAGGTGGCGGTCAGGCTGGTCTGCGCCTGGGAGGAGCCGGAACAGGCGGTTCCCTGGCAGGTGACGTTGACGTAATATGCTCCGGTGCCGCCGACCTGGTAGGGGGAGGAAATGGTGGTGAAGGTAAAGGAGTTGCCGTCGGAAAGGGTGTTGGTCCGCTGGGAGCCGGTAAGCGCGGCAATGCGTTGGTTCACGTTGAGCAGGCCCGTGAGTTGGCGGAGTTCCGAGGCCGCGTAGCGCAGGCCGGATTCAGCCATGAACCGGGCCTGGGCCTGACAGTTGGGCCGGGCCGTGGTCATGCGCGAACTGCTGAACAGCGCCACGGACGCGGCGGCCAGAGAACCGAAAATGACCAGCGCCACAATGAGATAGACGATGGTGCTCCCGCGTTGCCGGGCGTTGCCGTTGTCAATGGAGTGGAGTCCGGTGGTTGAGCGCATCGTGACCTCGTTGGTTTCCGCGCCGGGGCGCGGCAGGGTGCCGGCGGAGCATTGCGGCAAGGCGTTCTGTTGTGCTGCCGCGCAACAAGCACGTTCCTGCGTGCTGCCGCTGTGCGTCGGTTTGCTGCTATGTTCCTGCCACATCTCGCATTTGCTGAACGGCCTGGGCTGGATCGTGGGCAGCGGCCAGCTAGAGCCGGATGAATTCGCGCGGCGTGACCCGCAGTTCAAACACAGGGCCGGTGCCGTTGATGCGGAACGTGACGTTGATGGCGGATATTTCCTGATTTGAAGCGTCGCCATCCGTGTTGGCTTGATCCACCCGCAACGTGAAGTCCGTGACATTGTCCAGCAGCAGGTGGCTATCCGTTCCCTTGTCCAGATATAAATCCGTACCCGCGAGTCGGATTTGCCGCACGCCGGACAGCAGAGGCTCCGTGGTTTCATATTGCAGCGACACATCCGGGGTGAGCGTGACGGTGGAGCCGCCGCCCAGGCCCGTGATGAGCCGGAACTCCGAGGAGAGCCGGTTCAGCGTGTTGTGCGCGGCCTGCGCGCTGCGAGACGATTCACTGGTGATCAGATAGCTGTTCATGGCCAGGGAAACGAACATGGCCCCGGCAATGGCGATGATGGAAAAGATCAACACCGAGATGATGAGTTCCACGAGGGTGACGCCGCGTTGCGTCGGGTCCGTGTCGCGGCTTCGGCGCATCAGAAATTCACCGTATCGTTGTTTTGGCCGCTGATGCGGCTGCGGGTCAGCAGGGTGGAGAGCCGGTAATGGGCGTTGCCCTGATCATCCGGCAGGGACACCGTGACCTTGAGAGTGTCCGTTACCCCGCCTCCGGCCTGTTCGGTTCCCGCAGTGCTGAACGTGATGTAGGCCACGTCGGTTTCCACGCCGTCCTGGTCGTAGTTGCCCGCGGCCTCGTTCTGTACGATCACGGCCAGGGCATTGTCAGGCGTAACCCCGTTTATTTGTTCCAGATAGTCGGCCTGGATGGTCTCCAGGGTGCGTTCCACCAGGGCTTCGTTGCGCACCAGCCCCACCACCTCCGGAGTGATGCCCAGGCGCGGACCCACCAGGGAGACGAGAAAGGCGCCCAGCACTCCCACCAAAATGACGGCAAGGATGGTTTCCACAAGGCTGAACCCGTGCAGCGCGGCGGAGGTACGGCGAGTGCTCATTGTACGTATCCTGTTTCCTGGTGCAGGGTGAGGGTGACGGTGGAAGTGAGATCGGCGCGTGACTGCACCGTGATGGGTTGGTCTGCGAAATAGGGGAACACGGCCGAGGCATAGGGTATGCCGAATTGGTTGAAAATGGCGGTAAAGGCGGTGACGTTCACGCCCCGGGCCGTCATGTCCAGCCGCGAGCCTTCTTCCCCGGGCAGAGGACGTTCCGAAGATGCGTCGTCCGGGGAGGTGCCTTCAAAGAGCCAGCAGTCCCCGCCCTGGCATTTCATGCCCCAGGACTGGCCGGAACTCAGCGCCCGGGCCTGGGCGTATTGCAGATGGGAACGCAGCACGGCCGCCTGGGTCTGGGCGCGGGTATCCAGGCCGCCGACCTGTGTGGCCACGATGGCGGAAACGATTCCGAGAATGATGATCACAACGGCCAGTTCCAGCATGGTGAATCCATGCCGGACTTCCCGGTGCGTTATCGGTGCATTCCGCATGTTTTTGGAAAGAAGCATTGTTCCTGAAACATAGCAAATCGGCTCCCTAGCGTAAAGCGCACGTGCGTCATCCAATCGCCGGAAAACCTTGACGCAGTTGCAACATAACGACATCGGCCCGTCACCTGGAAAGCGTACTTCCTTGGGCATCGAAACAACCTGATTTCGTCACCCAGCAAAGGAGAATGGACTTATGCGCAACCGTGCCCGAGCGTTGCCTTGTTTTTTTCTGGCGGCGTTGTTTTTGACCCTGACACTTTGTGCCTGCCAGGAGCAGGAGACGCAGACCCGGACCGAGCAACAGGCCGCGGCCACGCCTGCTGCGGAGACGCCTGCACATGCCAAATACGTTTTTTTCTTCATTGGTGACGGCATGGGGCTGCCCCAGCGCGCTGCCACCGAGCAGTTCCTCGGCCGCAAGCTCGTCATGGACGGGTTCCCGGCCCAGGGCATCACCACGACCACGGCGGCTGACCGTTTCATCACGGGATCCGCGGCCTCGGCCACGGCTTTGTGCACCGGTGCCAAGACCAACATCGGCTACGTGGGGGTGACTCCCGAACTGAAGCCGCTCAAGACTCTGGCGGAGATGGCCAAGGAAAACGGTATGAAGGTGGGCATCGTGTCCAGCGTGTCCATTGACCATGCCACCCCTGCCGCGTTCTATGCCCATGTGAAGAGCCGGAGTATGTATCATGAGATCGACCATGCCCTGGTCGAATCCGGGTTTGATTTTTTTGGCGGCGGGGGATTGAAGGATCCGCGCGGCGAACGCAAACGGCGCAAGGATCCCGAGGCTCAAACCCTGGGTGATGCCCTGAGCAAGGCCCGGGAAAACGGCTACACCTATGTCAACGACAAGGCCGCGTTCCAGGCGCTGACCCCGGCGGACGGCAAGGTCATTGCCGTGAACGAGTGGTTGCAGGACAGCGGAGCCATGCCCTACGTGCTGGACATGACCGAAAAAGACATCACGCTGCCCGAGTTCACGTCCAAGGCCATTGAAATGCTTGATAACGACGACGGATTCTTCCTCATGGTGGAAGGCGGCAAGATCGACTGGGCCTGCCACGCCAATGATGCGGGTGCGGCCGTGACGAACAACGCCTCCTTCGACGACGCCGTTGCCGTTGCCGTGGAATTCGCCAAGGCGCATCCCCGGGAAACGCTGATCGTGGTCACTGGCGACCATGAGTGCGGTGGACTGACCCTGGGATTCGCGGGAACCAAATACGAAAGCTACTTTGATGTGCTCGGCGAGCAGAAAATGTCGTTCCAGAAGTTCACGGATGAAACGCTCCCCGCGTTCGTGAACCGCAATGCGCCCTTTGTGGAGCTGCAGCCCGTCATTGCCGAGAAGTTCGGTCTGCGCTTCCAGGGCAACGCCGATGAGGACCATCTGGTGCTCCAGCCCCATGAAGTGACCATGCTGGAGCAGGCCTATGCGCGTTCCCTGGCCGGGGAAACCGAGGGCGGCGGAGCCGAGGAATATTTGCTCTATGGCGAATACGATCCGTTGGCCGTGACCCTGACCCATCTTTTGAACCGGAAGGCTGGTCTGGCCTGGACGTCCTACAAACACACCGGTGTTCCTGTAAGCACTTCGGCCATGGGTGTCTCCGCCGAATTGTTCAACGGTGCCTACGACAACACGGACGTGGCTCTGAAGATCATGCAGGCCATGGGCATGGAGTCGAACGTTCACTTCCTGGCCCAATCCAACTAAAAGCATCACCTCCACTCCCATCCCTCCGAGGGGGGCGGCTCCCGGGTCGTCCCCCTCCCATTGCAAGGACGTGTCCATGCCGAAGTTCTTTTCCGGTGCTGTTTGCATGTGTTGCGGCCGCTGGGGCGCGGACGCACTGCTAACCGTTGTGTTTTTACTGCTTTGTCTGGGGCTTTGGCTGATTCCCACGGGGTTTGAGCAGCGTTTGGACACGGATGCGGTCAGCTGCCGTGGCCGTGTCGTGGAGACCGATGATTCCGAGGTGCAGCGGTTGGGCATGATCCTGGCCGGAGAACAGGACGTGACCCTGCGCCTTTTGGACGGTCCGTTTCAGGGACGGGTGGTTCGCGGACTCAACCCCCTGCTCGGTCAGATGGACCGGGACAAGATTTTTCGGCCCGGGGACACGGCGTTGGTGGTGCTCACGCTGGACGCAAAAGGGGAAATCCGTACTGTGAATCCTCAAGATCACCACCGGTTGGGTGCGGAGTTGTTGTTGCTCGGCATGTTCGCACTGCTGCTTGTGGTGTTTGGAGGATGGACCGGAGCCAAAGCGTTGCTGTCCTTTGTGTTTGCCGCATTGATGATCTGGAAGGCGTTGGTTCCGCTGCTCCTCAAGGGGGTGCCGCCGTTGCCGCTTTGTCTGGGCGTGACCTCGCTGCTTTGCGGCGCTATTATCTTTCTCGTGGCCGGGGTGGGGCGCAAAGGTGTCACTGCATTTTTGGGTGCGTTGCTCGGGGTGCTGGTCAGTGGAACGCTGGCGCATCTGTTCACCAACACGTTGCATCTTCATGGCGCGATTCTCCCGTTTGCCGAAACGCTGCTTTATTCCGGGTATGCGCATCTGGATCTGACGGAAATTTTTGTGGCCGCCGTATTTCTTGCTTCAAGCGGCGCGGTCATGGATCTGGCCATGGACGTGGCCGCCAGCATGGACGAGGTGGTGAGCAAGAATCCCGGCATGGGACGGGGCGAGGCGTTTTTTTCGGGGCTTCGCGTGGGGCGGGCCGTGGTGGGCACTATGACCACCACGTTGTTGCTCGCCTATTCCGGCGGCTACATCACCTTACTGATGGCGTTTATGGCTCAGGGGGTTCCTCTGACCAATACCTTCAACCTGGTTTATGTGGCCGGAGAGGTGCTCAAAACCCTGGTGGGAAGCTTCGGCCTGGTCTTGGTGGCCCCGTTTACGGCCGGGGCCGGAGCCATGATTCTGGTTCGCGGCGCCACACAGCGCAACCAATCCGGGTAGACGTTTGCCGGAAACGAGCGCGCTTTGGGGCGGGCCTTGGAGCTATTGTTGTTCGGCATTTTCCCAGTTGGGATGGGTGATGTCCTCAAAGGCGGTGATGGCGGCTACGGAGCCTTCTCCTATGGCCGTGACGATTTGCTGGACGCCGCCCGTAATGTCGCCGCAGGCGTACACCATTTTTCGGTTTGTGCGCATCTGCTTGTCCACCTTGATGAATCCGGCGCTGTCCAACTCCAGGTTCAGGGACTGGGCCAGTTCGTTGTGGGGTGTGTAGCCGACGGCGATGAAGACCCCGTCCAGGTCCAGGCTTCGGGTTTCCCCGGTTGTGGTATCGCGTAGGGTCACACTATGGGCGCGTCCGTTGCTGCCGTGGATTTCCTCCACCACGGTATTCCAGAGCACGGGGATGTGTTCGCGCTGTAGGGAGTCCTGAAGATGCTTCTGGGCGCGGAAGCTGTCCCGGCGGTGGATCACGGTCACGTCGATGCCCAGGTTTTTGAGGTGCAGGGCGTCGGTAAGGGCGGTGTTGCCGCCGCCCACCACGGCTACTCTCTTGCTTTTATAGAGATATCCGTCGCAGGAGGCGCAATAGTTGACGCCCGAACCGAGATACTCTTCCTCCCCGGGAATGCCGAGTTTACGATAGGTGGCGCCCGTGGCCAGAATCAGTGCCTTGGTCGAATATTCTCCCCTGGGGGTGCGGCAGAGCAGACGGCCGTCCTGTGACGTCACATCACTCACGCCTTCCCCTTCCTGCACGGTGGCGTATTTTCTGGCGTGGTCGGTCATGATCTCCATGAGTGTCTTGCCCGGCACCGAGGTGAAGCCCGGGTAATTTTCCACCATGGGGGTCAGGGCGACCTGTCCGCCGATGACGCCCTGCTCAAGGACCACGGTATTCAGCCCGCTGCGCACAGCGTAGATGGCCGCGGTAAGACCGGCAGGGCCGGCCCCCGCAATGACCACGTCGTATTCCCCGGGTTCGGCCTCGGGCAGATCCATCTCCGTCCGGGCGTCCAGTTCTTCCGCGTTTTTCAGCCCGAGCAGCTCCAGGGCAAAGCGTTCCTCAGGCAAAAGCCCGAGTTGTTCGTATTCGCCGTCGTTAAACACGGTGTGCGGAACGGAACCTACATTGTATTTGGAAGAAAGTTCGGGATGTTCATCCGCTTCCACGCATTCTGCGGAGACCAGTTCGGGGCGTTCAATGGCGCAGCGAAAGGCGTTGAGCACCTGACCTGGGCAGTATGGACAGGTGGGCGTGACAAAGACCTGGGCTTTGCGCGGCTGGTCCAGGTGGCCAAGAATGGCCCGGGATGTTTCGGAAAGCCCGCTGTCCCCGCGTGAGGCCAGCAGCAGGGCCGTGAGGAACGAGCGGCCTTCTTCTCCCACGGGGGCGCCGGTGAATCGAATGTCGTACCGGTCCGGTGCGATGCGTAGTACCGGGGAGCTGGTGATGTTGTTGTTCTGCGCTTCCTCACTCTCCAGGCCGTGGAATTCGGGCCGGATGCGCTGGTTAATGCGCTGGAGGTCGTGCAGCAGCTTTTCCACGTATTCATTATAGGCATCATTGAGTCCCGGAGCCGTGAAGACCTGTACCAAGACCTCCCGCTCCAGCCCCTTGAATAATTCCTGCAGGCGGTCGCGGGCCTCCTTGGGCAGAAACCAATCCTGGTCGTTGCCTGTTTGGTCTTGGGTGTGGTGATCATGATCGGTCATGGCGTGCTCCCGGGCAGGATGTCTGGACATTTCTGGAGGCGCTTCAGCAATTGACGCGCCGCAAGGCGTTACAATTGGGAGTAGGATACCTTTTTTGTCTGGAAAGGCAACCGGGGGTCGGGGCAGCCATGGGTCGAGCTGTCTGGAATCAGGAGGAAAATAACATCTCCGAGCGGATTCGGAGGCTTTGGATTGATTAGATAAATATAGTTAACAATGTAAACTTGCTCAATATACTGTGTAGCAAGGGTTTACAGGTGAATCATGGCTTGTTAGGAGTAATCTTTACTGACTTTTAAAAATCGTAACAAACGAGAATCATGAAGTTTTCATCCGCATTCCTGTTGGTCGGAGCCTTGATTGCCCTGGGTATGCTTTCCCATCAATGGGGCTTTCGCCTGGGAGGTATGGGGGACTCGCTGGCCAAGGTGTCCATCAAATGGCGTCTGCCCGCAGCCGGACCCGACGGCCGGGGCTTGGACGACAAGGACATGACCCGCACCAGAGCCGCACTGGATAGCCAGGCCCGGCACCTGCGCAGCGCCGAGGTGATGGTGGACCGTAATCCCCTGCGGTCCAGGGACACCATGGACGGCTCCCTGCGCAAGGCGGCCAGGTATCGCATGCGGCTGGAGTTGGCCAACGGCATTTTGCTGGAATCGCGTGAACGGTTGGTGGATTGGGATCATTTGGATGCGTCCATGGCCCGGACCGTGAAGGAGACGTTCGTGGCCTATCGCAAAATGCGCGAGCAGCATGACTTGGACGGGTCGGTGCGGGAGATCAAAAATTTTTAGTCCCGTGTCATGGGGGCGCCTCCTGGCATGTCGGAAGGGAAGTCCCCTCAGTGCGGGTCACGCGGTTCCGGGACGGCTGAACCGTTTGAGTTCCTTTCGTAGCTCCTCCATCTCCACGGGCTTGGCCAGATAGCTGTTCATTCCCGCCTTGAGGAACGTTTCCCGGTCCCCTTCCATGGCATGCGCCGTGAGCGCGAGGATGGGGATTTTTTTGGGATTCACTCCGCTCTTGCCACTACGAATTTGTTTTGTGGCTTCCAGTCCGTCCATGTCGGGCATCTGTACGTCCATGAGAATGCAGTCAAAGCGTTCATCCTTGAGCTTTCGCAGGGCTTCCCGCCCTGTGGACACACTTTGTGTCACATACCCCAGGCGTTGCAGCAGACGCTCCACAGTGATGCGGTTGACCCTGTCGTCCTCGGCCAGCAGTACACGTCCGCAGTGACGGGCATCCGTGTGGCAGAGGGATTGGTCCTCACTTTTTTTCACCTCGCCCCGGGGCGTTTTGGTGGCAATGGAGAACCGCACGGTGGTGCCTTGATCCAGGGCGCTGTGGATGGAAACATCGCCGCCCATGAGCCGAACCAGACGCCGTACAATGGAAAGTCCCAGGCCCGCTCCCTGGTGGAGTCGGGTATGGGAACCGTCCACCTGGGTGAAGCTCTCAAAGATACGGTCGAGCTGGTCTTCGGGAATGCCGATGCCTGTGTCCGTCACAGCAATATGCAAAAAATTGACGCCGTCCTCCCGCGACATGGAGCAATGCAGGGTGATGCCTCCCTGGTCCGTGAATTTGATGGCGTTGCCGAGCAGGTTGAAGAGCACCTGGCGCAGGCGGCCGGGGTCGGTTCGGATCGGCTCTGCTTCCGGCGTTTCAAACCGGCTTTCCAGGCGAAGGCCTTTGGCGTTGGCCTGGGGGCGGAGGGATTCCACCACGAGGTTGACCACTTCCCGCAGGTCGAAGTCTTCTTCATGCAGGCGAAGGTTGCCGGATTCCACCTGGGAGAGGCTGAGGATGTCGTTCAGCAGCGTGAGCAGGCTGCGCCCGGAATTGAGCGCCACGGTGACCATCTCGCTCAGGTCGTCGGGCAGTTCGGCGAGCTGGATGAGTTGCAGCATGCCCAGCACGCCGTTGAGCGGGGTACGGATTTCATGGCTCATGTTGGCCAGAAATTCGGTTTTGGCAAGGTTGGCGGACTCGGCCCGTTCCTTGGCGCGTTCCAGCCGTTGATACATGTCCCGGCGTTCCGTCACATCCGTGATGAATCCTTCGAACACGATTTCGCCGTCGTCCTGCCGGGTGGCGCGCAGGGATTCGCTGACCCAGATGATCTGGCCATCCTTGCGGCGCATCCGCACTTCCTGCTCCGCCATGCCCGAGCGGTTGGCCAGCTCCTGAAATCGTTCCCGTTGCCCCGGATCCACATAGAGCTGGCGGGCTATATCCTGAATGTTTTTGATCAGATTCTTAGGGGAGGAATAGCCCAGGATGCGGGCCAGCGCAGGATTGGCATTCAGGAACCTTCCGTCCGCGGTGCTGCGGAATACGCCCATGACCGCGGCCTCGAATAGTCGCAGATAGCGTTGTTCGGCCTGGACCAGGGCTTGTTGCGTACGCCGAATTTCCGTCACATCCGTGGCCACCTGGATTTTGGCCAGCCGTCCGTCAATCCAGCGAATCAGTGTGTCTTGATTTAAAAAACGTCTTTGATCCAAAGGGTTGTCGTCTTCCCAGGTCCGTTGCGCGGGGATGCCTTTGCGCAACATTTGGGGCAGTGGACATGTGGGGCATGGCTCGGTTTGTTCTCGAAATGCCTGCCAACAGGGTCGTCCTTCCATGTTGCCGCCGAAGCGTTGGCGCATGCGTTTGTTCATGAACAGAATTTCATAGGTCTGCGCGTCGGCGACAAAGACGTCCGCCGGGATGCTGTCCATGACCCTGGCCAGAATTTCATTGGAACGACGCAGGGTTTGTTCCATATCGTGCCGATGGGTCACGTCGCTGAAGAGCACGGCCATACTGCGGGGACCGGTTGGAAAAGCGGCCACGGAATAGACCCCGTGGAGTTTGGGGGAATGATATTCCAGCCGGGGGTATTGCCAGGATCTGCCTTCGCGAAGTACTTCACGAAATTCTTGGGAAACTTGTTCCAGACCGGGGAATGCCTGGTCAAAGGTGCGGCCCAGGAGAGAATTCGTTGGAATGCCGGTAATTTGTTCCGCAGCAGGGTTGCCCGCCGTGAGCACGAGTTCGTTGCCTTGCAGCTCATAAAAGTAAATACCGCTGGGGCTTTGCTCGAAGAAAGAGCGGTAGTTGCGTTCGCTTTCACGCAGGCGTTTTTCCGCGGCCTTGCGTTGGGTGATGTCATGCAGGATGCAGTGGGTCTGCTGGAATCGGCCTTGTTTGTCGTGTCCTACGCGACCTTCAAAGGAGACCAGAACAGGGCTGCCGTCCTTGCGGCGCATGAGAAATTCCACCTCGTGGATTTCACCCTGTTCCTTGAAGCATGGGAAATGTTGTTCAAAATGTTGCAGGAAGTCGGGATCAAGGAACTGACCGAACCACTTGCCGACCACTTCATCCCGTTCGTACCCCAGAGTATCCAGCCAGGCCTGGTTTACATCCAGGATCCGGCCTTCGTCGTCCAGGGACTGGTAGCCCAGGGGAGCGCGTTCAAACAGCAGCCGGAAATAGCCGCGAGACTCTTCTACTTGCGCCCGGAGATGCCGATTTTCCTCCTCAAGTCGGCGCATCCGTTCGGCCGTGTCCATGGAGGACGAAGGCCGGTGGGTGCCGTTTCTCATGCATGCCCCCCTGATCTGCGATGGTTTTCCCAGATAGGAATACCACAGTCGCGGGGTTCTGCAAATCGAAACCCGTTGCAGGCAGGGGCGGGTGGGGGTTTTAGAGCAGGCCGCGCACTAAGTTCCAGGCGTCACGCAGGAGGAACAGGCCGAATAGGCCGAGCAGCAGGGCCAGAATTTTGAGCAGCAGGGCATAGGCCCGGCCGCGGAGAAAAGCGCGGGAACGCGCCGTAAGCAGGGCCACCGTCACCTTGGCTCCCACGATGCAGCAATAAAAAGACGAGAGAAAAAGAATCGGGGCGAGAACGCCGTGCTCTTGGTAATCGCGCAGCAGCATGGGCGCACCCACGCCGAACCAGAACAGGTAGGGATGGGGATTAAGCAGGTTGGTGATCATGCCCTTGCGCAGGGACAGGGAGCGCCGTTCCACTCCGGGGGGCAGGTTCATGGGCGCGGTCCAGGTTTGTCTGGCCATGTGCAGTACCACCACACCGCCCATGGCCGAGAGAATGCCCAATGCCCAGGAGAACCGGGCCAGTTCGGCCAGCAGCAGAACGCTGAGCAGAATGATGGGCGGGTCCGTGAGCAGGGGGGCCATGGCCACACGAATCCCGCCGCGTATTCCCTGTGTCAGGGTCTCGGTGAGTACCAGGGTCAGAAGCGGTCCGGGAGCGGCTCCGGCGGAAAGACCGAGAACGGCTCCGGCCAACAGGCTGGAAAGATACGGATCCGGCATCCCCGGGGTATGCCTCGGAATGGGCCGCAAGGCAACCCCGGCGGAGCGGGCGTTTTATTGTTTGGGGATGGCCTTGAACAGCGCGTAGCAGAGCGCGTCCATGTCCACGGGCTTGGCCAGATAGTCGTCCATGCCCGCGTCCAGAAAGGCCTCCCGGTCCTCCTGCATGACGTGGGCCGTGAGTGCGATGATGTGGGTGTCCCGGTTGTTTTCCCCGGCTTCCCCGTCACGGATCATGCGAGTCAGTTCCAGGCCGTTGAGCAGGGGCATCTGAATGTCCATGAGCACGGCGTCGAACCGTTCGCTCCGAAGCATTTCCAGGGCTTCACGGCCGTTTTCGGCCGTACTGGGCGAATGCCCCAGCCGATGCAAAAACCGGCGCGTGGCCAGGACGCTGACCCTGTCATCCTCGGCCAGGAGAATGCGCAGCGGCTGCTCTTTGATGATTTGGCAGATGTCTGCACCGATTTCACACTCCTGCTGCTCCAGGGCAAAGGGGAGGGAAAGATGGATGCTGGTGCCTGTTCCGGGTTCCGATTCCACGGCGATGGTCCCGTGCATCATCCGCACGATGCGGCTCACGATGCCCAGTCCCAGGCCGGCCCCGCCGTATCGCCGCGTGAAGGAGCCGTCCATTTGGGTGAATTCCTCAAACAGCAGGTCCACTTTTTCAGGGGGAATGCCGATGCCGGTGTCGCGGACCGTGAGCAGCACATTCAGCCCCCCGGGTTGGGTGGAATAGGGCAATGCCGTTGCCGAGACCTCCACCTCGCCCTTGGGGGTGAATTTGATGGCATTACCCACGAGGTTGAAGAGCATTTGGCGCACTCGGGCATCGTCCCCCACCAGGGTGGGCGGCACGCTGCGGTGTACGACGGAATCCAGCCGCAGGTTTTTGTTTTGCGCCTGGACGGAAAAATTGCCCAGCACGGTGCGCAGACAGTCGCGCAGGGCGAACGGTCCGGGATGCAGGCGCATTTTGCCCGCTTCCAGACGGGAAAGGTCCAGCAGGTCGTCCAAAATGGCTTTGAGGTTGCGGGCCGTGGACATGGCCGTTGTCACGTATTCGTCCAGTTCCGGGTCCAGTTCCGCGGTCTGTGCCAGTTGGAGCATGCCGAAGATGCCGTTCAGCGGGGTGCGGATTTCGTGACTCATATTGGAAAGGAATTCATCCTTGGCACGACTTGCGGCCTCCGCGCGTTCCTTGGCGGCCAGGATCTGCTGCTCCTGTTCCTTGCGTTCGGAAATATCCTGTATGTTGGCAACCCGGTAGAGAATATCCCCATCCTGGGCGAGGATGTTGGTCACATCGATCTGGGCCGGGAACTGGCTGCCGTCCTTGCGCTGTCGGGGCATCTCGAACGTATAGCGTTCCCGTTGCTCCAGCAGTTTGATGTGTTCGGTCAGACTGCTGTGATAGCCTTCGGGGAACAGCTCCTGTGCCTGTTTGCCCACTAGTTCTTCGGGGGAGTAGCCGTGCATTCGGGCGTATGCCGGGTTGACCATGGCCAGCTCGTATTGCTGGTCCGTGACGGAAACGCCCATGCCCGTATGTTTGAAGATCTGGCCCCAGCGTTCCAATTCGTTTTCGGACTGCTTGCGCTCCGTGATGTCCGTGGAAAGAGTGATCTGCACTTTACGGCCATCGTCCCAATCCACTTGGCGGGTTTGGTTGTGAAACCAACGTTGGGATTCTTCTGCTTTGGATTCCCAGACCAGAGGCTTGTCCGGTTGCTCGTTGCCCTTTTGTTCCCCCAGGGGACAGTTCGGGCAGGGGGAAGACCGACCCGCCAAGGAGTCCCAGCATTTGCGGCCCACGATGTCCGGTCCCAAGTCGCGCATGGCGCAGTCGTTGGCAAAGAGCACTTCGTTGGTTTCCGCGTCCGTGACATAGAGGTGGCTTTCAATGGCGTTCAGGGTTTCACGCAACCGTTCGTGAGCGAGTACCAAGCCGTTTTCACGGTGTTGCAGGGAGAGGTTGGCGGCTGTTTTGCATGCGGAAAGCTGCATGGCCTGGGCCTCGCGTTCCAGCAGCACCGCAAGCAGATCCACACTGTGGCGCACCAGGGTCAGTTCGTCCTCGGCCACGGCATCATCCAGGGGACCGTCCACCACGACCACGCCGTATTCGTCGGTCACGGTTTGCAATGGAAAGGCCGATTCCTGGGTGGAATCGGATTCCGGCGGCAGATAGCGGAATTCCAGTTCCGGGAAGATTTCCCCCATGGTGGCGCAATATGTGGACACGATGCGTTTTTGATCGTTTAAGCCGGAAAGGGCGGACATGAGAGTGAACAAATCCTGGGAGAGGCCGGCGCTCATTGCCGATTTCCTCCTTTGTCGGCGTCATTCCGTCGCTGTATCACCGGAGGGACCGGATTTGACGGGGATACAATCTGCGTCGAGTGGATACCATACATTCGTATTTATCCTATTTCAGTTTTGCCTTGGGCTGTCAATGCGGGGTCGGATGGGCGGGGTTTGCTTGACAACCTGCCGTGGAGGTCGCATTTTCCCTCAGTCCGTCCCGGGGGGCGGCAAAACAGGATCTGTGGGTGTGACAATGGAAAATGATTTTTTTGTTGCCGGAGTGGACACGGGCGGCACCTTTACTGACGCGGTGGTGCTCGGTCCGGGAGGCAAGGTCTTGGGGCGTGCCAAGCGCCCTACCCGGCACCATGATCTGGGGACCGGAACCCTGGAGGCCTTGGGTGAGGCGCTGCGCCAGGCCGGTGGCGATGCAGACCGTCTGCGTCGGGTGGGCGTTTCCACCACTTTGGCCACCAATAGTGTGGTGGAGGGGCGCGGCGCCCGGGTCGGGCTGTTCCAGATCGGTGTCCGCAAGCCTGTGCGGCTTCCGGTGGTTTCGGTGGAGTTTGTCCAAGGCGGTCACATGGTGGGCGGCCGGGAGGAGGCTCCTCTGGACGTGCAGGCGTTGGTGAACGGCGTGCGCCGGTTTCAGGGGCATGTGGATGCCTACGCCGTGGCCGCGTCGGGCAGTTGCTTTAATCCCAACCACGAGCTGGTGGCGGCCAAGGCCATCTCCATGGTGGATCCCCTGCCGGTTTCCTGTGCCCATGAGGTCAGCGACCTGCCGTCCCATGAAGAGCGTCTGGCAACCGTGGCGCTCAATGCCGGGCTGTTGCCCGTGATGGAACATTTCTTGGAGCGACTGCGTTCCGGGCTGGACGCTCTGGGGGTGCATGCCCCGGTGAGCGTGGTTTGCGGTGATGGAGAAAGCCTGACCCCGGAGCAGGCTTTGCACCGCCCCTTGTCCACGTTTGCGGCCGGGCCGGCGGCTTCGGCGCTGTATGGAGCGCATGCGGCCCTGGAACGCGGGCATGCGGACGCCCTGGTGGTGGATGTGGGCGGCACCACCACGGATCTGGTCACCGTGCGCGGCGGCGAGGTGCCGGTGCGAGACGGCGGCTCCATTATTGGTCCGTGGGAAACGCATGTGCGGGCTGTGGAGTTGCGTACCGTGGGCATCGGTGGAGACAGCCATGTCCGGGTGGAGCATGGCGCGATCCGCGTTGGTCCCCGGCGTATGCGGCCTTTGGCCCTGTTGGACGACGCCGGTTCCGTGTTGGATCGCCTGGCCCAGGCCGAAGTGGACCGCGTGGTGCTGGTTCCCGAAGAGTGCCGGGACCGGGCCGAAAGCTTGGCGGGAAAAAGCCCGCTGTTGCGATATTTATTGGATCATGGTCCCAGCACGGCTTCGGAGTTGACCCGTGTGTTGGGACGCAATCTGGTTGAACTGGAACAGCGTCTTGAGGAGCTGGCCCGGGACCGTGTGCTGGTGGAAACCGGATTTACCCCCTCGGATGCGCTGCACGTGAGCGGGCAGGCCGCGTTCGGCGATTTCGATTCAGCGTCCCGTGGGGCGGCCATCTGGGCGGAGCGGCTGGGCCTTGATCCCAAGGCCTTTGCCGGGCAGGTGGTGGACGTTGCCTCCTGCGGGATCGAGGATGCCCTGGTGGAGCACATGCTGCGTGCCGAATTGGGACACGATCTGGCCGGGCTGGTGCGTCGCCGTCGGGAACTGCGGACCATTGCCCTGGAACTGCGTCCCCGGGTGCCGGTGGTGGCGCTCGGGGCGGCCGGGCGTCCGTTGTTGGAGGAAATGGGCCGTCGGTTGGGTGCGGAATGTATTTTTCCCCGGGAGCATGAAGTGGGCAACGCCGTGGGCGCGGCCCTGGTGGCGGAGCGGATCGCCCGCATGGAGCCGCCGACTCCCGGGCAGTCTGTTCAGGAGGAAAAGCAATGAGCCATCATCAGGATTCCGGACCGCCTTCCAATGGAGAGCATGGACCGGACTGCGGTTGCGGCTGTCATGACCATGACCACGGACATGACCATCATTCACATGACCATGACGGACAGGACGAGGGACACAAGCATTACCGGTCCCAGAGTTTTGAGGCCGTGCTCGAGGTGGTCAGCGAAAATGAAACCGCCGAGGCCGTTCACGGCTGGTTGAACAATGGGGACGAATGGTTTGTGCATGGCTGGGCCGAGGCCGAGGGCTTTGTGTTCGATCTGACCGAATCCCGCCGTCCCATCGAGCGTGCAACGTACTACGAGGCCAACCAGGTCTCGGAAGACCGCGTTCGTCGGTATTCCCGGGTGGAGTTTTTTACGCTTATGGCGGAGCGGGGCGATGTCGGCCCGTTTGACAAGGCCTTTTTTTATACCACAGTGACCCGCACCGATCCTCTCGAAAAATAGACCACGGTTTATGGCTTTCGCGGGGCCGGGCCGCTACGGAAGGCGCACGTCCGCAAAGTGGCGGATGTGCGCTCCGGCTTCCAGGGTGGGGTCGGCGTAGGCCCAGAACGGAACGTTCGCATTGCGTGCGGTACGCTGGTCAACGGCGGAGTCACCGATGTAGACAGCCTGTTCCGGCCGGATGCGGAAATGGCGCAGGATGGTTTCCACGCCGTCCGGCCAGGGCTTGCCCCGCGCCACATCCTCGGTGGTGATCAGCAGGTCGAAAAAGCCGAGCAGTCCATGACGTTCCAGAATGGTGTGCTGCTCCGCGCCTCCGTTGGTGCAGACCGCCAGACCTTTTCCCGCATTTTGCAGTCGTTCCAAGAGGTCCGCTACCCCTTCATGCGGACGGATCAAATCCAGGATTTCATTCAGATCAAAGGACTTCCATGCCTGGTCCGCCTGCTCGCGCCTGTCGGGTGGGATGATCATGTCCAGGCTTTCGGGAATCGTGCGGACAAAGCACGCCGCCTCCTCCTCGGGGGAAAGCGGCCCAAGCCCCACGGCTTGGCGCATGCTGTTGAAAAAAAATTTCCCGGCGTTCCAGGAATCCACGAGCACGCCGTCACAATCGAAGATCACGGCTTGGGTTGATGCGGGGAGGGTGAGGGTGGACATGGGTTGGGTTTCGCTTGATTGAGCGTTGCTGTCAATCAATGGGAAAATTTAGCATCGGCAAGGGAATATTCCATAATGGCGCGGATATAAGCGGGGCGGAATGTTTTGGTGTCAAACCGTGCAAAAGATGAAAAGGGTGTCATACCGTGGGGAATGGGACAAAGTGTCTCCACCGACAGGGAGCGCATCGTTTTTGAATTCCTCCTAGTATGTGGTGCGGCGGTGCATTGGCGAGGGCCGGGGAACCCCGGGGAGGCGTCCAATGCTGCCGCCGCAGTCCACGAAATGGAACGAGAAAATACTGTTTTTTCGTGTTGAATCGCTATGTTGAAACATATACATAGTGTTCATATTTTCACATAATGCTTGCGTTGGAGCGGTTAAGTAAGTAAGCCGCAGGGGTTCCAAAACCTTTGCGCGGGGAAGTCGAACTTCCTTTTTCCGGGCCTGATATGACGCTCCGGTCCCTGGCGGACTCGGCGTTCCCTGACATATTGGTGGAGGAATACGACGACGGCTGAGGTTTGTGCGTTTCGTGTCGGCTGCGGTCTGCCGAAATCGGAACGTACCCTGGCATTCATTCTGAAGCGAGGTGTCCATGTCCAACCTGCTTTTGATCCTCATTCTCCTGCCCGTGCTGTCGGCACTGGCCTGTTTCATCGTGCGTTCCGGCTCGGTGCGGCGGCTGGTGGTCACGGTCACGGGCGGCGTGCTTTCCGCGGCCTCGGTGGCGCTGCTTATGCAGGGCTCCTTTGAGGCGTGGTCTCCGGGCACGCTGTTCGGCCTGAGTTGGGACTTGATCATCGCTGTGCTCGACTTCGCACTGCTCGGTGTCATTCTCTTTTATGGTCTCAAACTCAAAAATCTGCTCATTCAGCTTTTCACGCTGGCGCAGATCGTTCTTCTGGTGATCTTTGAATTCGTCATGGTGGAACACGCCGCGGTTCCCGCATTCCGTGCGGACAACCTTTCCCTGATCATGGTGCTGGTCATTTCCATCATCGGTTCCCTGATCTGCATCTTCGGCTTGCCCTACATGAAGAAGCACGAGGAACACCTGCACCTGAACAAGTCCAAACAGCCCCAGTTTTTCTTTTATCTGGTGCTGTTCCTGGGTGCCATGAACGGGCTGGTGCTGGCCAACAACATCCTTTGGCTCTACTTCTTCTTTGAAGTGA
Organism: Paucidesulfovibrio gracilis DSM 16080; assembly: GCF_900167125.1. Lineage (NCBI taxonomy): Bacteria > Pseudomonadati > Thermodesulfobacteriota > Desulfovibrionia > Desulfovibrionales > Desulfovibrionaceae > Paucidesulfovibrio > Paucidesulfovibrio gracilis. Next base: position 191,596 of record NZ_FUYC01000002.1, read on the forward strand.
CCACGTTCTGTTCCTTTATGCTCATCGGTCATGACGGCACCAAGGTCGCCGTGGCCAACGCCACCCGCGCCTTGTGGATGAACAGTCTGGGCGGTCTGGGTTTCGTGGTGGGCATCATGCTGGCTTACATGGCCTACGGAACGTTGTCCCTGGCGGCGATTTTGGCGGCCGGTCCGCAGGGAGCCTTGGCGCTCACGGGCGTTGCCCTGCTGTGTTTTGCCGGATTCACCAAGGCGGCCCAGGTGCCGTTCCAAAGCTGGCTGCTGGGTGCCATGGTCGCTCCCACGCCGGTTTCGGCCCTGCTGCACTCGTCCACCATGGTCAAGGCCGGTGTGTACGTCGTGCTGCGCATGGCTCCGGCTTACCAGGGAACCTTACTTTCCGAGCTGATCGCCGTCTGCGGCGCGTTTACTTTTGTGGCGTGCGCGGCCCTGGCCATCGGTCAGAGCAACGGCAAGAAGATTCTGGCTTACTCCACCATCTCCAACCTCGGGTTGATCATCGCTTGTGCGGGGCTGAACACGCCGCTGGCCATCACCGCCGCTATCCTGCTGATCATCTTCCATGCCATTTCCAAGTCCCTGTTGTTCCTTTGCGTGGGAACCATTGAACAGGAAATCGGCAGCCGGGACATCGAGGACATGCGCGGTCTGTACGAACGCATGCCCCGGACCAGCTTCATCGCCGTGACCGGCGTGCTGACCATGCTCCTGCCGCCGTTTGGCGTGCTTCTGGGCAAGTGGATGGCCATTGAGGCGGCGGCCGGTTCCATCTGGGTCATCATCATGCTGGCTCTGGGTTCGGCTCTGACCGTGGTCTACTGGGCCAGATGGGGCGGTGGCATGATGGGTTCCCGCAAGCCCGGGCAGCCCTCGGAAACCTTGCCCACGCTCATCAACCTGCCGTTGATGCTGCTTTGCGTCGGCGCGGTGGTGCTTTCCGCACTCACGCCCGTGATCTATGCCGAACTGATTCAGCCCATGCTGGCCTCTGCTGCTCTTGCCGTGGATACGGCTACGGGCAGCCTGGGCGCATTCACGGTGTACGGCCTGTATGCGGCCCTGGGCCTGGGATTGATCGTGGCCTTCCGTGCGGGTCGCCGGGCGCCTTCGCTGCGTCAGGTGGATCCCTACATGGGCGGCGCCAACCTTGGGCAGGACGGCTCCTTCAAGGGTCCGATGAACCAGCCCGTGGAATTCGGCGCGGGCAACCTCTACCTGTCCGAGCTGTTCGGCGAGCAGAAGCTGACCATGTGGGTCAACATCGCGGGCGCGGCGCTCATCGTGCTTATGATCGGAGGGGGGCTGTAAAATGAAAGAACTGATTCTCATCATACTCGGCCTGGTGGTGGCTCCGCTGGTAGGCGGGCTGCTCGCGGGCATCGACCGCCGCATCACGGCCCGGCTCCAGTCCCGGCAGGGACCGCCCATCATGCAGGCCTTCTACGACGTGCTCAAACTGTTCGGCAAGGAAGCCCTGGCCCTGAACAAGTGGCAGATCATCTGCGCCTGGGTCTATGTGATTGCCGCGGCTGTGGCCTGCACGCTGTTCTTCCTGCAATCCGACCTGCTGCTGGTTTTCTTTGTCCAGGCCGTGGGCGCGGTGTTTCTGGTCATGGGCGCCATGGCCGGACGTTCGCCTTACAGTCAGGTGGGGGCGCAACGCGAACTCATCCAGGTGCTCACCTATGAGCCGCTGTTGGTGTTGGTGTTCGTGTGCATCTATCTGGCGACGGGCAGCTTCGACATCAGCGCTGCCTGGGCCGTGGAAAAGCCGCTCATTGCGCAGCTTCCTCTGGCCTATATTGTGCTGACCTATACGCTGACCATCAAATTGCGGAAGTCGCCTTTTGACTTCTCCACCTCGCACCACGGACACCAGGAACTGGTCAAGGGCGTACTCACGGAGTATTCCGGGCCGTATCTGGCGCTCACCGAGGTGGCCCACTGGTACGAAACCGTGCTGCTGCTGGGCGTGTGCGCCTTGTTCTGGACCACCAGCTGGTACTGGATGGCGCTGTTGCTCATCGGCACCTACTTCCTGGAAATTCTCATCGACAACACCATGGCCCGCATGACGTGGCGCTGGATGCTCAAGTACGTCTGGAGCGTTGGACTGGCCATGTCCGTCGTGAACCTCATCTGGCTGTACGCGGGGTAGGGATATGTTCAAATCGATTATCAAGAATTCTCGCGCCAAGTCCCCGTGGATCATGCACTTCGACTGCGGGAGCTGCAACGGCTGCGATATCGAGGTGCTGGCCTGCCTTACACCACTGTACGATGTGGAGCGGTTCGGCGTGGTCAACGTGGGTAACCCCAAGCACGCCGACGTGTTGCTGGTCACCGGAACGGTGAACCACCGCAACAAAAAGGTGCTCAAGAACATCTACGACCAGATGCCCGAACCCAAGGCCGTCATCGCCATTGGCGCGTGCGGCGCCACGGGCGGCGTATTCCGCGACGCCTACAACGTCGTGGGCGGCGTGGACAAGGTCATCCCCGTGGACGTATACGTCCCGGGCTGCCCGGCCAAACCCGAGGCCATCATTGACGGCGTCGTGGAAGGGCTGAAGAAATTCCAGCAAAAGGTGGAGCAGGCCGGGTAAGGCCGCTCCGCAAGGGGAAATCGACGTGAAAGGGAATGAAATCAGCGTGACCCGCGACAATCTCGTCAGCGAGGTCATGAATATGAAGAACGAAGGGTGCCGCTTCGTGACCATTTCCACGGCTCTTACGGCCGAGGACGCGGTAGACGTGCTGTACCACTTTGAAAAGGACTTTGAAGTGACGCACCTGCGGCTTTCGGACCATCCGTTGGCCGAGGCCATGCCCAGCATCTCCGGCGTGTACTTCGGCGCTCTGCTGGCAGAGAACGAGTTGCAGGATCTCTTCGGTATGAAATTCTCGGGCCTGGTGCTCGACTTTAATCGCACCCTGTACTTGGAAGAGGAGGTCACCGTGGTGCCCCTCGTGAACAATTGCAAGGTCGCGGGAACCAACTAAAGGGGGACGAACATGGCACGTACCGTTATTCCCTTCGGCCCCCAGCATCCGGTGTTGCCGGAGCCGATCCACCTCAAGCTGGTGGTCGAGGATGAAATCGTCAAGGAAGCCATTCCGGCTTTGGGATATGTTCACCGTGGTCTGGAAATGCTGGTGGCCAAGCGCGACTACCACCAGATGATCCAGGTTTGTGAACGCGTTTGCGGCATCTGCTCCATGATCCACGCGGTTTGCTACTCGCAGACCATTGAAGAGATGATGGGCATCGAAGTCCCCAAACGTGCGGAAATTCTTCGTGTGATCTGGTCCGAACTGCACCGCATGCACTCCCACCTGCTCTGGCTCGGCCTTTTTGCCGATGCTTTCGGGTTTGAGGCGCTGTTCATGCAGATTTGGAAAATCCGCGAACGCATCATGGACATCAACGAGGCCACCGCGGGCAACCGCGTCATCGTGTCCGTAAACGTCATCGGCGGCGTGCGCGCGGACCTGAGTCAGGAACAGCGCGACTGGATCGAAAGCGAGCTGCGGATCATCGAGAAGGAGCTGAAGGAAATCCAGTCCACCATGCTCAACGACTATACGGTCAAGTCCCGTACTGTGGGCAAGGGCGTATTGACCTACGAGCAGGCCTGGGAACTGGGCGCGGCCGGCCCGACCCTGCGCGGCTCCGGCGTCAAGTCGGACATGCGTATGCTCAAGTACGGCGGGTACAGGCATCTGGATTTCGAACCCGTGGTGGAGACCTCGGGCGACTCCTGGGCGCGTGGGGCCGTGCGGTTCCGCGAGGTGCTCCAGTCCATCGACCTGGTACGCCAGGCCATTGCCAAGGTGCCTCGCGGGGATCGCGATCTGGCCGCCAAGGTCAAGGGCAACCCCGAGGGCGAGGGTTTCATGCGTGTGGAACAACCGCGCGGTGAATGCGTGTACTACATCAAGGCCAGCGGCAAAAAGAACCTGGACCGCATGCGCATCCGCACGCCCACGTTCGCCAACGTGCCGCCGTTGCTGGCCATGGTGCCCAATTGCGAGCTGGCCGACGTGCCGGTCATCGTGTTGTCCATCGACCCGTGCATCTCCTGCACGGAAAGGTAGGGGGACCACCATGCTGTTTCTGACGCCCAGCGTATTGAAGAATGCGGCGAAAAAACCCGCCACCAGGAAATATCCCTTTGTGGTCCGCGAGCCGTTTGACCGCTATCGCGGGGAATTGGTCATCAATGCCGAGGACTGCATTCTTTGCGGTTCCTGCATGCGGAAATGCCCGTCCCTGTGCATCACGGTGGACAAAAAAACCGAGACCTGGGAATGTGACCCCTACGCCTGCATTTATTGCGGCCATTGCGTCACGGTTTGCCCGACCCACGCCCTGAGCATGAAGAGCGTCCACCGTGGCCCGGCACCGCAAAAGGTGACCATGAGCGAAAAAGGGCACCTGCCCAAGAAAAAGAAGAAAAAGGCCGAGGAAGCGGAATAGCGTTTCCGGGCTGAATAGGATGAATCGGCGGGGTCGCGCTCAGGCGTGGCCCCGCTTTTTATCTCTTGCAGACACATGGAGCATGCCGTGGGAAAACAAGCCGTGGACCAAAAAGGGAACGCATTGCATATTCAGGCCGATCCCGAGCTGGAATATCAGTATTACGACATTTTTAATGTCTATGTAGGAGCCGAGGAAGTGGTGCTGGAATTGGGAAATCGTCACCGTTCCGACCCCGCGACCGGGGTGGTGCACCAACGTGTGGTGCTTTCGCCCGGCACGGCGCGACGGTTGGTCCGGACCCTGGGACAAGGGCTGGAGACCATGGAGAAAAAGATCCGCTCCGCCTTGGATGAGGCTGGGAAATACCCGACCAACTGATCCAGCGGGAACGCGGGCAGCGGTCACTCCTGGCCGCGCCCCCCCCCTGGTCAGGTTTCCATACTCCAACCGCGGAGGCGGTAGTAGTCCGCCACCATGCGGTCCATGGCCTCGCGGCTGAGGTGTTTGCCGTCGGGCAGGGCTTCACGGGTCAGACGGGAGGGGAGTCGGTCCATGTCCGTGGTCAGACCTTCGCGCAGATTGAACTCTCGACTGAGCTGCACGGCCCTGGCTCCCAGGCGTTGCAGTGATTTTTTATCTCCGGGCAGGCCCGTGAGCCGTTCCATGAGTCGGCCCAGTTCTTCCCAGGTATACATGTCCCGGTAGAATCGGCAGAGGATCAGGTTGTCGAACAGGGCGAGACGGTCCTCAAAGTCGATGAGCAGTTCGGCCTTGCCCTCCACCTGATCGGGCGGAATCATGCCCGCCAGCTCCGGCTTGTAAAAGGTGGTGCGCAAGTGACACGCACCCCGCGCCGTGGTCGCATAGGTCAGGCCCATGCCCTGGAGGGCACGGGGGTCATAACCCGGCGGTTCCATGCCTTTGACGTGTACGGCCATGTCTTCCATGGCCCATTCCCGGGCCGCGTGGCGGATGCCCTGGGCCAGAATCTCTCCGATTCCCTGGCGGGCGGCCATGTTCCGCAGCAGTTCGGCGCAGCCTTCGGGATCGTTGTATCCCGGTGCCTGGTCGATGCGTCCGCGAAGGCCCGCCTCAATGGTCAGGCCGCAGAGGTTGCCTGCGGTGATGGTATCCAGACCGAGCCGGTCGCAGAGGTCGTTGAGGTGCACGATCTCGGCCATGTCGTCGATCATGCACAGGCCGCCGAAGGCATAGATGGTTTCGTATTCCGGTCCCTCCAGTCGCAGGCCGTTGTGCCGTCCGCCGCGCACCGTGGTCATGCGGCCGCAGGCCATGAAGCATTTGCGGCAGGCGTGGGGCCGGACATCGTGTTCCGCGTGAAAGGTCTCGCCGGAGAGCTGTTCCCAATGGTCGCAGCTGCCTTGGCTCCAATACTTGGCTGGGAACGCGCCCGCGGTATTCATCAAGGCGACCATGGCCGTGGTGCCGAATTTTTTGTATCCCTTGGCTCCGGGCGTATCCTTCCCCGCCGCGAGAAATTGCTTGGCATAGTCGGAAGCGCCTTCCGGATCGGCCAGGGGGCGTTTTCGGTTTCCGGCAAAGACCACGGCCTTGAGTTGTTTGGACCCCATGACCGCTCCGGCGCCGCCCCGTCCGGCACTGCGCCAGTAATCATTTTCCAGCAGGGCAAAGCAGACCTGTTTTTCCCCGGCCGGACCGATGACCACGGCTCCCGGTCGGGAATAGCCCACGGGGGCGAAGCGTTGCACCGCGGCATCCTCGGCCTGGTAGGTCTCCATACCCCAGAGGTCGCGGGCCAAATGAAAGTCGCATCCATTGGGGTGGATTGCCAGGACTGTGGGCCGGTCGGCGCGGCCGGTGATGACCACGGCATCGAAACCCGCCGCGTCCATGGATTCCGGGAGTTTCCCTCCGGCGTAGGACTCCAGATACAGCCCCGTGAGCGGGGATTTGGTATACACGCCGTAGCGGCTGCCTCCCCAGCTGGGACCGTTGCAGGCCGGACCCGTGGTGAAGATGAGGCGGTTGTCCGGGCCGAGGGGTTCGGTGCCGGGCGGGTTCTCGTCCAGCAACAGCCGGGTACCCAGAACCTTGCCTCCGGGGTGTCGGGTCAAAAATTCCTCGGAAAGGGGCACGATGTCATACCAGCGCCGGGTCAGGTCAATGCGCAACATGCGCCCGTAAGCTCCGAACATGTCTCTCCTTTCAGTTGTATGCGCCCCGCGTCCTTAACTGCTGACGGCGCGCAGGCCGTTCTTCAACCGCTGACGGCGTGCAGGCCGTCCTTGAGGATGGACAGGCCGCGGTCCAGTTCCTGATCCGTGATCACCAGCGGCATGAGGGTGCGGATGACGTTGCCGAAATTGCCGCAGGCCAGGATGATCAGCCCCTGCGCCCGGCAGTGGGCCACAAGAGCCTTGGCCTTGTCCGCGGCTGGCGTTTTGGTCTGGCGGTCTTGTACCAGTTCCAGCGCCAGCATGGGACCAAGGCCACGAACATCTCCCACGATTTCAAATTCCTGCTGAAAGCCGTCAAAGACTTTGCGCACGTGCCGGCCCAGTTCTTGGGCGCGATGCAGCAGCCCGTCCTCCAGGAGTATGTCCAGCACGGCCAAGGCCGCGGCGCAGGCTGTGGGACTGCCGCCGTAGGTGCCGCCCAGGCCGCCCACGTGGGGAGCGTCCATGATTTCGGCCCGGCCCACCACGCCGGAAAGCGGCATGCCACCGGCAAGGGATTTGGCCACGGTGATCATATCCGGGGCCACGCCCCAGTGTTCGATGGCGAACAGCGTCCCTGTGCGGCCGAATCCGCTTTGCACTTCATCCACGATGAGCCGGATGCCGTATTTGTCGCAAATACTTCGCAGCCGGGGAAAGTATTCAGGTGGCGGCGTGGCGAATCCGCCCTCGCCCTGGATCGGTTCCACCACCAGGGCCGCGGTGCGTTCGGCAGCCACGTGGGATACGAAAAATTCTTCCAAATAGTCGGCGCAGGCCGCTCCGCAGGCTGGATGCGTCAGCCCCAGCGGGCAGCGGTAGCAGTAGGCGTAGGGGGCGCGGTAAACCTCCGGAGCGAACGGTCCAAACCGATATTTGTACGGCTTGACCTTGCTGGTCAGGCTCATGGTCAACAGACTACGGCCGTGGAATCCGTTTTGAAAGGCAATAACCGCAGGGCGGCCGGTTTCGTAGCGTGCGATCTTCACCGCGTTTTCCACGGCTTCGGCACCGGAATTGAGAAAGAACGATTTCTTGGCAAAGTCTCCAGGAGCCAGGGCGTTGAGACGTTCGGCCAGCTCCACGTATCCTTCATACATAACGACGTGGAAGCAGGTGTGCAGGAATTTTTCCGCCTGTTCCTGCACGGCCCGCACCACCTTGGGGTGGCAGTGGCCCGTGTTGACCACGCCGATGCCTCCGGCAAAGTCGATATACTCCCGCCCTTCCACGTCCGTGATGGTGGCTCCCCGGGCCTGGGCTGCAAATGCGGGCAACATGTTGGCCGGTCCCTGGGGTATGGCCTCTTGGCGGCGCCGGAGTAAATCGTTGTTGCTGACCATAAATATTCCTCCAATGTCGAGGTGTTGTCAATGGTTGTATGACAAGTGCTTCAGATGCGTTCGATGATGGTTGCCACGCCCTGGCCCCCGCCGATGCAGGAGGCGGCGCAGCCGAACCTGCCTTGTTCAGCTTCCAGAATGCGGGCCAGCGTACCCACGAGCCGCACTCCCGTGGCTCCCATGGCATGACCCAGGGCCAGACCTCCGCCTTTGACGTTGATCCGTCCCGCAGGGAGACCGAGTTGCCGCATGGCGTGGAGTACCACGATGGCAAAGGCTTCGTTGATTTCCCAATAGTCCATGTCATCCACGGCGTATCCGGCTTTTTCCAGGGCCATGCGCACGGCAGGCACGGGAGCCGTACCCATGACCGTGGGGTCCACGCCTGCAAACCCAATGGACCGGATTGCACCCAGGGGCTGGATGCCCAGCTCGGCGGCGCGTTCGCGGGTCATGAGCAGCATGGCTGCGGCGCCGGAATTTAGAGGAGAGGCGTTCCCTGCGGTGATGCCGCCGTTTTCCTTGTCGAAAATTGGGGTCAGTCCGGCCATGCCGTCCAGATCCGCATTGTCCCGCACGGCCTGGTCCCGGTCGACGCGCAGGGTGGTTCCATCAGCTTGGGGGGCGTCCAGGGGCAGGATTTCCCCGTCAAAGAAGCCTTGTTCTCTGGCCTTGACCGCCAATTGATGGGAGCGCACGCCGAAGGCATCCATGTCCCGACGTGAAAAGGTACTTTGCTTCCAAAGCTTTTCTGCGGTTCGGCCCATGACCATGGTGGTATTCATGTCCCAATGGTCGTAGCGGTCGTCCGTGAACAGCGCTGGATTCATGCTGATGGTGCCGTTTTCAAACAGGGTTGGTCCCATGGGAACGCGGGTCATGTGCTCCATGCCGCAGGCCAGGACCGTGTCGGCGTACCCGGAAGCGATTTCCAGGTATCCCATGTGGATGGCGGCCATGCCCGAGCCGCATTGCTGGTCGAGAAAACGGGCCGGTACGGTTTCCGGCAGATTGGCCTGGAAAATGGGGGTGCGGCCGCCGAAAGTCCAGTTTTCCGCCACGCCCAGGGCGCAGCCCACGAGAAAGTCGTCCAGGTCCGCGCCGCGCATTCCGGTGCGTTCCAGCAGTTCGGGGAGCAGAGCGCAGAGCAGGTCGTCGGCGCGCAGGGCGTGGAACCAATCCCGCTCCGGATCCTTGGGCCGGGCGCGGGATTGAGCGGTTCGTAAATATCCGGCAATGACCACTTCTCGCATGGACATGGTGGCTCCTTTGGTTGTGTTATTCCACGAGTCCGCACCAGCGGGCCGCGAACAGGGCGTAGGCCCGGGCCGTATGCAGCACGCTTTCCAGGTTCACGCGTTCGTCCGGGCCGTGGATGCGTTCGGCCACCGGCCCATAGCAGCAGCCCCGGGCCGTACCGTGGGAGTAAAAGGCACGCAGGTCCGTGGTGCAGGTGGATATGTATTCCTGCGCATGCTGCCCGGTGAGGTCGCGATGGCACTCATTCAGGGTGGCCAGGGGTGGAGCCTGGCGGGATTCGATATGCCCGTCGGACCGGAATCCGTAAAAATCCACTTCCGGCGGGTTGGCCTCCAGCCAGGGATCCTGTTTGGCGGCCCGGGCCACGGTTTGTACCACACGGGCGCGAATGTCCTCGAAGCCTTGGCCGGGTGGATAAGCCATGCGGCAGTGGAATTCGGCTGAGGCCGGCACTGTGGACGGCCAGTCCCCGCTTTTCAGAACGCCCACGTTGAGATGCAGAGGGTGATCCATGTCGTCGTATGGTGGCGGAAGGGGAGCGTTGTTGCACTCCTGTTCCAGCTCCCGCAGAGCCTGGATCAGTGGGAAACATTTTTCCAGGGCGTTGGCTCCGGTGTCGGCCTCCTGGACGTGTACGGGGCGTCCGCCCACAACAATGCGGAACCAGAGCACGCCCACCTGGGCCGTGAGCAGACGGGGACCAAAGGGTTCGGGGATGAGCACCGCGTCCGCGTCCACTCCGGCGGCGCGGCAGGCCAGCGCACCGTTGCCCGAGCATTCCTCCTCGATGACTGTTTCGATGATCAGGGGGGCGGCCAGACCGAATCCTGCTTTGCGTAGGGCATGGGCCGCATAGGTCATGGCTGCCACGCCCGATTTCATATCGCCGCTGCCCCGGCCGTACATCCAGCCGTCCTCCACTTCGGGCCGGAAGGGATCACGGGTCCAAAGGTCCAGCGGTTCCGGGCTGACCACATCCAAATGACCGTTGAACACGGCGCTTCGGCCGTCCAGACCTTCCGGAGCGGTATGGTCCGGCTCCAGCCGGGCCACAACGTTCCAGCGGTCGTGTTCGGCCCAGGGGACCGGGGCGAATCCGGGGTGTACGCTCAGGGCGGTATAGTCGATGGGGACATGCCGCAAAGGGAGGTCCAACCGGCTGAGTTCATCGGCCATGAGCCGCAGGGCGCCTTTTTCATGCCCCACGGTGCTGGGTTGGGCCACCAGTCGGGCCGTGAAATCAAACAGATCGTCCTCCAGGGACGTCACGGTATCCAGAATTTTTTGTTCCTTGGTGTTCAAGCGCCTTCCTTGGGTTCCGGTGGCAAATTGTCCGCTGGTCGCGGGGCATGGCGGCATGGGGGCATGGATCAGAAACGGGGCGGGTCGTCCTCGGGCAGAATGACCCGGGCCTCAGTCTTGTCCAAAACGTCCTCCGGCCGGACGCCGTGGGCCAGTTCTCGCAGAAGCAGTCCCTGGGGCGTGGGATCCAGCACGGCCAGTTCCGTGATGATCCGGTGCACGCAGGCTTTGGCCGTGACGGGCAGAGTGCAGGAGCGCAGGAGTTTGGGCGCACCGGACCGCGTGGTGTGGGTGGTGGTCACGATGACGCGGCGGGCCTTTTGGGCCAGTTCCATGCCACCGCCAATGCCTGGGGCAAATTTTCCAGGGATGATCCAGTTGGCAAGGTCGCCGTTTTCCGCCACTTCCAGCGCACCGAGCACAGCCACGTCCAGCCGCCCGCCGCGGACCAGTGCAAAGGAGAGCGCGGAATCGAAAAATGCCGCACCGGAGCGGACGGCGATGTAATCCCCTCCCGAATCGATGAGCGCGGGATGAGCCTGACACGCCGGGCAGCGCGGACCCATGCCCAGGACGCCGTTCTCGCTGTGTACGAAGATCTCCAGATCCTCGGGTGTATGGTTCAGCAGCAGGGTGGGCAGTCCGATGCCCAGGTTGACCACCTGGCCGTTTTGCAGTTCCCGGGCGGCGCGTTTGGCGATTTTATGTTTGGGCGACATGATGCTTGAGCACTCCGTAGTCTGACAGGGTGGTGTCCGCCGGTACGACATGGTCCACGAACGCACCCGGGAGGTGAATATGGTCCGGATCCAGTTCGCCGATGTCCACGATTTCCAGCGCCTCCACGATGACGAGGTCGGCTGCCGTGGCCATGAGCGGATTGAAGTTGCGTGCGGTTTTTTCAAATACCAGGTTGCCCCAGCGGTCGGCCCGGGCAGCGTGAATCAGGGCGGCATCCGCCCGCAGGGACGGTTCCACGATGCAGGTTTGCCCCTGAAATTCCATGGTTTGTCGCTTTTCCCGCAGGATGGTGTCCAGGCCGATATCCGTCAGGATTCCGGTCAGCCCGGCACCTGCGGCGCGGATTTTTTCGGCCAGCAGCCCCTGGGGATGCATTTCCACTTCCAGTTCCCCCTGGTTCATCATCTCGATGACCGCGCTGTTAAGCCCCATGTGCGAGACAACGAACCGACGGGCGCAGCCCGCTTCCATGAGCGTGGATACGCCGATGCCCTGTTCGTTGGCGTCGTTTTTAATCACGGTCAGACCGTGCGGAGCGCGTTGCAACAGGGCGGCCAGCAAGGTGAAGGGCGTCCCCGGTGAGCCGAATCCGCCCACCATGACGGAACTGTTGTTCGCGATGCGGGCCAGGGTCGTGGCAGGGTCCGTGGTTTTGTCGATGGCGGGGGGCAATGTGGGGGGCATGGCGCGGCCTCCGTTGCGGTTGTGCGGTTCAGGAGAAAAATCAGCGATAATAGGGCGTGGCGGGCGTAGGGCCGGAGGCGCGTTCCTCGGCCAGGGTCGTTTCCAGGGCGTTCAGATGGTCGGCCGTCCGGGTCAGCGCCTTATCCAGTTTTTCCAGAAGCTCGGCGATTTGCGCCTCCCGCACGATCAGGGGGGGCGCCACGAGCACATGGTCGCCGTAGAGTCCGTTGATGGATCGGCGGGGATAAATCAGCAGGCCGTCGGCAAAGGCGTTGTCCGTGAGCAGCATGGCCGCGTTCCATTCCGGGGGGAAGGGCTCCCGGGTTTGTGGGTCGCGCACCAGTTCCAGGGCCGTGAGCAGTCCCAGGCCGCGCACCTCGCCGATAAAGCGGTGCTTGCGACCGAGCCGATTCAAGCCTTTGAGCAGGATTTTTCCCATGCGGTCCGCGTTTTCCGGGAGCTTGTCCTCCATGATGACGCGAAGCACCTCCTGCCCCACGGCGCAGGCCATGGGGTTACCCGCATAGGTATGGCCGTGGGCGAATCCGCCGCGCCGGACCACGACATCCACGATCTCATCCGTGGTCAGGATGGCCCCGAGGGGATAGTAGCCCGAGGCAATGCCCTTGGACAGGGCCACCACATCGGCTTGCACCCCCCAATGTTCGTAGGCGAAGAGTTTTCCGGTACGGCCGAATCCGGTCATGACTTCGTCCAGCACAAGGAAAATGCCGTATTTACGGCAGATGTGCTGGATGATGCCGAAATATTCGTCCGGCGGCACCAGAGCGCCGGTGCTGGCCCCGCCCACGGGTTCCACCACAAAGGCCGCAATATTATCCGGTCCCTGTTCCAGCACGGTTTTTTCCAACGCCCAGGCGCACTCCAGCTCACAGTCCGGATATTGCTTGTGGTACACGCAGCGGTAGCAGGTGGGGGCCGGAATTTTGGGATTGTCCCGCACCAGGGGTTTGAAGGCCACTTCCAGAGGGGCGTAGGACGTCAGGGACAGGGCGCCCAGGGTGGAGCCGTGGTAGGCGGGCACCCGGCTGACGAACTTGTACCGCGACCCTTCCCCGAGATTGAAGAAATACTGACGGCAGACCTTCATGGCCGATTCCACGGCCTCGGAACCGCCGGAAACGAAAAAGACCCGGTTCAGGTGGGGAGCGGAATGCTCCACGAGCTGCCGGGCCAGCTCCTGCGAGGGGCGGTTTTCGAACTGGGTGCGGTAGGCGAAGAAGGTTTGGCGGGACTGGCGTTCCACCGCGGCAATGACACGGCGGTTGCCATGGCCGATGTTATTCACCACGGCCCCGGAACATCCGTCCAGATACTGCTTGCCCCGCGTGTCCCACATGTAGATGCCTTCGGCTCCGGCAATGATGGGCTGTTCCTTCTTGGTTTGGTAAAAAAGGTATTTTTCCTGGTCCGGATACGCGGCCAATTCCCCTGGATGCCGTTTGAAGAGGTCTGGGTGCGCTTCGTGGAAGCGGGCCAGTTTTTCCACGGGCGTGAGGCGTCCCATGGTCATCAGGGGGATGTGGTTGTTGTAGACGTGGGCGTGGGCCAGCAGTTTTTTTTCGATCTCCTCGGACGAGGCAAAGGAGGAAGGCTGCGAGGCTGTGGTCCCTGCGTGGTCGGGCAGAGGCTGGTGCGATTCCTGGGTGCGGGCCGGATAGGTGACGTGCTCCACGCCAAGCTCCTCGCAGGCCAGGCCAAAGGGATCGGGGTCTTCCTCGGCCGGGCGGAACAGGGGGCGGTCCGCCGTGAGTATCCGGCGCAGATGAAAGGGCGCTCCGTCTGAAAGGTCGCGTAAGAATGCGGCCGCCTCCTCAGGGGATCCGTCTTCCCGAGCTTCCAGGAAGAGCCAGCCCGAGGAGCGGTCCACGGCCATGAACAGATGTTTCCGGAATTCCTCATGCTGCACCCGGGGCAGGGTGCGCTCATGCACCCGCATGAACCCTGGAAGATAGGACTTGTATTCGCGCAGTACGCGGCGGTGTTCCTCAGGATCGGGTACCAGGTCGGCGATGCGGCAGACGCCGTGACGTCGCAGGAGCCGGTCCAGTGACGAACGGGAACAGGATGGCTGAATGAACATGCGCACCACGGCGAGCAGATCGTCCAGGGAGAGGAGCATGGAGCGCCTGATTTCCACGATGAGCGCCTGTTGGTCCGGGGTGAAGGAGGTGCGCGAGGGACGGGCGCGCCGATTTTCCTCGTAGCCTTCGGCGCGTTTTCGCCATTTGCGTACCGTGGACTCGCTGAGGCCCAGCTCCCGCGCCAATTTGGGGACGGATTTTTGCGATTCTCCGATGTATTTCCTGATGGCGGGGGTGGTTCGTTTTTTACGAAGCGTGAAGACCATTCGAAACTCCGGTAGGTGTGCCGATCTCTTTTCGACACGTAATTTCAAAAAAAGCAATTACAGGTCGAAATCCAGACCTGTACTCGTATTCTGTCGATGGTAAACGTGGTTCATTTGACGAAAGCGTTGTAAGGCGATTTTTAGTCAGTCTGCCTTGGGTAACTATTTTTCAAGAATCTAACAGAAAATTCAAAAAAATCAAAATAGTTCTTTTGAACGTATGCAACCGTAGGATTCCTAACGTTTCGCTTAAGTTGTGTTGAAAAGCTGAAAATGATTTTTGTAGTGATAAAATAGGTAAAAATTTTTTTGATTTTTGAAAAAATGAGTTTAAAAAAAGTGCTGAATGGTCCTCCAATAATATGTATGAGACAAAAAAAGGAATATGACCTTGACTTAATTTAAAAATCCACCTAGTAACAAACAACCCATTAACAAAAATGTTAGTTCAGAGTACCTCCGAATCGGGGGTGGAGAGAAGTTGTTCCCATGAATGAAAATCAGCACTCCCGCTGGCGACCCTGGGCGTTGCTGGCTCCCTCGCTTAGCGCCGTCTTCCTGCTGCTCGTGGTCCCCGTTTGTTTTATCGTGGTGTACAGTTTTTGGCTTCGCGCCCCGTCGGGGGCGGATATTGTGGCCTTCCAGTTCGGCAACTATGCAAAGTTCTTCCAGGATTTTTTCTATCCCTCCATTCTGTTGCGTACCATTCGCGTGAGCCTGGAGTGCGTATTCCTCTGCCTGGTCATGGGCTACATCCCGGCCTATTTTTTCTATCGCAGCAAAACGCGATTCAAGTCTTTGCTCATGCTTCTGATCATGCTGCCGTTTTGGATCAGCTTCATCATCCGGACCCTGTCCTGGATCAATATCCTGGGCGACACGGGCCTGATCAACTATCTGCTGGTATCCGCCGGGATCATCCAGGAGCCTTTCGGCATGCTCTACAACGAGGGAGCCGTGCTCATGGGGCTGATCCAGTATCTTTTGCCGTTCATGATCCTGAATATCTACGTGAGTCTGGAAGGCATCGACCGGAGTCTGCTCGAGGCGGCCCGGTCCATGGGCTGCACCGAATGGCAGGCCTTTCGCGAGGTGACGCTGCCTCTGTCCCTGCCCGGGGTGAGCGCAGGCAGTCTGCTGGTTTTCGTGCTGTCCGCGGGAACGTATCTGCCGCCCATGATCCTGGGCGGACCGGGTAACGAGATGATCGCCAACCTGATTTTCAAGCGGGTCATCGGCACGTTGGACTGGCCGTTCGGCTCGGCCATCAGCGTGATTCTGCTGCTCCTGGTGGGCACCATCGTCTGGACCTACAATCGCTATCTGGGCATCAACCAGGTCTTCAAGGCCATGCAATAGGGCGGTATCCGAATGTTCAAAATCACCGGCTGGTCTCTAATCCGGCTCTACACGACCCTGGTCTACGTATTCATGTTCGCCCCCATCGCCGTGGTGGTGATCCTTTCCTTCAATCCGCAGCAGTTCGGATCCTTCCCCATGGACGGGTTCAGCCTGCGCTGGTACGCGGAATTGGCAGGCAATGCCGACATTCTGGAGGCATTCGGCAATTCCCTGGTGTTGGGGGGGCTGACGGCCATCTGCACCACGGCTGTGGCCATTCCCGCAGCAATGGCGTTCGTACGGTACGACTTTCCCGGCAAGAACAGCCTGAATACCCTGCTGTTGGCACCCATCATGGTTCCGGAGGTGATTCTGGGCGTGGCCCTGCTGCTGTTCATGCGCTGGCTCCAGCAGCCCAAGAGCTTCGCCATGCTGCTCATCGGCCACGTGGTCATCACCCTGCCGTACGTGCTGCTGGTGGTGCAGGCCCGGCTCGTGGGCATCCGCACCGACTATGAGGAAGCGGCCAAGTCGCTGGGGGCCAATCCGCTGCAAACGTTCCGCGAGATCACCTTTCCGTTGCTTATGCCCGCCATCCTGGCCGGAATGCTGTTCTCGTTCACCATTTCATTTGACGACATCACGGCCACACTGTTTTGGGCCACTGCCGGCAATCAGACCGTGCCGGTGAAAATTTTCGGCATGCTTCGCAACTCCATCAGTCCCGAGATCAACGCGTTGGGCGCGGTCATGATCGTGCTCACTGTTTCCACGCCGCTTTTGGCCGGGTATCTGGCCCGCCGGTTTGCGCGCGGAGGTTGATGGAGACGGGATCCTGCCCGGAGCGGCAAAGCGCGACGACGTCCCCCCGGGGCGCAACGCATGCCCGGCTGAACCGGGCCAAATTCAGAGGAGGACACATCATGGACGACCACAAAGGCAAGGAGTGGAGCAGGCGGCTAAACGACGTACACGCCCGGTACCAGGCCGGCCACGTCTCTCGACGCGATTTTTTACGGTTCCTGGGTATCGCGGGCGCTGCCGCAGGGTTGTGCGGCGGTCCCTTCGGCTTGTTGCGTTCGGCGCAGGCGGCTCAGTCCATCCGTTTCGACGGCTGGGGAGGCACCACCTCGGAAGCCTTCCGCACGTATGCGTTCGAACCGTTCACCAAGGCCACGGGCATTGACGTCATTGACGGCGAGTTCGGCAACATGGACTCCTACCTCACCCGAGTGAAGGCCTCGTATCCTCCGGGAGGCGAATTCAACCTGGCGCACCTCTCCGGCGTGTTTGACTACGCGCGGTATGTGGGGTTGGGATTCCATTCCGAGTTGGACGAGAGCGGCATCCCCAATCTGGCCAATGTCATGACCGCCATGGTCGAGCCGTACCGGGCCATCACGCCGAAGAGTCTGTCCGCTGTTCCCTACGATCTGGGGCAGACCGGCATCGCCTACAACACCAAATACGTGTCCAAGGAACAGGCCGAGAAACTGGGCGCGGGATTGCTTTTTGACGAACGTCTCAAGGGCAAGCTCGGTTCCTGGACAGACTGGCGCACCAACATTTGGTACGCGGCCCTGGCCACGGGCCAAAGCCCCAACGACATCACCGACCTGGATAAGGTCTGGGCCGCGCTCCGCAAGCAGCGCGACCTGGTCAAGAAGTACTGGGGATCCGGTGCGGAGCTTATGAGTCTTTTGGCCAACGAGGAAATCTATGCCACTCCGGCCTGGTCCGGACGTGTGGCGCACTTGCAGGAGCAGGGGCATCCCATCGGCTATCTGCAGCCCGAGGGAACGTATTCCTGGCAGGAGTGCATCTTTGTGCTCAAGGGGTCGGATACGGATGTGGCGCAGCAGCTGCTCAACTACATGCTGGAGCCGGAAGCGGCCGTGGCCGTGGCAGAGGCCCAGAAATATCCGCCATCCCTGGATCCCACCAAGGTGGAGCTGTCCGACACCGTGCGTGCGCTGCCTGCCTTCGACCCCACGGGCAAGCTGGACGGATATCTGTTTGGTGTTCCCGAATATTGGAATGGGCATCAACTGGAATGGGCCGAGATGTGGGACCGCATCATGGCCGGAGCCTAAGAGCCTTTTGTTCGGAGCCTGGCGGCTTTTCCGGCGGAGCGAATGTTCGGCCGGAGCCTGTCGCCACAGCGGCCTGAATCGCAAACATGACGTGGAGGTCCGCAACGGGCGGGCCTCCCTTTCCCCAACACAACCAAAGGAAAACATTCGTGCAGAACCACAGTCCCGACACTCGGCACAGTTCCCATGCCCCGCACGTTCCGCAAGCGTCCGGTTCTTCCGGGGCCGTACCCGAGGCGGCCGCGTCCCCCTCCCGGGACGCTGTCGGCCATGAGCCAGCCGTGCGGCTCCAGGGGTTGATGAAGCGTTTCGGCAAGACCGTGGCCGTGCAGGAAACCGACCTGACCATTGAAACCGGCGAACTGGTGACCCTGCTCGGTCCTTCCGGATGTGGAAAGACCACCATCCTGCGCATGATTGCCGGGTTGGAGACTCCCACCAAAGGGGACATCTACATCAAGGGCCGCCGCATCAACGATACGCCCATCCATAAACGGAATTTGGGCATGATCTTTCAGAACTACGCCCTGTTTCCCCATAAGACCATTTTCGAGAACGTGGCCTTTGGTCTCAAATATCGCAACGTCTCCCGCGAGGAGATGCGTGAAAAAGTTGCCCAGGCACTGGAAATGGTGCGTTTGCCGGGCGTGGAAAAACGCTACGCCTCCCAGCTTTCCGGAGGCCAGCAGCAGCGTATCGCCCTGGCCAGGGCCATTGTCATCGAGCCGGATGTGCTGCTCATGGATGAACCGCTTTCCGCACTGGATGAGAAGCTTCGTGAGGAAATGCGCATGGAGATCGACAACATCCAGCAGCAGCTCAACCTCACCACCCTGTTCGTGACGCACGACCAGCGCGAGGCCTTGTCCATGTCCAACAAGATCGTGGTGATGAAGGACGGGCGTAAGCAGCAGGAAGGTACGCCCGAGGACGTGTACGATTATCCCGACAACTATTTCGTGGCCGACTTTCTGGGACACGCCAATTTTTTCGATGCCAGGGTGCTGGAAGTGCTGGACAACGACCAGGTACGCGTGCGTATCGCCGAGGGGCTGGAGTTCACGGCAGACCATGTGGGACGCTGGCGCCAGGGGCAGGACGTGCATTTGGTCATGCGCGCGCAAAAGATCAACGTGACCAGCCCGGACCTTGCCGACGAGGAACTGGAGTCCACGGACTTGAATTATTACCCCGGTAAGATTTACGATCGCAGTTACATGGGCGGGGAAACCAGCTATTTTGTCGAACTGGCCAATGGCGTGCGTCTGCACATCATCAGCATGGTCCGCCGTCGGCCCCATCGCATTGGAGATGAAGTGGTCCTGCATGTGCCGGCCAGGCATTGCGGCCTGCTTCCCCGGGAGGCGTAGCTCCGTCCCGGACAAGCCCGAAGTGCCTCGGTCCGACCGGTATCGTACCCAGGCGAGAAGACCACGCAGCCACCTGCAACCGCGCCGCACGGTTCCCGTGGACCGGGCGGCTTTGGCGTGAGGACGCATGGACCTGACACGCATTGAGGCGGCCTTTGCCGGGCGTTGGCCCGGTGAATTGCTGACAGTGGATTCCCACACCGCCGGAGAAGGCACCCGGCTCATCGTGGGCGGCGTGCCGCATCTCGCCGGAATGACCATGGCCCAGAAGCGGACCGCCTTCATGGAACAGCACGACCGCATACGCCTGCTGCTCACCCGTGAACCACGCGGCCATCGCGATTTGTTGGCCGCGGTGGTGACGGAACCCTGCACTCCAGGGGCGGACTTCGGCCTTATCTATATGGATGCCAAGCGGTATCCCCAATTGTGCGGGCATGCCACCATCGGTGCGGTGACGACCCTCATCGAATGCGGGGCATTGCCTGTGTTCGGCGGCGACGAGGTGCGCGTGGTCGTGGACACGCCTTCCGGTCCCATGCCCTGCACCGCGCGGATGCGGGCCGGACGCGTGGAGTCCGTGGCGTTTCGTTCGGTACCAGCGTTTGTTTGGGAGCAGAACGCGCCTTTGGACTTGACCGGGCTGCAACCCCGTGGTTGCCCCCCGCTGGGCATGGTGCACGCGGATACGGTCTGTGTGGGCGGCTTTTTCGTCATGATCGACGAACGCTCCGTGGGCATTGAATTGCGGGCGGACAACGGCCCGCGGTTGGTGGAATTGGGCATGCGCATCATTGAAGAGGCCAACCGGCAATTTACCGTCCGCCACCCGTTGCGCGGGGACGTACACACCGTGGACGTGGTGGAATTTTATGGCTCCCGGGAGACAACCGAGGGCGTGGTGGGTGTGAACGCCGTGGTATACGGGGAAGCCCATCTGGACCGCTCGCCCTGCGGTACCGGAACCACGGCCAAGTTGGCTCTGCTGCACCGGCGGGGAGAGCTGGCCGCGTACCAGCCTTACGTGAACCGCAGTTTCCTCGGCTCCACATTCACTGGCCGGGTGGTGGAAGAGTCCCTGGTGGGCGGAATTCCCGCCGTTGTGGCGGAGATTGAAGGCAGCGCGCAGGTCACGGGCCTGCATCGCTTCGTACTTGACGAAACCGACCCCTTCCCGCAAGGCTTGTTGCTGTGAGCACACCCAATCTAATTCTTTTCAACGGCGTTTTTCGTACACAGGATCCCCTGCAGGAGCGTTCCGGCACCTTGCCCACGGCGTTGGCTGTTGCGGACGGCCGTATTCTGGCCTTGGGCAGTGACGATGACGTGCGGGCGCTGGCCGGACGGCATACCCGGCTTTACGACATGGCCGGGCGGCTCGGCCTGCCCGGGTTCATGGATTCACATTTTCATTTTCACGATTGGAGCCTGTACAGTGATCTCTCGCGGGTGGGCAGTTTTGCCGGGCTTGAGCGAATTTTAGGAGAAACGGCCGCAGACCGCACCCCGGAATCCTGGATTCTCGGACATGGCTTCAATGAAACGGATTGGCCTGACGGCCGTCTGCCCGAACGGCAGGATCTGGACCGGGCCGTCCCTGGTCGTCCGGTGATCATCTGGCGATGCGACCTGCACTTGGCCGTAGCCAGTTCCCGGGCCTTGGAATTGGCCGGAGTGAACGCGGCCACGGTGGACCCGCCGGGTGGAGTGATTGCCCGGGATGCTTCCGGAAATCCCACCGGCGTCTTGCGGGAGACCGCCATCAACCTTGTGCGCGATGCGGTTCCGCCGCCCACGGATCAGGAATTGTCCACGGCCATGCTTGCGGCTCAGGCGCGGCTGCACGCCATGGGCGTTACCGGGTTGCACGATGTGCGTCTTTTTGAGGAAGCGGCCGCGGCCCGCACGGTCCGGTGTCTGCAACGACTGCATTCCGAGGGGCGGCTGCACCTGCGTACCTGGACCAGCCTGCCCGGTGAGCGGCTCGACGCCGTGGCGGACATGGGATTGCTCACAGGGTTTGGGGACGAGGTGTTGCGGCTGGGACACGTGAAATTTTTTACCGACGGCGGCATGGGGGCGCGTACCGCGTACCTGACCGGGTCGTATCTGGATGCGGACAGGGGGCTGTTGCAGATGGAGCCTGGGGAGATCGCCCGGGTGGTGCGTACCGCGGATGCCGCGGGGTTGGCCGTGATGATGCATGCGGTGGGGGATGGGGCTGTGCGCCACGTTATCGAGGCCTTTGAAGCGTTGGAGCATTGGCGGCGTAGCCCCGAGGCCGCGCATCTCCCGGTGCCGCGCCAGATGCACCGCATGGACCATGTGCAGATGATTCGGGCCGAAGACCTGCCCCGGCTGGGACGGCTGAATGTGGCCGTGGGCATGCAGCCCAGCAATATGGTCCTGGATTTCAATCTGATTGACCGTTGCCTGGGACCGGAAGGCCGCCGCACCTACGCGTTCCGTTCCATCCTGGACAGCGGCGTGCTCACGCTTTTCAATTCGGATTGCCCGGTGAGTGATCCTGACCCGCTGCTGGGCATCCATGCTCTGGTTACCCGCCAACGCCCCGATGGAACGCCGGAGCCGGGATGGTACCCACAGGAACGCATCCGTGTGGATGAGGCCGTGCGCGGGTATACCGCTTCCCCGGCCCGGGCATACGGATGCGGCAACGAGTTGGGAACCCTGGCTCCCGGGCTGCGTGCGGACCTTTGCGTACTGGATCGGGATATCTATCGCTGCCCCCCCCGGGAGATTGCCCAGGCACGTGTGGACCTGACGATCTTTGCCGGGCGTTCCGTGTATGAACGTCCTGGGGCTGAATAAACCAAGGTTCCGGTATTTCGGATGGATACGCATCCCGCGCCGTAATTGCGTTGCCGCCAAGGCGGGCGAATTCGCGTGCGGCACTGTTTCTTGAATTTTCCTGCCGCAGCAAGTAGCGTGAACAGACGTCCCGGTTCGGTTTTCCGGTCCGGCGGCGTGCCGGTGCGTTTGGGGCGCTACGGGATCATCTTTTGCCGTTGGGGGGCGTTTGAAGGGGTCAAAATGCCGTCGTACGGGTCTGCGGTACCGATTGTCTCCGCCGGGAGTGGTTTTGCTCGGCATGATGCTGATCGTGCTGGGCATAGTGGGATGCCGAGGCCAGGGGGAATCCCAGGGCAATGTATCCATCCCGCCCGGAGTCACGGACAAGGAAATTGTGCTTGGGTCGTCCCTGGCCCTGACCGGTCATGCCGGGTATCTTGGTACCCAGACACTGCGCGGGGCCGAGGCATACCTGCGACAGGTCAACGAAGAAGGCGGCGTCCACGGACGACGCATCCGCATTCTGGCCCGGGACGACGCCTATGATCCGCCCCGTTGTCTGGCCAACACCCAGCAATTCATCATCAACCGTGAGGTGTTCGGGCTGTTTTGCTACGTTGGCACGCCCACCACGCTGAAAGCCCTGCCCATGGTGGATGAGGCACGTATTCCCTTGTTGGGAGTGTTCACCGGTGCCAATGCCCTGCGAGAGCCGTTCAACCGGTACGTGATCAATATCCGTGCTTCCTATTATGAAGAAACCCTGGCCGCGGTCCATCATCTGGTGGAAGATTTGGGATTTACGCGAATTGCCGTGTTTTACCAGTATGATGCTTATGGATTTGACGGGCTGGTGGGAGCCGAGCTGGCGCTTCAGGATTTCGGTCTGGAACCGGTGGCGCGCGGATCCTACATCCGCGGCACCCAGAATGTGGAAGAAGGTCTGGCCCGCATTCGTGATTCCGAGGCCGAAGCTGTGGTCATGGTGGGAACGTACGGCGCCTGTGCCCGATTCATTCGCAGGGCCGGGGAACTGGGCTTTGATCCGGTGTTTTATAATGTGTCCTTTGTTGGAGCCGAGGCCTTGGCGCGTCGGCTGGGAACCAATCATGCCCAGAAGGTGATCATGTCCCAGGTGGTGCCGCCGGTTCCCCGTGGGCGCCAACCGTTGCAGAGCAGCGGTGTGGATGTGGAGTATGTGCGGGCGCTGCAACGGTTTTTCCCAGGGGAACCTGCCAGCTTTGCCGGGCTGGAAGGGTATCTCAATGCCCGTATTCTGGTGGAGGGGTTGCGCCGGGCCGGACCGCATCTGACCCGGGAGGGGTTTTTGGACGCCATCGAATCCATCCGGGGGATGCGGCTTTCCCCGGACTTGGTCTTTACTTTCGGTCCCCGCGATCACCAGGGCATGGATCAGGTTTACTTCACCCGACTGGTGGAGGGGCGGTTTGAGCTTTTCGAAGACTGGGAAGTGTTGCACCCATGAAATCGAAGAAGCGGTTCATCGAGCGGGTCCACGCCCTGTTTTCCCGTCTGAGTCTGCGGAACAAGCTGCTCGGCTCCATGCTGGTGGCCGTCTTGTTTATCAGTATCGGAATCGCGTTCGTGGCTCGCTGGATTCTGGTTTCCTCCCTGACCAATGAGCTGGAGATGCGCGGCAGCGCCATTGCCCATTCCGTGGCCGAGCGGGGGGCCAGTTATCTTTTGGACAATGACGTGCCGCCGTTGTTGAGCCTGATTTTCGATGAAGTGCGCCTGCATGAGCGGCGCGATCTGATTTCCTACATTTTTATTGAGAACCAGGACGGCATGGTCCTGGCGCACACCTTGACCCGGCGCCTGCCTGACTCGTTGCGCCGCAATCGTCTTCCAGCGGACGCTTCCGAGAGTATTCGTCTTTTACGCGATGACGACCGCTGGATCTACGACATAGCGGTTCCCATCAATGAAGGGTTGTACCGCATCGGCGCGGTTCATGTGGGCCTGAGCAAGGACCACATCGACAACCTGGTGGGCAAGCTGCGCTTGACGTTTTTCGGGTTCATCTCTGGCGTGATCCTCGTTGCCCTGGGCATCAGCAGCGGCATGACCCGGCATATCGCCAGGCCGTTGACCCGGCTAACCGGGTTGGCCGACGAAATCAGCCGGGGCAATTTCGATGTTCCGCTGGCCGTAAACGGGGAATCGGATTGGGATACCAGCGCTTGCCCCGCGTATACCAATACCGACCTTCCCTGCTGGCATCTGGACCAGTCCACGTTTTCCGGGGAAGTGCGGCGGTGCGCGCATTGCGCTTTCTATCACGAAGTCAAAGGCGATGAATTGGTCCAGCTGGGCAATTCGTTTCGCAACATGGTTTGGAGCATCCGGCTCTACCGGCAACGGCTGCGCGAGTCCGAGGAGAAATATCGTTCCTTGTTTGATAGTGGGCCGGAACCGGTGCTTGTGGTGGATTTGGGGTCGGGCAACATCAAGGACGCCAATCCCCGGGCCGAGGAGTTGTACGGTTATGCTCCGGGCGAGATGCTCGGGCGGCCGTTCGTTTCCCTGGGACCGCAGGTCAATGCCGAATGTCTGCAACGCTTCCAGGAGGAGACCGTCTCCGGGTGTCTCTACTATCCCAAACTGGTGCATTATCGCCGTGACGGGGAACCGTTTTTCGTGAACATGCATGCCTGCCCCATTGCGTATCGCGGGCGGGCGGCCATCATTGTGGCGGCCGTGGATATTACGGAAATGATGGAAAAGGATGCCCAGCTCATTCAGGCATCCAAGATGAAGACCCTGGGTGAGATGAGCGCGGGCATGGCGCATGAGCTGAATCAGCCCCTGAACGCCATCCGCATGGGCAGCGAGTTTTTGTCCATGGCCGAGGAAGGGGTGGAGGTCGCCCCGGAGCAGCGGCGCGAGGTCTTGCGTGAAATCGGCGTGCAGGTGGATCGTGCCGCGGAAATCATCAATACGTTGCGGGCCTTCGGACGTAAGGCCGACCTTGTGCGGGAGCGTCTGGACTTGAACAAGCCGGTGCTGGCCGTGCTTTCTATGTTGCGTCGGCAGTTTGAGCTGGAAAACGTCCGGTTTGACCTGGATCTGGCCGAGGGCTTGCCGCCCGTGTATGCTCATAACAACCGGTTGCAACAGGTTTTTTTCAATTTGCTCACCAATGCCCGTGACGCCTTGGACGCCATGCGGAGTGAAGCGGCAAAGCGCGGTGTGACCATTTCGCCGTGCATCCGCATCCGCACGGGAGTTTCCGGGCGGCAGGTCTATGCCGAGGTGGAGGACAACGGTCCCGGCATTCCGGAAATGGTCCGCGCCAAGATATTCGAACCGTTTTTTACCACCAAGGAAACCGGGCAGGGCATGGGCCTGGGGCTTGCCATCACCTATGGAATCGTGAAGGATTATGGCGGTGACATCCACATTGAAGGGGAAGAGGGGAGCGGCACTGTGTTTCGGGTCATGTTCCCTTGTGCTCCGGGAGAGGATCAGGAATAGGGTGTGATTGAACACCTTGGTTTGTCAGGTGAATTTTTCGAGTTGTTGAACGTGGTCCACGGTGTCTGCGCGAAGGGTTGATATTTTTTTACGCCTTGTAAGGCACGAGTGATGAAGAGCCTGTGATGCCGTTGAACATGGCGGGCTGATAAGGAGGAGGCGTGGAAAAACGCATTTTGGTCATAGACGACGAGCAACCCACTCTGCGTATTTTTCGTATGCTGCTTGCCGTGTACGGCTATGAGGTCCATACCGCGGAAAACGGACGCGAGGGACTGGCCGTGTTTGAGGCGCAACGGCCGGATATTGTGCTCACGGACATCAAAATGCCCATCATGGACGGCATTGAGGTGCTCAAAAGTATCAAGGAAACCAACCCCTATGCTGAGGTGGTGGTCATCACCGGTCATGGGGACATTGATTTGGCATTGCAGGCGTTGCAATTCGATGCCACGGACTTCATCAACAAGCCCGTGCGTCGGGAGGTGCTGGAAAAAGCGTTAAAGCGCGCTGAGGAGCGGCTTGCCATTTCCCGCCGTCAGGAGGAGCAGATCGCCCTGGAACGCGGCACGGAGCAGGAGACCGTGGTCCGGGTGCGGGGTAATGTCTCGGCGCTTACGGTGCCGCGCTTGCGCAAGGTGTTTGCCGAGGCGTGCGACCTGGGTGCGGGGCGGCTTCGCGTCTGCTTCGATGACAACGTCTCCATCAATGGGGCGGGAATATCCGCTCTGCACGAATGTCTGCGTTCCTGCGAGGAGCATGGTTTCCGGCCGGTGCTGGAAGGGTTGGCACCCAACTTCCGCACTGTGTTCGAGATGGTGGGCATTACCCGTCTGGCGGATATGTCGTCCTGATCCGGCAGGTTATTTCTTGTCTGCTGGAGAGAGCTTTTCCACCTCCTGCATGATTTTCCCCAGTTCCGGCCGTTTGTTGATGTCGTGGACGTCCACAAAGCGAACCACGCCTTGTTTGTCGATGAGAAACAGGGCGCGCTCGCTCATGCCGTCCGAGCGCAGGATGCCGTAGCGGTTGGCCACGCCCCCGTGAGGATGGAAATCCGACAGAACGGGAAATTCCAGGCCGTGCATGGCATTTGTCCAGGCCGAGAGGCTGGGCAGGTTGTCGACGGAAATGCCGATTACCTCGGTGCCGTGTTTGCGAAACAGCGGTAGCGCCAGATTGTAGCCGGGCCATTGCCCGGAGCAGACCGGGGTCCAGGCCGCGGGAACGAAACTGAGCAGCACGTTTTGCTTTCCCCGGTAGTCCGAAAGCCGCACCATGCCGTGATGCAGGGAGGGCAGGGCGAAGTCCGGGGCCATGTCCCCGGGATGGACCTTGAGTTCGCTGTCCTGCGGTGCCAGCTTGCCAAGGTCGTAATGCCCCGGCTTGGTTGCATGGTCGGCCCGGGCGCTGTTTGCCATGGGCATGCTGGCCAGGAGTGTGAAGAGCAAAAGCAGCAACAGGTTCGTATACGGTTTTCGACTCATTGCAGGCCCGCCTTGCGCAGCATGGTGGCGAACATGGCATCCATATTGTCGGGCGCGCCTTCCACGGAGTGAATCACCTCAAGCTTTCCTGGCCCAGCATTGCGCAGCAGCAAGTAGTAGGGAGTTCCCACGTTGCCCAGCGCCGAGTGCATAGTAAAGTCGTTGTCCGGCAGTAGCGGGAACCGGGTCTGGAATTGTTCGGCGTAGACATCCACCTCATATTGGGTATTGCCGGTGCCGATACCCACAAAACGGAGTTCCTCCCAGAGGTTCGAGGAGCGGACTTCCTCGAATATCCGGTTCACTTCAGGGGCGTCCCGTTGGCAGTACGGGCAGTACATGCTGAAGATCTCCACAAAGAGAAACGGTTTGGGTACGTCCGAAAGCCGGAATGGGGTGCCGGAAATGCCGAGTTGTTCCACCATCTCCGGTTCCAGCTGGCCTTGCAGCGACAGATCCGGAAACAGGGCTGCATCCTCCTGGGCGTCGGCAGCTCCCGGACACAGCAGGCCGAGCAGCAAGGCTCCGGCCAGCAGTGCGGTCCCCAGTTGAAGCGATAACATGGCCGGGTCGGCACTTTTGGGTGATCGTCCGGCACAACGGCGGAAAAATAGGGAAGTCATAAGCCTCTCGGGGTTGAGTGAAAGAGTGTACTGCATCCTATCACGATCCGGTGGAGAAAGACAAAGACGGTCCCGGTCGGCCAATGCCGCATCCGGGACCGCTATACTCCGGACTCCCGGCGGGAACCATTCCCGCCGGAAGTTTCGGAGGTGTTCCTGTGGCGTTACGCCCGGGTCATGCGTCTGGCCGGATCGTTCATCTTGGCCAGGAACTGCTGCTTGTCCATGGGCGTGCGACGCACGGGCGAGGCGTCGGCATAGGCCGAAAGCGTGGCGTAATACTTTTCGGGAGCGAATCCAGCAAGATAGATTACGCGTACGTCTTCCGGGTCCACAAGCTGGGCTTCGGGATACTTTTCCCGGGCCTCGTTGAGGCTCTTTTCCGCCAGCTTGAGCATGTCTTCGCGGTCGCCGAAGTTCATGGTCCCGGTGGGACAGCTTTGGACACAGGCCGGGAGCAGTCCCTCCCGAACCCTGTCGATGCACATGTCGCATTTGTAGATGATCCCGGTTTCCGGATCCTGCCGCGGGATGTTGTAGGGGCAGGCGTCAAGGATGTCCTCGAAGGTTTCCTTGGCCGTGAGTTCCGTGTAGATCACGGCGCCGGTCTCCTCGTCATGGAGGATGGACCCTTCCTCATAGGTGGCCATCTGGCAGGGAGGGATCACGCAGTGCCGGCACTGCTCCGGGAAGAAGAGCCAGTGCAGATTGCCGTCCACCACCTGTTCGGAGAATCGGACCAACCGAATGGTCTTGTCCGAGAGGTCTTCCGGGTTTTGGTGCGACCCGCGGTTCACGGTTTTTTCCGCGGGGAGTTTTTTCCATTGCTTGCAGGCCACCTGGCAACCCCGGCAGGCCGTGCATTTGGTCAGGTCGACAAAGAAGGTCTTTCCGTCCATGTCTGCTCCTTTACGCCTTGCGGACGTTGACCATGAAGGCCTTGGTTTCGGGAATA
Organism: Paucidesulfovibrio gracilis DSM 16080; assembly: GCF_900167125.1. Taxonomy (NCBI): domain Bacteria; kingdom Pseudomonadati; phylum Thermodesulfobacteriota; class Desulfovibrionia; order Desulfovibrionales; family Desulfovibrionaceae; genus Paucidesulfovibrio; species Paucidesulfovibrio gracilis. The sequence continues at coordinate 220,161 of NZ_FUYC01000002.1, forward strand.
CCCGTGTTCGGGTCGCCTACGGACGGGGTCAGGATGTTGGCGGAGTCGCCGCCATCCTTTGGCCATGTCCAGCCGAAGTGCCAGGGCAGCCCCACCTGATGGACTTCCACACCCTGGATGGCGAAGGGCTTCATACGCCGCGTCACAATGGCCACGGCCCAGATGGAGCCGCGCAGGCTGTCCACCATGACCTTTTCGCCGTTTTCGATGCCGCGCATTTTTGCCAATTCCGGGCTGAGTTCCACAAAAACCTGTGGTTCGGCCTCGGTGAGCCAACCCTGGTTACGTGTCATCACGCCGGTCTGCCAATGTTCGGTAACGCGATAGGTGGTACCCACGAACGGGAAGCGCGGATCACACACGGCCTTTTGCTCGTCGTCGAAGCTAATGGCCGTGGGGTTGTGCAGCCGTCCCGAGAAGGGATGACTTTTGACCGGGCATTCCAGGGGTTCGTAGTATTCGGGCAGCGGACCGTCCGCGCGTCCAGGGCCGAATATCTGGCCATAGCCGTGCTTGCGCATGATGAAGGCGTGCTTGGTGCCGGGCTTCCACCCGCCGTCGGGTACGTCGCCCACCCACTTGGCGCCGTCCCATTGGATGACGGGCTTTTGCGGGGCGTAGGGCTTGCCCTTGAGGTCCACGGAGGCGCGGTTGTAGAGGATGCGCCGGTTCACGGGCCAGCACCAGCTCCAATTGGGGTACAGGCCGATTTTGGCTTGTTCCGGGGTCTGGCTCGGGTCGCGGCGGGCGGCCATGTTGCCTTTTTCCGTGTAGGAGTGGCAGTACAGCCAGTTGCCGGACATGGTGGAGCCGTCTTCCTGGAGGTAGGCGAAACTTGGGACCAGGGTACCCTTCTTGTAGAGCTTGCCCTTGATCTCCACGTCACGGGTGAAGTAGCCGTTGATGAGCTTGGCCACCTTGTGGGCGTCGAACACGCCGTCCGTGGCGATGGCGTCCCAGCTGAGCTTGGTGATGGGTTCGGGGTATACGCCGCCTTTTTCTTTGTAAAGGTGGCGGATCTTTTCCATCAGTTCATACATGATGTCGCCGTCGGGCTTTTGGCCGTTGGGCGCGTCCGGTCCCTTGTAGCGCCACTGCATCCAGCGGCCCGAGTTGGTCACGGAGCCTTCCTTTTCCACGGAAACCGCGCAGGGCAGGAAAAAGACCTCGGTCTTGATCTCCTTGGGATTCATGTCCGGGCCTTCCCAGAACCATCCGGTTTCGTTGGGGAAGATGTTCACGTTCACAAGCCAGTCCAGCTTGCTCAGCGCCTGGCGCGTCTTGTTGGAGTTTGCTCCCGAGCAGGCCGGGTTCATGCCCCAGGAGAACAGCCCCTTGAACTGCCCTTCGTCCATTTTGTCGAACAGGGTCAGCCACGCGTATTCCGAGGCCTTGCGGTTGTCCAGCTTGGGCAGCCAGGTGTAGGCCTCATCGGGATCAGCGTCCTGCCACATGGATTTGAGCAGGCTGTTCATGTACTTGGGATAGTTCTGCCACCAGTTGGCCGATTCGGGATCGTTGGAGACCGGCGTGTACTTGGTGTTGTGCTTTTCCAGGCTCTGTTCGTCCACAAGGGGCGTCTTCAGGTAGCCCGGCAGGATGTGGTAGAGTAGGCAGTGGTCCGTGGACCCCTGCACGTTGGATTCTCCGCGCAGTGCATTCACCCCGCCGCCGGAAACGCCGATGTTGCCGAGCAGCAGCTGGATCATGGCCATGCTGCGGATGTTCTGCACGCCCACGGTGTGCTGGGTCCAGCCCATGGCGTACATGATGGTGCCGGACTTGTCGGGGGCGCCGGTGGCCGCATAGGTCTTGTAGAGTTGTTCCAGTTCGGCTTTGCTCAGGCCCGAGATGGCCGAGACCTTATCCAGCTCGTAGCGCTCATAATGCTTTTTGAGCAGCTGATACACGCACCGGGGGTTCTTGAGGGACGGATCCTGCACGGGAACGCCCTGATCGTCGGTCTCAAACGCCCACTGCTTCTTGTCGTAGGAGCGGGTTTTGGGATCGTAGCCGGAGAACAGTCCGTCCTCAAAGGAATACCCTTTGCCCACCACAAAGGCGGCATTGGTATAGTTGACCACGTATTCCTTGAAGACGAGGTCGTTGTCCAGGATGTACTTGATCATCCCGCCGAGCACGGCGATATCCGAGCCGGAGCGCAGACCCATGTAGATGTCCGCTTTGGCCGAGGTGCGGGTGAACCGCGGATCCACGTGGATCAACGTAGCACCCCGTTCCTGGGCACGCGTCACCCATTTGAAGGAGATGGGATGGTTTTCGGCAGCGTTGCTGCCCATGATCAACACACAATCACTGTTCTGGATGTCGATCCAGTGATTGGTCATCGCGCCGCGTCCGAACGACTCTGCCAGAGCCGCAACAGTGGCGCTGTGTCAAATCCGCGCCTGGTGCTCGATGTAGACCAGGCCGAGGGATCGGAGCATGGTTTGGTAGGCCCAGCACTCCTCGTTGTCCAGGGCCGCGGAACCGAGGGACGCGATGGCGTCGGTCCGGTTGATTACCTGTCCTTTGGGATTCATCTGGTGGAAGGACTTGTCGCGCGTGGTCTTGACCCGCTCGGCAATCTGTTCCAACGCCCATTCCCAGGAAACTTCCTTGAATTTGTCGGACCCGGGCGCGCGGTACAGCGGCGACGCGGGGCGGCGGTCGTTTTCCGCCAGCTGCCAGATGCTGGCACCCTTGGCGCAGAGTGCGCCTTCGTTCACGGGGTGGTCCGGGTCGCCTTCGATGTTCACGGCCTTATTGTTTTCAAGGGACGTGTTCACGATAAGCCCGCAACCCACGGCGCAGTAACAGCAAACCGTCGTGGTCTGCTTGCTCCATTTGGGCTTGAGCATGGCGGCGCGGTCCATGGCTTGCGCCGTGTTTTGGATCCCTAGCCCCCCAAAGGCCGTCACCGCGGCGGCGGTGGCGGAAAGCTTCAGGAAGTGCCTTCGATTCATGTTCATGCAAATCCTCCTTCTACCGATCATGTGTGTGCGGGTCAGCGTCCTCGAATCTCGCGGCCCAGAGCCACGAGCCGTTCATAGCCCGGTACCGACGGGACGCGTTTCGGTCGCGGCGGCCAACGCCGGGGCTGTTTGCCGGGGGAAGCCGGACAAAGCCGCAGGCAGGACGCCGGACCACGCAGCGCGTTTAGATCGTGCCCAAGCCCGGAAAAGGGCAGGCCCGCATTGCGCATGGTCGGTCGCGTGGGGTTGGATGATTGATGCATAGACGCTCCTTTTCCTTTTCTGAGTATCTCAATTAGCAGAATCGATATCGAAGACAACTCCGAGGATCAGTACATGACTATCACACTGCTCAGACGGACATAATAAAAAGCCGCGCCATTCCTATCATACGGAACGGCGCGGCGTGTCCTGCGCGAGAAGTGATTGAAAAAGGCCACGTCCCGGACCGTTCGGAAGGGGAATGCGGGGGCGCGCGTCTTGTCCGCTTCGTTGGAACCGGAGAGGCAACAACACGGGTCGTGGTTTGGGGCGGCCCGTTAATCCAGGGTCTGGCGGAAGCGCTTCAGCCCCACGGCAACGATTATGGCCCAGAACAGCAGGATGGGCCAGGTATGGTGCAGGGAATCCACAGCGCCGTTTCCCTTGAGCAGAATGCCGCGCACCAGCCGCAGGTAATGGGTCAGCGGCAGTACAGAGCCAAGGTATTGCGCCCATTGGGGCATGCCCCGAAAGGGGAACATGAAGCCCGAAAGCAGCAGGGAGGGCAGGAAAAAGAAGATGGACATCTGCACGGCCTGCAACTGGTTGCGTGCCATGGTGGAAATGGTCACGCCCACGCTCAGGTTCGCGCCGATGAAGATCAGAGTCAGGGTCAGGAGCAGCAGTACGGAACCGTGCATGGGGACATGGAAAAGAAGCGCGGCGGCCGTGAGGATCAGCAGTACCTGGATGTAGCCCACCATGACATAGGGCAGGATCTTCCCCACGGTCACTTCCAGGGGCCGCACCGGTGTGGTGAGCAGGTTTTCCATGGTGCCGCGTTCCTGTTCTCTGGTGATGGCCAGGGATGTGATCATGGTCAGGGTCAGGGTCAGGATTACGCCCATGAGTCCGGGGACGATGTTGTACTGGGTTTCGGCTTCGGGATTGAAGTCCGCATGGGCGCGCAGAGTTACCGGGGACGGACCCGCCCGCAAATGCTCCAGAGGACCGCGGAGCAGGGGATCCAGGCCTTGGTCCACGATGGCCGGAAGATTTTTCAACGCCCCGCCTGTGGCCACGGGATCGGTGGCGTCGGCTTCCATGAGCAGGACGGGCCGCTGCCCCCGTATCAGGTCGCGGCCGAAATCCGGGGGGATGGTCAGCGCGAATTGTACTTCGCCCCGGCGCAGCAGATCGCGCACCTGTTCCCGCGAATCCGCATGGACCCGGATAGTGAAGTAGTCGCTGTTCTGCATGGCCGCTACCACGGCCCGGGAGTAGGGGGAATTGTCCGCCGAGAGCACGGCCGTGGGCAGGTGGCGCGGGTCCGCGTTGATGGCGTAGCCAAAGAGCACCAACTGCACCAGGGGGATGCCGATGAGCATGGCAAAAGTGAGGCGGTCGCGCCGCATTTGCACGAATTCCTTCCGTACCACGGCCTTGAAGCGGCTCCAGGAGAAGTTGCGCATTTCAGTTTACCTCGGCGTTGCGCATCAGGTCGATGAAAACCATTTCCAGACTGGTTTCCGACGCGTTCCAGGAAAATTCCGTTGCATATTCGTCGGCCAGACTTTGCAATGTACGGCTGTCGCGCCCGCAGACGCTCAGACTAACGCCGACGGGAACCACTTGATCCACGCCGGGGCGGTGCTCCAACTCCCTGGAGAGCTGGAACACGGCTTCGTCGTCGCCGTTTTTGGAGCGCACGGTCCAGGTGATCAACCCAGAGCCGCGGACCAGTTCTTCGGTGGTTCCCCGGGCCAGGAGCTTGCCGTAGGCAATGTAGGCCAGGCGGTGGCAGCGTTCCGCCTCATCCATATAATGCGTGGAAATCAGGGCGGTGAGTCCCTGCCCGGCCAGCTTGTGCACCTCGTCCCAAAAGTCGCGGCGTGCTCCGGGGTCCACACCGGCCGTGGGTTCGTCCAGGAGCAACAGTCGGGGGTTGTGCTGGGTGCAGGCACCAAGGGCCAGACGCTGCTTCCAGCCACCGGAGAGCGACCCAGCCAGATTGCGGGCATAGCGTTCCAGACCCATGCGTTGGATGGTGGCGTCCACGGTGTCCCGGATGTGCTCCAGGCCATAGACCCGGGCCATGAATTCCAGATTTTCCTTTACGGTGAGGTCTTCGTAAAGGCTGAAGCGCTGGGCCATGTATCCAACCTGGGGCTTGATGCTCGCAGCCTGGGTGCGAATATCCAGGCCCAGGCAGGTGCCTTCGCCGCTGTCGGGCCGCAGCAATCCGCAGAGCATGCGGATGAACGTGGTTTTGCCCGAACCGTTGGGACCGAGAAAACCGAAAATCTCCCCTGCGCCCACCTGCATATCCAGGCCGTCCACCACCACGCGGTCGCCGAATTGTTTGGTCAGCCCGTGAACACTGATGACCGGATTGTCCGGGGCGTGTGTTTCGGCAAGAAGCGGCTCGGCAGTCATGCGTCCTCCCCGGTCCCGGCTGGAGCTTGCGGTTGCAGGGTAACGTCCACGGGTTGCCCGGGACGCAGCAGCGCGGCGTCTTCTGGATCGGGCCGGGCTTCCACCCGGAAGACCAGCTTGGCGCGGTTTTGGCTCGAATAGATCACGGGCGGGGTGTATTCGGCCTGGTCCGCAATGTGGGTGATTGTCACGTCCACCGGGTTCGGGGAACCGTCAAAACTGACCAGGGCGGCGTGTCCGGGTTGAATGGTTCCGGCCATGGTTTCCGGCAGGAAGAAGATCACCTTCACGTTGTCCGAGGGCAGCAGGGAAATCACGGGCCGCCCCATGGCCACCCATTCTCCTGGTTCGTAATAGGTGTCGAAGATAGTTCCCGAAGCTGGGGCCGACTGGCTTTTTTGGTCCAGATTCCAGCGCGCCTGTTCCAGCTTGGCCCGGGCCGCGTCCAGTTCGGCTTGTGCCGCGGCCAGTTCATCGCTTCGCCCTCCCAGCCGGGCCGTACCCAGTTCCGCTTCAATGCGGCGCACGGATTGGCTTGCGGTTTCGTATTCGGTGCGGGCGCGATCCAATTCCTGGGCAGAGATGGTCTCCTCGGCAAAGAGGCGCTTTTTCCGTTCGTAGTCGGTGCGGGCAAAGGACAGGCTGGAGCGGGCCTCATGCAGCCGGGCCTGAATGGCAGCGATTTCCGTGGGACGTTGGCCCTTGCCCAGGTCCGCAAGGGAATTATCCGCACGCAGCACGTTTTGACGCGCTTCATCCACGGCGGCCTGTTCGAAGTTGTTTTCCAGCTCGAACAGCGGCTCGTGCGCCTGGACGGTCCGGCCTTTGCGGACATGCAGGCGTGTGAGCTGTCCGGCCAGCGGAGCGGCCACCTCCACGTATTCCCCTTCCACGTATCCCTGCAGGGGCGCGGTGTCGCCGCAGCCATGCAGCAAAAAGAGTCCGGTGAACAAAAGAAGGCGGAATCCGAAAGCGTTGCGTGTGGATGTCATGCGGTCTCCTCCTCGGGACGCTTGGCGCGCAGCATATCACGAACAACCTTCCAGTTGCGTTGCACCTGGGCTTGCAGGTCGAATTCCCCCTGACGGATGAAGTGCATGTGGACCGGCAGAAGCATTTGCCCCAGAAACAGGATGGCCAGATCCTTGGCGTATGCATCCGAACGGATTGTTCCGGCTTCCTGCCCCCGGGCAATGATGGCGGCGATACCGGCAACGAGGTTGTCCTGCCCGGCGATGAGCATATCGCGAAACGGGCTGCCCGATCCGGCTACATCTTCGGAGAACAGAATGCGCGGAACCGCCCCCTGGCTGAGGATCAGGCCGATATGTCGTTGCCAGAAGCGTTCGAGTGCGATCAGGGTATCCGGTTCCATGGAGGAGGCCCGGACGTTTTCTTCCAGCATGGAACGCAGGTGCATGAACGCGGCCCGCAACATCTCGTTGCGGTTTTTATAGTGACGATACAAGGCCGAGGGGACCACGCCCACGGCCTCGGCCACGGCCGATACCGTGACAGCACGGATGCCGTTGGCGGCCAGCTCCAGAGCGGCTTGTGCAATTTGGGCCTTGCGTTCCTGGGTATGCAGTCGGGGTGTATGTTCTTCGTTCATGATGGTCGGCTCCTTTTGTGAATGTGAATTCACCTTCACAAAACGTCCAACGGATGTCAACAGGTGACCGGATATTTTCTTGCCGCAGGACCAGAGGGGAGGAAAGGCGGTGTTCCGGCTTGCGATTCCCCGCTTGAGCGGGCAGGATTCGGGCCATGGATAGACAGGTGCCTTTGATCCGTTTGCGGGATGTCGTGGTGCGTCGGGGCGAATCCCTCTTGTTGCGGGGGCTGGATCTGGAAGTATGCGCCGGGGAGCATGTGGCGGTGTTGGGGAGCAACGGGGCGGGAAAGTCCACGTTGCTGGCCCTGCTGCGGGGAGATCTGCCTCCCACGTCCGGGCTTCGCGAGTATGACTTTGGCTCTGGTGCGCAGTCTTCGCCCATTGGCCTGCGACAACGAATGGGTCTGGTGTCTCCTGCGTTGCAGGATCGTTTCGTCGGTGCGGATTGGTCCCTGAGCGCCCGACAAGCGGTTTGTGCCGGATTCCATGATTCCTGGCTTTGCCATGTACGTCCCACGGAAAAGGAGTGGGAACAGGCCGGGCAATGGTTGGAGCAAATCGGCGCGGCAGAGTTGGCGGATCGGCCCGTGTGCCGCCTTTCCACCGGGCAATTGCGCCTGGTGCTCCTGGCCAGGGCATTGGTCACGGAACCCGTGCTGCTGTTTTTGGATGAGTATCTTGACGGGCTGGACATGCAGGCCCGGGCGCGTCTGTTGGAGGCCATGTCCCGTGCCGGGCGATCCTGTACGCTGGTTTGCGCGGTGCATGACGAGGCGGACCTGCCTGCTTGTGTGCACCGGGGCGTCCTGTTGCGCGAGGGGCGCGTCGCGGCCCGGGAATCCGTGTCCGGTCTTTCGGCCCGGCGTCGAAAACCCGTTGCAGGTCTTCAACCGGATCCGCCGACCCCGGAGCCGGTGCGGGCCTCCTGGCTGTTTCGGCTCACGAATGTTTCTGTGCTGTTTGAGGGCAGAGCGGCCTTGGACGGTGTGAATTGGACTGTGCGCCCCGGAGAGCACTGGGCCGTGTTGGGCGGTAACGGCGCGGGCAAGTCCACGTTGTTGCGTGTGCTGCTTGGGCTGGAGGATGTTTATCCCGGAGGACGGATGGGCTGGTTCGGCGTGGACAGGCTGCCGGATTTAACCGAGGTTCGGCGGCGCGTGGGATATGTGTCCGGGCATTTGCAAGGCACCTATTCCTATGATCTGAGCGTGCGCGAAATCGTGTGGTCCGGTTTTTTCGGCAGTGTGGGGCTGTACGATCTTCCCGATGAAGCGCAGCGGGACCGCGCGGAACGAATGCTTGCCTTTTTCGGTCTGACGAAGCTGGCGGATCGGCGCATTCGCTCGTTGTCCTATGGGCAGTTGCGCCGGGCGCTCCTTGCGCGGGCCACGGTGGGTGGGGCGCCGGTTTTGTTGCTGGATGAGCCGTTGACTGGACTGGACAAGCAGGCGCGGCCCATGGTTTTGGCCTCGTTGGAGCGGTTGGCGGATGCTGGAACGCACCTGGTATACGTGACCCACCATGTGGGGGAGTTGATTCCCGCACTTAGTCATGTGCTGTGTCTGGATCAGGGGCATGTTACGTATTGCGGCACTCGGGCCGGAGCAGGGTTGTAATGCCCGCTGCTCGCGGTCGATATGGCCGGATTGCTCCTTGTCGCCATCTCCCGCGGCTTGCATCGCGCTCGGGGCGAGACGTCTGGCCTCGGGTTTTTAACGGTGAGATGGATGATTACGAAGAATTCGGGACCATGAGCGCATTTTCCTGTGCTTGCCGTCTTGACCACCCCTTACGGTCGGAGTTCTCGGTTTCCCGTACGGCCTTCCCCTTTCTTTTGCATTGTTTCAATAGAAGGAATGTCATTGGGTTCGCGCCCGATGCGGATCAACGGATTTCCATATTTTGTTGTTTATTGTTGATCAAACAAAGTAAGCTGACCCAATATATCTAGATATTTATGATTTGATCAACGATGATCAGCAGTGAACAATTGACTTGCTCCCCCAGCGCAGGCCAGGGAGGACTTGCGCGTTTTTTGACGCCCTGATTTGCGGGAGGCTGCCCAGTTGAGCGGAGGGAAGCATTGCCTGGCCGGGATCAGCTTCGCGTGTGGAGGGAAGCGTTGTCTGGCCGGGATCAGCTTCAGGTGCTGACGAACGCGTTGCCTGCTCGGGATCAGCTTCGCGTGTGGTCGTGGAATTTGGCTTTGATGGCCTGGATGGTGTCGTAAATCTCGAAAAACGCATCCACGACCTGGGGATCAAAATGTTCGCCCCGTTCGGAGCGGATCAGTTCCAGTATTTTTCCTTCGGGCCAGGCTTCCTTGTAGGAGCGTGAGGAACCCAGGGCGTCATACACGTCGGCCAGAGCGCAGATGCGTGCCGCCAGGGGGATTTCTTCCCCGGCCAGGGGGCGTTGGCAGATGGTGTCCGCCTGGGAGAGGTCTTCCGGCAGCTTGCCGGGATATCCTCGGCCGTTCCACCGTTCATGATGGTGCAGGGCAATGTCCCGGGAGAGGACGTCCAGTTCGGATGTGGTATTGGCGAACAGGGCGGCTCCATACACGGTGTGCCATTGGATGGTGTCGAATTCCTCACGGGTGAGTTTGCCCGGTTTTTTTAAGATGGAATCGGGAATCCCCACCTTGCCCACGTCGTGCAGCATGGCGGCCAGTCTGATGATGTCCTTGGTCCGGCGGGCCTCGGTTTCATCCTGTCCTTTTGTTATGGCTATTTTATGAAAAATCTCTGCACTGTATGATCCAACACGCATGACGTGAGCGCCGGTTTCCGCCGGGTCGCGCATTTCCGCCATCTTCATCATGCGCAAAATCAGTTCCCGGGTCATGACCCCGCGTTCAATGGCTACGGAAGCGTGGTTGGCAAAGAATGGGGCGTAATTGACGTCCTCCTCGGAAAAGGGACGCACTTGCCCTTGTTCATCCATGGCGTTGATCAACTGGAGCACGCCAACGCGGTTTCCCCGAAGCGTCTTCAGCGGAATGGTCAGTATGGAGTGGGTGGCGTAGCCGGATTCGCGGTCAAAGGAGCTGTTGAAGTGGTACGGCAGGTCCGGGTCCAACGTGTAGGCGTCGTCGATGACGAGGGTTTCCCCGGTGAGGGCCGCATATCCCACGATGGACTTGTCGTTCACAGGCAGGCTGAAGTCCGTATAGATGTGCTTGGTTGCGCCTTGCTTGCCAAACAGCGTGTCATTGTGGACATAGCTGAAGTGCAGGTGGCCATCCTGAAGCAGGAAGATGGATCCGGCGTCCGCGTTGGTCAGTTGCCGGGCCTGGTACAAAACCCTGTCGAGAATGGTATCCACGTCTTTGAGGTGATTGAGTTCTTCGATCACCCGCATTATGTCTTTCACGATGTCTCTGGGGCGTTTTCCCGCTTCCGGCACAGGGAACCTCCGGCACTCTAGATCTTGTACCCACTCTTTACACTGCCCGGGAGGGAAAATAAAGGATGTTCAGGAACCATATAACGAGAACTTTTCCCATTGTTCAAATTGCCGGTATTCGCGACCTGGAGGAAGCTCGGCTGTTGGCGGCGCATGGTTGCACGCACCTGGGGTTTCCCATGGGACCGGGCGTGGTGGAGGAGGACTTGCCTCCGTTCCGGGCGGAGCGCGTGGTACAGGCGTTGCACCGGGAGTTCGGCTCGCATGCTCCTTGCTGCGTGACCATCACCTATTTGAGCGAACCAAAGGACATATTGCGATTGCTGGATGCGGCCGGAATGCGGGCCGTGCAACTGCATGGGCGGATTGCCGTTACCCAGGCGGCCCGCTTGCGAAGGGAACGGCCGGAGCTGCTGATATTTAAAAGTCTCGTGGTGGGGCGCGACCAGGATGTGCTGGCGCAGGCCCGGGCATTTGCACCCCACGTGGATGCCTTTTTAACGGATACGCACAACCCGGAAACAGGGGCGGATGGGGCCACAGGACTGGTTCACGACTGGGACGTGAGCCGCGCCTTGGTTCGTTCGGGTCTGCGCCCTGTGATCCTGGCCGGAGGACTCGGCCCGGAGAACGTGGTCCAGGCCGTGCGGACGGTTCGGCCCGCCGGGGTGGATGCCCATACCGGACTGGAGGGTGCCGAGGGAAAAAAGGACGCCCAAAAGGTGCGGACCTTTTGCCGTCGTGCTCTCCGGCTATTGCCTAACGCTGCGGAGTAGGATAAGGAATGGCAACCTTTTCTGACGTAAGCGAGGGGGATGTATGGCGAAAGAAGAAGCCATCGAGGTGGAGGGTACTATTCAGGAAGCCCTTCCCAACGCCATGTTTCGTGTTGAGTTGGAGAATGGCCATATGATTTTGGGCCATATTTCCGGAAAAATGAGAAAGCATTACATCCGCATTCTGCCCGGCGACAAGGTCAAGATCGAACTCTCGCCGTACGACCTGACCCGTGGCCGCATTACTTATCGCATGCGTTGATTTTCCGCCTCGGGCGCTCTGCCCTTCATGACCCGTTTTGTCCGCGCGCCGGGAATTTTTTTCTTCGGCACAAAGGTGTTGTTCGTTCGGTTGCAACGGATACGGAACCGGGATATCCTCTGGACGTATCCCCGGGATTCGGCAACCAACGGAGGCGGCTGTGGGCAGACAAAGCGGCACTGTTACGTTTTTTAACGAGATCAAGGGGTTTGGTTTTATCCGTTCCGAGAACGGACGGGACGTGTTCGTGAGCTATCAGGAGATCGTGCGAGACGGCTTTCAGACCCTGGCAGTGGGCGAGGCCGTTCATTTTGATTTGGAAGGAGAGGATCACGCGCCCCGAGCCGTACGCGTGGTGCCTGAGTCCGCCTGATTTTCGGTATAACGTTGTTGTTTGCGGAGCATCAGGACATGCCCCGCATTTCCGGCGTGCCAATGGAATTGAAGTCCTGGTGCTTGGCGGTCCAGCCCTGCGGCGTGACGCGGTAGCGGATCAGCTCCTGCCCCAGGTGGTCCAGAAAATCCACTTCTCCCCAGCCGTCCGGCTCCAGCAGAGGAGCCAGTTCATCCAAAAAACTCTCCACATCGATGTATTGGCCTTCGTGGTCCAGATGCAGCTTGCCCTCGGCGAAGCGCACTTCGGAAAACGGAATACCGCCCTTCAGCTTCTGGAAGGCGTCTTCGGACAGTCCAAAAATATCGCCATAGCAGCGTACATCGTCACGCATGGGGAGGCTCCGTAGCCAACGTTCGCAGATCGTTGAGAATAATGTCGGCCGCCCGCTGCGGTGCGCCTGGCTCCCCCACCATGGTTCGCAGGGCCGCAAGGTCGGCCAGGGCCGCGTGGCGTTTGGGACCGTCGAGCAATAATTCCAGTGCGGTGCGGGCCATGCCTTCGGGTTCGGCTTTTTCCTGGATTAATTCGGGAAAGACCTCCCGCTTGTGGATCAGGTTCGGCAGTCCCGCGAATTCCACATTTACCAACCAGTTGGTCAGCTTGAATTCAAAGGGAGAGAGCTTGTAGGCCAGCAGGCCGGGCGTGCCGATGAGCGCGGCCTCCAGGGTCACGGTGCCGGAGGCGGCCAGGAGCACGCGGCTGCGGCGCATGGCGGCGTAGCGGGCTTCCGGCTCAACCATCTCGCAGGGGAGGTCGTCGGGCCAGAGACTGCGGAGCAGCGATTCATCCGCTCCAGGGGCGCGAACCAGTCGTACGTGACGGATGGGATGCTCCCGCGACATGCGGCGCACGGCCTCGGCGAACACGGGCAGCAGCGTGGCGATTTCCCGCCGCCGGCTTCCAGGCAGGATGCCCACGCTGTCCGGGTCCACGGGCAGGGCGTCCAGCTCGGCAAGGGGGAGCCTGTCCATGAGCGGGTGGCCCACGTACTGGGCGCGCATGCCCCGTTGCTCATAAAAACTCTTTTCAAACGGCAGGATGCAGAGCACCTCACGTACGTGTTTTTTTAGGAAGTTAACCCGTCCGGAACGCCAGGCCCAGATTTGGGGGCTGATGTAGTAGTAGACCGGAATACCGAGTTTGTGGGCGATTTTGGCCACGCGGAAGTTGAATTCCGGGCAATCCACCAGGATGACGGCCTTGGGCCGTAATCGTTTTAAATCGTGCTTGATGCGTCGCAGCAGGGCCAGGATTCCGGGCAAGCCGCGTAGAATGCCCCCCAGTCCCACCAGGGAGACCAACTCCATGCCGTGGCGAACGTGGCAGCCTGCATCGGCCACGGCCATGCCGCCCATGCCGGTGAACGCAAGGCTCGGATCGCGTTGTTTCAGGGCGGAAAGCAAAAGGGCCGCGTGCATGTCGCCCGAAGGCTCGCCCGCGCTGATCCATATGGTAGCATTGGAGGAAACGCCGGTTTGGGGGGAAGGATGCTTCGCTTGCATGGCGGCAAATTAGCCGGAAACGCCCCTGTGGGCAAGCAAGGGGATCGGATTGCCATGCTTCCGTGGGGAACCGCTGGGGCGTATGGCGGCCATGCCCCGCGCTCCCGGCAGCACCGCATGTCCGTTGGTCACGGCGGTGAACCGTTCCAGGCCGGGAATGGTGACCTGGACACAGGCAGTGTGCCGGAATGGAGCGGAAATGTCGGCATGAAAGAACTGATAACCGCATTGTCTGGAATAATGCGTATTTTATGTATAATGAAATATTTATCCCCGCGATGGTGGAGCAGCCTTGCCAAGGACGCAAGGAGCGGGTACCTTCCGGCGCATCTTTTGGACCGCCAACACAAGACAGGAAAATACCATGCTGAAAGTGGGCGTTATCGGATTGGGCTGGATGGGCCGCATTCATCTGCGGAATTATACGGAAATGCCGGACGTGGAAGTGGTCGGTGTAGTGGACCCGGATGAGGGGGCGCGTCAGGCGGCCACCGAGTCTTTCGGGGTCGCCGCCTATGCGGACCTGGAGGAATTGTTGCGGCACAAGCCGGACGCGGTGAGCGTCTGTGTTCCTACCGTGCTGCACCGCGAAGTGGCGCTCAAGGTCATTGCTGCGGGCAGCAATCTGCTGGTGGAAAAGCCGCTGGCAGCCACGGCCGAGGAAGGTCACGAAGTGGTCGAGGCGGCCCGGGCCGCCGGGCTGACCCTGATGGTGGGCCATGTGGAGCGCTACAATCCTGCGGTGCAGCGGGTCAAGGAGCTGCTTTCCGAGGAAGCGGACGACACCATTTCCATCACCATTGAGCGGGTGGGACCGTATCCGCCGCGCATTCAGGATGTGGGCGTTATCAAGGATCTGGCCTCCCATGATCTGGATTTGCTCCGCTTTCTGACGGGATCGGAATTCAAGAGCATTTACGCGGTCACCTCCACCAGTCTGGGCAAGCATGAGGACACGGCTCTGATCACTGCCCAGATGGAGAACGGGGTGCTGGCCAATATCTCCACGAACTGGGTCACGCCCTATAAATCGCGCAAGATTCAGGCCGCGTGCAAAAGCAAGTACGTGGAAGCCAACCTGATCACCCAGGAAGTGAAGGAATATTCCAGTTTTTCGTCCTACGACAAGAGCTATTCGGTTCGGGAGTGGCCTTTGGTATACCGCGAGCCGGTCAAGGAAGAACTGAAGGACTTTCTTGGTGCGGTGCGCGCCGCAAGTCAGGCGCCCATTCGGGGCGAAGACGGGCTGGCCGTGTTGCGGGCCTTTGATCGTATCTTTGAGTGCGCCTGCTGATACGATTTTTCTGTCAAAGAGCAAAAGCGACATGATTCTCGGTGTGCCGGGAAGCTGTCGAAAAAACACCCGGGACAACGCCGATCGGCCTGTTCCGGGTGTTTGCTTTGAATTGGGAGATTAGCCGCGGACTGCGAGGTAGGAACGGATTTCTCCGATCCCATGGACTGTTCGGAGCATGGATTCCAGTTTTCGTTTTTGTCCGGGATCGGCCACCCGGCCCATGAGCACGGCGTTGCGTTGCAGGATGCCCACACGGATGCGAGCGCTTTGCAGGGTTTGGTCGGTTTCCAGCCGTTGGGCGATGCGTCGGGCCAGTTCGTGATCAGCAGTTGAGGAGGCGTTGCCGGGAGCGGGGCGGAAAAATGAGCAGGTCAGCCGCCGTACGCCGGGAACATTTCGGGCAATGCGCCGGGCGCGTTCCGCCTGATCCGGGTGGTCGAAAACGCCCAGCAGGAAGAGATGCCCGTCCAGGGCAAAGGGAGCGGCACTCACGTAGCGGACATGCTGTTCCCGCAGACGTTTGACCACCTCATGTTCAATGTTTTTGTCCTCCACGCTTACGCCGAGGAAATCCACCCGGGAACGGGGCATGATCACGTCGCTGTAGTCGTAGGCGGTCTTGGCCATTCCTGCGGCCTGGATGACGGGCATGGCCGGCGTACCGCACGCGGCAAGCATCGCCAGCCACAACAGCAAAGCGAGGAACACAAAGCGCATAGATTCTCCCTTGCGAAACCGTGGGTCGTGTGAAATCCGTGTCAACGCACAGATCTATGCAAGAAGCGGTGCAGGGAAGAATTGTTTTTATATTTAAAGTCCTTGTCTATTCCAAAGAGGCATTTTTTTCCGGTCCGTCACTGACGGCCAAGACATAGGGCTGGTCCGCGATGAACTGTTCCAGCACCGGGCGCAGCTCTGCGGGCCGATCCGGCCAGCGGTCCCAATGTTTTTTCTTCATCACCAGCACGGTCTTGGGCTGTTCACGGAGCACGTCTTCCAGCCTGTCATAGTTTTTGGGCAGCTCCAGGATGTTTTCCCCTGCGTACCAGGTGAAGATGCCGGAATAAATGTCGCAGGCAACGGGCGTGTATCCCTGGTCGATGTATTCGCCCATGCGCTCCCCGGTGAGCCGGGGACTCATGATCGAATCCAGCGAGGGAACCGTTACGCGGGCCGCGGTTTGGATCCAGGCCGTCACGCCCAGCAGCAGGCAGAGCAAGAGAATGCGTGCGTCGCGTTTGCGCATGGCCAGGAGCAGGGCCGCGGTAACGAGAAACACGCCGCCCGTGAGAGGCAGGCCCGTGAGTTCCACGGGCAGGGGCAGCAGGCGGTTGCCCAGGAGCACTCCCGCGCCGAGCAGACCGAAGAAGACGGCAAAGGCCCAGGCGAGGCGGACTCGACGGGCGCGGTCCCATTGGAACAGGCTGTCCGCCGTGAGGATGGCCATGGGTGCGAAGAGCGGCAACACGTATATGACCACCTTGCCGCTCAGACAGGAAAGCAGCACGAACGCGGCCAGGGCGTGAAGCCAGAGCCAGGTGCGGCCAACGGCGCGGTCGCTTTGTTCGTGTCGTTCCGCCCGGACCTGCTTCCAAAAATCGCGTTGCCACAGCCGGGCCACGGGCGCGGCAAAGAGCGCCAGGGTCCAGGGCAGCCAGGTGGCGGGAAGCACTGCAAAGTAATAGAACGGTCCTTCTTTATGGTGAAAGGTGTTTGTCGCGCGTTGGAATATTTGTTCCACAAACACGGTTCGGACGAAGTCACTTCCTTCCACGGCCAGAGCCGCCGCAATCCAGGCCGCGGCCACAATGCAGAAGCAGCCCAGCCCGGCCAGGGTGCGAAGGCTGAGGAAGCGCTTCCATTCCCCCCGCCATCCCAGATAGGCCGCCAGGCCCACCAAGGGGAAAAGGATGCCGAGCGGTCCCTTGACCAACACGGCCAGTCCGGCCACGGAGAACCCGGCCAGGGTCCAGCCCACACCCGAACCGTCCCGGGTTTCCGGGTCCGCATAGCCCTTGAACAGGCAGGCTTCGGCAAAGATGATCAGGGCCGCGAACAGCAGATCCATGCGGGAATAATGCAGGATGCCCGCCACGAATAAGCTGGTGCCGCAGACCAGGGCCGAGGCCAGGGCCACTTCTTTGGTCAGGCGCATGCTGCGGGCCAGGGCATAGGTGGCGAAGAGCAGCAGCAGGCCGGACAGGGCCGCGCCCAGGAAAAACACTGACGGTGGATCCAGGGGCGTAATCTCGTCCAGCAAGGCCAAAAACCAAAAATAGATCGGCGGCTTGTCCGGGTAGGGCATGCCGTTGAGGGAGAGCACCACCCAGGTTCCGGCGCGGTGCATATTTTCATAGGCGTTGGCGTAGCGTACCTCGTCGGAAAACCAGAGGGCGCGTTCGTTGAGCAGGAAAGCGGTCTGCATGAACACGGCGGCGCTCATGGCCAGCCAGGGGTGGGCGCTGAGGCGGTCCCAGATTCGTTCCCAGAGGGTGCGGGGCATGGGTTCAGTCCTTTGCGGAAAAGAGATGGACGCCGAATCCGGCTACGCCGCCCAAGGCCCAGCCGAAGAATACGTCGGAAGGATGGTGCCAGCCGAGATAGATGCGTGAGAAACCGAGCAGGGCCAGCATGCAGCCGAAGCCCAGCGAGGGGATCCACCGTCCCACCCGGGCGGCCAGGGCCGTGCAGGTGGTGGCGGCTTCCGTGGTGTGGCCCGAGGGCAGGGAATGGTGCGAACCATGATTGGTCATGGACTGGAACAGTCCATCCGCGTCGGGCCGGGGGCGGCCGATGATGCTTTTGGTCACCCGTACCAGGAGCAGGGAAACCAGCAGTTGCATGGCGATCCAGGCCAGCACGAACCGGCGCAGCCCCGGGCGGCGTTCACGCCATGCCTTGATCAGCAGCCAGAGAAACACGCCGTAAAAGAGCGGATTGAACAGATCCGTGATGAGTTCCAGGCCGTGGCGAAGCCAGGGGTGGGCCTGCCGGTGCGCTTTAAAGTACGGAATCAGCGCGGTTTCATCACCGCAAAATCCCACGGCCAGGATGGCCAATACCAGCAGCAACGGCGCGGAAACCGGCAGCCAGGACCGAAAGAACGCTCGGGCCGAATGGCGCGGAAATGCGGATGGAGAGAGCGGAAGGCGCATGGGGGCGTTATAGGGGGAAACGCGAAACCTGGCAACCGGCGCGCAGCAGTGCCGTTATTCCCCGTCTTCGGCCGGCTCGGGCATCCGGGGCAGGTAGCGCAGCAGCACGTCTTCCGGGGCGTGCAGTTCCTGGAGCAGTTCGCTCATGCTTTTGCCTTCGGGCTTCCAATATTTGTCCGCGTTGTCCGGGCAGGCAAAGGGGATGACCAGGTCGCCGTTTTCATTCAGATAGGGTTTGTCGTTGGGCATGGGCAATGCTCTACAGCGAAACCCGCGCCGGGGCAACTCGCGGTTCGGGTCCGGGGGTTGCGGCCCGTGGGAACACCAAGTCCGGTGTCCTGAAGGGCGTTCCCACGGATGTTTTGCGCATGACCGCAATGTGTGAAGGCTATGCGGCGTTGCGATCCGTTTTATGGTCTCCTTCCTCTCCCGCAAGGGAGCGGTCCACTTCCTTGACCTTGCGCAGCACGCTTCGCATGATGCGCCGGAATTCTCCCAGATCGCGTGGTTCATAGCGCGCCTTGGCCTGGGTCAGGCCCGCCAGTTCCAATGTCTCGTTATAGAGATAAGGCAGGTACAGGGGATCCTGCTTGATGAACAGGGTCACCTGATGCATGAGCTTGTGGATTGCCTCCTGGTTTTTGTTCACGCGGCGGAACAACTTACCCATGCGTTTTCCGGCTCTGTGCAGGTTGGCGCTCCAGGTGTGGCTTTGCGGCTCAAAGGTGAACTCCCGGCAAAAACTTTTGCAGGAGCCGAGCCGGTCCAAAAAATGTTGCAGACTGCCCGGGACCGAGGCCAGGGCGCCTTGCATGGTGGCTTCCCGAAGGGTCAGGGGCGTGGCTCCCTGGATGGGGGCCAGCCCGCCGTAGAGGTAGCTGATGGGAAACGGCGCTTCGCGGATGTCGTTTTCAAGGTCGCGTTTGGCCGCGAGATACTGACGGGAGGAAATCACGGTTTCCCCTTCCAGGTTGGCGATCCGTTCGTGAATCTTGGGATTAAAGGCATGGTTGGGGTTGTGGGCGTGGTGGCCCTTGACATGGGTGGCCCCTTCCTTCCAGGCAAAATCCTGCCCCACCAGCGTGATTCCCTGGATTCCGGCCCAGCGCAGCAGGCGGATCAGGGCGATGCTCACGTTGCCGCCTGCGTCCAGCACCAGTTCCTTTTCCTGCAACACGAAGGTAGCCATGCCGCCCAGGGTCCAGAGCGGAATGGTGGGACCGGGGTAGGCTTCCACCACGCGGGGATCCACCTTGGTGGAATAGATCAGGGGTACGTCTCGTGCGGCGCGCATGTCCAGCCGGGAATACAGCTTGAGCATGTGGTCGTTGAAGTCCAGAGCCAGGCAGAAATGGGGAGTGAGTCCGAACCGCTGAAGAGCGGGCAGGGTCTGGAGCGATGTGGCGTAGAGTACGTTGCCCGGGTTTTTTACCAATTCCGGGGCGAATTGTTCCAGGGATGGTCCTGCGCCCAGAATGACGGCATTGAGTCCCTTGGCGGCGTCCCGTAGCGGGCTGAGGCTGCCTTCGGCCATGGCCCGGCGGAAGTTTTTCAACTCGTTGCCGACCATCACATCCTGCCGGTAGCGCAAGGTGTTCAGCTCCACGGAAAAGTTTTCCAAGCGTCCGCGCACCTTTTGCACCCACTGGGAATAAAGGCTGGAAATTTGGCTGGAGGGCAGGTCTTGCCGCAGGTGGATGCGGCCATACAAGAACTGGAGATCCAAATTTTGGACCACTCCCGCGATGTAGGTGTCGTCCGGCGGCAGGAAGTGGAGCTTTTTGGCATCAAAGGCCGGTTCGTAATCGGTTTGGCCGAGGCAGCAATAGAGCTGCACCGGGTCCGGTTCCAGAACGATCACCTTGTGTGAAAGGGGCGTGTTGGTGCAGAGGTGGTTGATCCCGTAGCCCAGGTTGCAGCCCACGACGATGCTGGCACCGGTGGCGGCCTTGTCCTGGGGGATCCAGTCCTTATATAAGGGGGCCGGGGGCATGGACTCGAACATGCCCTTGCCGTCCGGGAGGCGCAGGTCCAACAGCTCCCAGCGGTTGGTAAAGATGCGCTCTTCAGCGGCGCGAACCAGCCCATCGTGGGCCTGGGGCTGTGCGTCCAGCCAGCGGGCCAGTTCAGGCATGCGTTGGCGAATGGCCGTGAGATTTTTGTCAAGATGGGGAAGCAGCGTCATGATATCGTCCTTGTTCCGGGTTCTGGCAACCCACTTTGCAAGGATCGTGCAAGCTTCTTGCGGGCCATGCGGATTTACCGTACATCTCAACCCGGCGATCAACACAAAAGCATTGGAACAACGAGTGGCGCAATGATTTATAAGGACGTTCTCTCACGCATCGGCAACACCCCTCTTGTGGAAATCAACCGGCTGAATCCGTATCGGTCCGACGTCAAAATTCTGGCCAAGACCGAATGCGTGAACCCGGGCGGCTCCATCAAGGACCGCGTGGCCCTGACCATGATCGAGGCCGCGGAGCGCTCGGGAGAACTGACCCCGGAAAAGACCATCATTGAGGCGACCAGCGGGAATACCGGCATTGGCCTGGCCATGGTGGCCGCGGTCAAGGGGTACAAGCTGACCCTGCTCATGAGCGAGCGCGCTTCCGAGGAACGCAAGATGATTGTGCGGGCCTACGGTGCGAACATTCTGCTCACGCCCGGGCATCTCTCAACGGATGGCGCCATTGAAAAAGCCTACCGCATGGCCCGCGAAGAGCCTGAAAAATATTTGCTCATGGATCAGTTCAACAACCCCGCCTCCATTGAGGCCCACTACCTGGGTACGGGGCTGGAAATCTGGGAGCAGACCAAGGGCGAGGTCACCCATGTGGTGGTGGCCCTGGGGACCACCGGAACCTGCATGGGCATCACCAAACGGATGCGGGAAATGAATCCGAGCGTCCAGGTTGTGGGCGTGGAGCCGCATGCCGGGCATAAGATTCAGGGACTCAAGAATATGCATGAGTCCTACCCTCCGGGCATCTGGGACAAGCATGTGCCGGACCGGGTCGTTCGCGTGGATGACGACGCTGCCTTTGAGTACTGCCTGCGTCTGGCCCGGGAAGAGGGCATTTTCGCGGGCATGAGTTCGGGCGCGGCCCTGGCCGCCAGCGTGGAGCTGGCCCGGGAGCTGTCCGAAAAAGGCGAATCAGGCCACATCGTGACCATTTTTCCGGATTCCGGGGAGCGCTATCTCTCCACTCCGCTGTTTTCCGCCGGCGCAGTTAAAGGATTGGCCCTTCGCAACGCGGCCACGGCCAAGGATGTGGATGTCACGGCATCGGGCAAACGCGGCCTGTATGTGGTGGGACCGAGTCTGGACGAGCCGGAGGAGCTGGGAGCCTGGCGGCGGGTGGTGCTGTTGGACGTGCTGGCGCGGGCGTTGGAAGAACGCGGTGCAGACGTACATGCCGCCGTGGGCCTGATGGACCTGGACGATCGCGCCATGCGCGCAGCCCGCGAAGCGGGCCGCAGCCGGGCCGGACACGCCAAGGCCGTGCGTGCGGGCATCCAGGAACGGGCCGCCCTGTTCGGGGTCCGTCCGCAGACGGCTTTTCCGTTGGCTTCCGAGTTCTCGGAGCAGAGCGTGGCCCTGACGCGCAAGCTCACGGAAAAGGGCTTGGCTTATGAAAAACTTCGCAGCGTGTATTTCGACGTGTTGCGCGATGATCGCTACGGCGCCATGGCCTTGCAGGATGTGGACAAGATTTCCGCAGGCAAGACCGTGGACCTGGACGATTATGTGAAGGCCAACCCTCTGGACTTCACCCTGCTCAAGCGCGCCAGCCTCCAGGATCTCAAGGAGGGCGAGGTACTGGAAACCTCCTGGGGCAACGTGCGTCCCACGTGGTTCCTTCAGGTGGCTGCGGCCGGTTTTGCGGCGTTGCCTTCCGTGGACGTGTTCTTGGCGGATGAATCCCAGAGTTTTCCGCATCTGGAAAATTTGCGCGCCATCTGGTCCGTGGCCGGACGCGAGGTCCAGGCCTGGATGCTGGGGCAGCAGACCGTGGTGGAAGACGGACTGCGGTTTGAGGATTTGCTCCAGGAGGCCGGGCATCCCCTGGCCCTGCGTATGTGGCTGCTTTCCGGATCCTACCACAAAACCCAGACCGCCACATTGCAGGCTGTGGGCATGTGGGCGCGCAACTGGCGGCGCGTGCAGGATGCGGCCGCGACCCTGGCGCTGGCTCAGGCCGCGGCGGGGGACGATGTTCCCCAACCCGCGCAACAGGCCGTGTTCGACCTCAAGACCGGGCTTTCCGAAGCTGTGGACAATGATTTGTCCCTGCACCGCTTCTGGCCTGCCCTGTTCAAGTTTGTGAAGGACGTTCACCAGCTCGAATCTTCGGGACGGCTCACAGGAGCCGCGGCCAAGGTCTGCCTGCGGCAATTGCGCGCCGTGGACCGGGTGCTCGGCATTTTGGATGCGGAGGCACTGCCCGTCTCACCCCAGGATTTGCCCGAGTCGGTACGTGCCTTGGTGGGCAAACGGCAGGTGGCCCGTGAAGCCAAGGATTTTGCGGCTTCGGACGCCTTGCGTGAGGAACTGGCGGCGCAGGGGTACCGGGTGGAGGATTCTCCCAAGGGACCGCGTATCTATAAAATGTAGACCGGATTCGGTCGTGGCGAGAAGAAAGGGGCGATGCCGCATGGCACCGCCCCTTTGTTGTGTTTGACGGTTGGGATGGCCGCTACTCGTTACAGTCCTTGCAGGGCAGTACGAGATTCAGGAGCACGCCGACGATTCCGGCCAGGCCGATGCCGCCCATCTGGAGCTTGCTGATACTGATCTCCATGCCCATGATGTCGCCCAGGGCGTTGATGGGAGCACTCAGGGGGACGGTGAGTCCGCCGATGCCCACCACCAGGATGATGCCCACCACGGCCATGTTGCGGGGCAGCATGAGGTCGTGGCCGGCCTTGACCAGGGTGTTGATGCCGATGGTGGTAATGGCGCCGAAGAGCAGCACCATGATGCCGCCCATGACCGGGGTGGGAACGCTCTGCAGCAGCCCGCCCAGTTTGCCAACAAAGGCCAGCAGGATGGCGGCGATGGAGGCCCAGGTCATGACCGCGGGGTTGAAGGCGCGGGTCAGAGCCACAGCACCGGAAACCTCGGAGTAGGTGGTGTTCGGCGGACCGCCAAACAGGGCGGCCAGGGAGGTGGCCACGCCGTCGCCGAGCATGGTGTTCTTGATGCCGGGATCCTTGACGTAGTTCTTTCCGGTGATGCCGCTGATGGCAATGACATCGCCGAAGTGCTCGATGGCCGGAGCAATGGCCACGGGAACGATGTAGAACACGGCCGCCCAGTTCCAGTTGCCCCAGGAGGGGAACGAGAAGTTGGGAACGCCGAACCAGGAGGCCTCACGCACGATTTGGAAGTTGATGAGGTGGTCCGAGGCCAGCGTGGGTAGCAGCACCGCTCCGGCGGCTTCCTTGGCGGCGCGTTCGGTCATGAATTCGTTGAACGCCGAGGCCGTGAAACCGGAGGCGTCGAGAATGTATGCGGTCAGGTAACCGGCCAGAATGCCGCAGAGGATGGGAATGAGCCGGAACCAGCCTTTGCCCAGCAGGGAGACCAGTACCGTGGTGGTCAGCGCCACCAGCGCGGCGATGGCCGCGGCCTTGGGCGGGGCAAGCACCACGGAGGCGTCGCCGCCGAGTCCCATGGACATGTTTACGGCCACGGGCGCGAGGAACAGGCCGATGACCATGATCACCGGGCCGGTGACCACTGGCGGCAGCACGCGGGCCAGAGCCTCGTTGCCGCGCCAGCGGATGATCAGGCTCAGCAGGATATACAGCACGCCTGCCGCGAACAGGCCGCACATGGTTCCCTCAATGCCCCATTCCTTGACCCCGAAGGTGATGGGCGCGATGAACGCAAAAGACGAGGCCAGAAAAATGGGAACGCGTCCCCGGGTGATCAGTTGAAAGGCCAGGGTACCCAAACCGGCCGTGAACAGGGCCACGTTGGGGTCCAGACCGGACAGCAGCGGGACGAGGACCAGCGCGCCGAATGCCACAAACAGCATTTGCGCGCCGAGCACTCCGTCCTTGAACCGAAAATTGTACTCCGTCGATTCCAAGTTGCTCATTACTCCTCCTCAGGATCAGTGATGGTGCGAAGCGCCCAAAAAAAACGGGCCGAAGCCCGTGGAAATTATTTGGTGCCGAAGATTTTATCCCCGGCGTCGCCGAGGCCGGGAAGAATGTAGCCCACGTCGTTGAGCCGGTCGTCAACAGACGCCACATAAATATCCACGTCCGGGTGTTCTTTTTCGAGCCGGGCGATGCCTTCGGGCGCAGCCACGAGGAACAGGCCGCGGATTTTGGGGCAACCGGCTTCCTTGAGCAGCTTGATGGTGGCCATGAGCGTGCCGCCGGTGGCCAGCATGGGGTCGAGGATAAAGGCCATGCGCTGTTCGATGTTTTTGGCCAGCTTCACGTAGTACTGCACCGGCTCGAGGGTCTCCTCGTTGCGATAAAAGCCCACCACGCTGATTTTTGTTCCGGGGATCATGTCGATGACGCCGTCCATCATGCCCAGACCGGCGCGCAGGATAGGCACGACAGTGATCATCTTTCCGGAAATGGTATCGACCTGGATGTCTCCGGCCCAACTGGTGATGCCCAGGGGTTCGGTTTCCAGATCCTTGGTGGCCTCGTAGGTCAGCAGACGGGTGATCTCAATGGACAAGGCCCGAAACTTACTCGTGCTGATGTCGTGGGTACGCAGCAGGCCGAGCTTGTGCCGGATCAGTGGATGATCCACAACGGTTACTGACACTGTAATCCTCCGAAAATGTTGAATGAATCGAAAATATGCGGACAAACTTTTTATCTTTACTCGGAAAACGGGGAAAAGGTCAAGTCTTGTTTGGTCCGGGCAATACATACGGAAAAAGGTGTTTTGCCATGGGGCACATCCAGGTATATTAGAGGGTATGCATACTGAGCGTGAAACCACAATGCCCGGGGAAACGTCCGCGTCCGTCCGGGCCGAACAGGTCTGGCGGCGCGAAGTGGAGCCGGAAAATAGCGGCCTGCGTCTGGATCGGTATTGGGCCGGAGTGCTTGAACTCGAGGGCGTCTCCCGGGGTAAGGTGCAGGAATGGATCAAGGCGGGGCGCGCCATGGTGGACGGCCGTGCCGTGCGGAAGCCGCGTCTGGCCGTGCTTGCCGGGCAGATGTTGGAATTGCGCGGCAAACGGCCCGATGCAGGAGCCGTAGCCCAACCCGGTCCTCTGGACGTGGTCTATGAAGACCGAGAGTTGGTGGTCATTTGCAAGCCGGCGGGGTTGACCACGCATCCCGCGCCAGGGGAGCCGGACGGCACCCTGGTGAACCGGCTGCTGGCCCGATGGCCGGACATGGCGGCCGAACGTTCGGGCATGGACCCGCAACGACCCGGCATCGTGCATCGGCTGGACAAGGACACATCCGGCCTGATGGCAGCGGTGCGCACCGAGGCGGCGCGATTGCGGCTGGCCGAGGATTTTGCTGAACGCCGTGTGGCCAAGCTTTATTTAGCCTTGGTGCATGGACAGCCCGACCCAAAGCAGGGCGAGATCAATCGTCCCATCGGGCGTGACCCACGTCACAAGACCCGCATGGCCGTCCTGCCCAAGGGGGGACGCGAGGCCCGCACCAGCTACCGCACCCTCTGGAGTGCGCCCAATGACCCGGCCTCTTTGGTGGCGGTACGGATTCATACCGGCCGGACCCATCAGGTACGCGTCCACATGGCGGATGTGGGGTGCCCCTTGCTGGGGGACGCGGTATACGGTTCCCGCGCCGAGGCGCACTGGCGCGAGCAGGGGCGCTGTACCGTGGAGCGGCAGATGCTGCATGCCTATGCTTTGCGCCTGACCCATCCTTCCACGGGTGAACGGCTTGGATTTGTGCGGGAGCCGATCGAGGACTTTTCCGCAGTGCTGGGCGAGCTGGCCCGCACCGGTCTCCGTGTGGGGCTGGTCGGTCCTCCGGGGGGAGGGAAGTCCACGTTGCTGCGGGTGTTGGGCGAGGCTGGAATACCGACATTCAGCGCGGACGCGGTGGTGGCGGAGTTGTACCGGCCCGGAGGCGACGGAGCCGCGTTGCTGGCCCGACGCTTCGGGGATGCCTACGTGGATGCTTCCGGCGGGGTGGATAAGTTGTCCTTGTTCCGAGGTATGCGGGAGTCCGATCGGGTGCGTCGGGAGGTCGGCGAATTGGTACACCCCCTGGTGCGGCATGCGGCCGAGGAATTTTTTCGCGTCCACGCACGGCAGGTGGCCGTGGCCGAAGTGCCATTGCTTCTCGAGGGAGGCTGGCACGAGCGGGACGTGGTGGATGTGGTGGCCGGGGTGTTTTGTCCCCGGGAGCGCCGGTACGGACCGTTTCGCGAAGCCCGGGGCTTACGCCCCGAGACGCTGGCGTTATTGGATTCCTGGCAGTGGCCCGAGGAGCAAAAGCGGTCAGCCTGTGCTTATCAAGTGGAGAATGACGGGGATTTGGATGCGTTGCGGCGCCGGGGGCTGGCCTTGGTCGAGCAGTGGGAGGTGGAGCGCAACGCCCGGGAGAACGCGGAGTTGGAACGCGTTTACGCGGCCATGCGTGAGGCGGCAGGGCAACTGGAGGATGCGCAGTGATTCCTCTGTACGATAATGTACCGCGGGTGCATCCACCCTATGCCGTGCTGGGTATTTTGGTATGCAACGTGCTGGCGTTTTTGTATGAATTGCAGCTCTCCCCTCAGGATCAGATGTTTTTCTTTCATCTGTTCGGAGTGGTTCCGGCGCGGTTCAGCCATCCGGGTTGGGCGTTCATGGCCGGGTATCCCGATGCCACGGTGTGGCCGTTTCTTACTTATATGTTCCTGCATGCGGATTGGCTGCACCTGATTCTGAACATGTGGATGCTTTGGATTTTTGCGGACAACATCGAGGATGTGACCGGACATTGGCGTTTTTTGGGGTTCTACATCTGTTGCGGCCTGGCCGCTGTGTTGCTGCATCTGCTGTTCAATCCGACATCGCCCCTGCCCATAATCGGCGCTTCCGGCGCCGTGGCCGGAACCCTGGGAGCGTATATGGTGCTCTACCCGCACGGCCGGGTTACCACCCTGGTGTTGATTTTTATTTTCCAGTTCCGGGCCGCGCTGTTTCTGAGTGTCTGGTTTGGCGTGCAGATTCTTTCCGGCATTCAGGAAACCAGCCAGGACATGGTGGCGGGCGTGGCGTGGTGGGCGCATGTGGGCGGATTTCTGGCAGGCATGGTGCTGATCCGGTTCTTTCGCCGTAAGGACCGCTGTTACTATTGCTACAATTCGGAACGGAAGTATTATGATTTGTTGGATTGAGTGGACCCGGGATCCGTGGGCCGGATCGGGCGGGAAGGTCGCCGACCCCGGGTTGACTGTGCGCTGAATCGGCTTATTGTACTTTATTGCCGGAGCGTTCCGGACGAGAAAATAGGAGTCGATAGCCCATGGCCGTTGAATACAAGGATTACTACCAGACCCTCGGGGTTTCCAAGAGCGCCGGAAAAGAGGAGCTTTCCAAGGCGTTTAAGAAGCTTGCCCGCAAATATCATCCGGACCTGAACCCCAACGACAAGGACGCCGAGACCAAATTTAAGGAGATCAACGAGGCCTACGAGGTGCTCAAGGATCCTGAAAAGCGTAAAATGTACGATCAGCTCGGTCCCAATTGGGAGCAGTACCAGCAGGGCGGCTTCCAGCGGCCTCCGGGGTATGAAAACGTGCAGTTCGATTTTGGGTCTGGCGGCGCCGGGGGCTTCAGCGATTTTTTCGAGACCATCTTCGGCGGCGGATTCGGTGGCGGTGGATTCCAGCGTGAGGGATTCGGCGGACGGCAGAACTATCAGCGGCGTCCGCGTCGCGGATCCGATTCCGAAGCCACGTATGAAATCACGTTGGAAGAGGCCTACCGCGGCGGGGAAAAAACCATCACCCTCCAGGAGCAGGGCGCGCCTGGAACAGGCCAGAGCAAGACCCTGGAGGTCAAATTGCCGCCGGGCGTCAAGGATGGGCAGCGCATCCGCCTGACTGGACAGGGCAACCCCGGATTCGGGGGCGGGCCTGCCGGTGATTTGTATTTGAAGATCCGCATCATGCCGCACCACCTCTATAAAGTGTCGGACAACAACCTGGTGCTCGATTTGCCGTTGGCTCCCTGGGAAGCTGCTTTGGGATCCAAAGTGCGGGTCCCCACCCTGGACGGGGCCGTGGAAATGAACATCCCGGCTGGCATTCGTTCCGGAAAGAAGTTGCGGGTGCGCGGGCGCGGTTTGGGCAGTGGAGGCAAAAAGGGTGACCAGCTGGTACGGATTGTCATCGCCACCCCTTCCGATTTGACGGATCGGGAGCGTGAGTTGTGGCAGCAGCTGGCCGAGGAATCCAGCTTCGAGCCGCGGCCCTATTGAACAGGAGCGGAAATAAAATGTTTCCGACTGCCCAACGGCACGTTTGGAAAACAACCCACCATTTTCAACCGGAAAGGCGGAATCCATGACTACCAAACGCCTCAAGGAAATATTGTGCAAGGTCGAGCGGCCCAACCTGCCCGAACGATCGGAGCTGGTGGCCTGGGCGCAGCTTGTGGAGATAACCCGGGTGGAGCCGGCGCACGTGTCCGAATTGTTGGAGCTGGGCTGGATCAGCCCGGTGAAGACCCGGGCCGAGGAATATTTGTTCCGGCTCCGCGACGTGTACCGTATCCAAAAGCTCATGCGCCTGTGCCGCGATCTGGACATTTCAGTGATGGGCGCGAGCATCGTGGTGGATTTGCTGGAACGCATCGAGCAGTTGGAGGACGAGCTGGAACGCACCAAGCGTTTGATTTGAATCCGACATTTGATCCTGGTCCGTGTGTTGCCCCGGCGGGTTTCGCAGCCGGGGCGTTGCTGCGGCCGATTGTTCCCAACCCATCCCGCCTTTTTCGACCGTTACCACTGTTTTGAACATTTTCCACAGGCTCCCCTTGCCAGCGGGGAAAGCGTGTTTATCTCTTGCTTGACGAAGTCTGAATGAGAAATGACATTGTCTTTCAACAACTTTACTTGTGGAAAACTTTTAGGACGGACCCGGGTGAATCGGTCGTCCACAGAGACAAGGAGGCGAAATGGACCTCAATAAACTGACGCAAAAAACCCAGGAGGCCGTGTCCCAGGCCCAGGCGCTGGCCGTAAAGCGGGGGCATCAGCAGATTGATGTGGAGCACCTGCTTTCTGCTTTGGTGAGCCAGGAAAAGGGGTTGGTTGCCCGCATTCTCAAAAAGGTGGATGTGGATGCCCACGCCTATGCTCAGGCCGTGGACGAGGAAATCGGCAAATTGCCCAAAGTGTCCGGCCCGGGTGCCAGGCCCGACCAGATCGTGGTTACCCATCGGCTCAATTCCGTACTCGTGCGGGCCGACGAATCCCGCCAGCGCATGCAGGATGAGTTCGTGAGCGTGGAGCATGTCTTCATGGCGATCTTGGATGAGCCGCCCAGCACGGGTGCCGGTCGGGTGAACAAACGTTTCAACATCAACCGGGACGCAGTGTACGCGGCTCTCACCAAGCTGCGTGGGAATCAGCGTGTGACCTCGGATAACCCCGAGGCCTCCTATGAGGCGCTGACCAAATATGGTCGCGACCTTGTAGAGGAGGCGCGTCAGGGCAAGCTGGATCCGGTCATTGGCCGCGATGCGGAAATCCGCCGGGCCATCCGTATTCTCTCCCGCCGTACCAAGAACAACCCCGTGCTCATCGGCGACGCGGGCGTGGGCAAAACCGCCATCGTGGAGGGATTGGCCCAGCGCATCGTCAAGCAGGATGTTCCCGAGGGACTCAAGGACAAGACCATTTTTGCCCTGGACATGGGCGCGTTGGTGGCGGGCGCAAAATATCGCGGCGAATTCGAGGAGCGGCTCAAGGCCGTGCTCAAGGAGGTCCAGAATTCCGAAGGCCGCGTGATCATGTTCATCGACGAGATTCATACCATCGTGGGCGCGGGCAAGACCGAAGGGTCCATGGACGCGGGCAACCTGCTCAAACCCATGTTGGCGCGCGGGGAGCTGCACTGCATTGGTGCCACCACCACGGATGAATATCGGAAATATATCGAGAAGGATCCCGCTCTGGAGCGCCGTTTTCAGACTGTTATGGTGGATCAGCCTAGCGTGGAGGACACCATCTCCATCCTGCGCGGACTGCGGGAACGCTTTGAGGTGCACCACGGCGTGCGCATTTCCGATGGGGCCGTAGTGGAAGCGGCCGTGCTTTCGGATCGTTATATCTCGGACCGGCAGCTTCCGGATAAGGCCATTGACCTCATTGACGAGGCCGCGGCCTTGATCCGCACGGAGATCGACTCCCAGCCCGAAGACCTGGACCGCATTAACCGGCAGGTGTTGCAGCTGGAAATCGAACGTGAGGCCTTAAAGCGGGAAATGGACCAGTCTTCCCGCGATCGGCTGGAGAAGCTGGAGGCCGAACTTGGGGAACTGCGGTCCCGCCAGGGTGAGCTGCAATCCCAGTGGGAGCGGGAAAAAAGCTCCATCGAAGGGTTGCGGCGCGTCAAGGAGGAAATCGAGCAGGTCCGGCACCAGATCGAAGAGGCCGAGCGCGTGTTGGATTACAACCGGGCTGCGGAACTGCGCTACGGCAAGCTCAATAGTCTTGAAAAGCAGTTGGAGCAGGCCGACGCCTCCATGAGCGAGGAAGGCGGACCGCGTCTGGTCAAGGAGGAGGTGGGACCGGACGACGTGGCCGAGATCATCGCGCGTTGGACCGGTATCCCCGTATCCCGCCTGCTGGAAGGGGAGCGGGAAAAGCTGCTCCGGCTGGGCGATGTGCTGCACGAGCGTGTGGTGGGGCAGGATCAGGCCGTGACCGCGGTTTCCGAGGCCGTGCTTCGTGCCAGGGCCGGGTTGAAGGATCCGCGCCGCCCCATTGGGTCGTTCATTTTCCTCGGTCCCACGGGCGTGGGCAAGACCGAGCTTTGCAAGACCCTGGCCGAGGCGCTCTTTGACACGGAAGAGAACATGATCCGGATCGACATGTCCGAATATATGGAAAAACACACCGTGGCCCGGCTCATTGGCGCGCCTCCGGGCTATGTGGGCTACGATGAAGGCGGCCAGCTCACCGAGGCCGTGCGGCGTAAACCGTATTCCGTGATCCTTTTTGATGAGATAGAGAAGGCCCACAACGACGTGTTCAACGTGTTGCTCCAGGTGCTGGATGATGGGCGGCTCACGGATTCCCACGGCCGGACCGTGGATTTCAAAAACACCATTGTGATCATGACCTCGAATATCGGCGCCCCCACCCTGCTGGAAGGGATCGACGCTGGAAGCGGCGGATTCAAACCCGGCGTGGAGGAAGAGGTCATGGGCGAGTTGCGACGGCATTTCCGGCCCGAATTCCTCAACCGTGTGGACGAAACCGTGATCTTTACGCCGTTGTCCACGCAACAACTCGGGACCATTGTGGAACTGTTGCTCAAGGGGCTGTCGCGGCGGCTGGAGGATCGTAAGATTACGCTGGATCTGACGGGCGAGGCCCGGCGGTTCATTGCCGAGTCTGCATACGATCCGATCTATGGAGCCAGACCGCTCAAACGGTACATCCAGGCGCATGTGGAAACGCCCCTGGCCAAGCTGCTCATCGGCGGGGAGTTGGCGGACGGCCAGACCGTGACCGTGGACGAACGCGATGGGGAATTGGTTTTTACTTCCTGATCCATCGGACCATGCACAACAATGAATACAGGGCCGGGAAACGCTTCCCGGCCTTTTTCGTACCCTGCCCGATCAAGGCTGGTTTTTTGGGCGTTGGCCCGGTATGTTTCGTGGACGCGTGAAACGATACGCAAGGGGGATGCATGTCACAGGAATCGGTTGGCGAGACAAATCCGGAGATTGCGGGGCAGCGTTCCGACGAAGAACACCCGTCCATGCACAGGGAATGTTTGAGCGCGATGGCAAGCGAGGACGCGCCGGAAGTTCTGGAAGCGCTCTACCGTTCGGATCGGTCCGGCTTTGTTTCGGTTTTGCCGCAGTTGCTGGCCGAGCGGCCCGGCGACGTGCTCTTGCGTGCCTGGAACGCCCGGCTCACGCCTGAGGCGGGGATCACCATGGGCCACGTGGCCCTGGTCACGATCCTGGGGGTGCTGGCCGGGCTGTTCATCAAACTGCCGGGGCTGTTCGGCGGTGCGGAAACGGGCTTTTTTGCCGAAAGCTGGTTTTATCCCCGCAACCTCTCTCTGGGGCCGCTGGGCGCGGTGTTGCTCTACTTCTGGTTGCGTGGCGAGTGGAGGCGTCCCGCGTCCTGGATCGCGCCGGCATTATTGCTGGTGGTGGGGATTTTCTTGAATATGCTGCCCGATACGGAAGCCGATAGCTCCACGCTGGCTTTTTTGCACGGCCCGTTGCTGCTTTGGTGCGCGGCCGGCCTGGCCTTTGCCCAGGGCCGCTTCACCGTGTCCAGGCGGAAGGAATACATCCGTATCTTCGGGGAAATGGTGGTATTTTCCGGCCTGCTTTTTTTGGGCGGCGGAGTGCTTGTGCTGCTTACCTACGGGTTGTTCGAGCTGCTCAATGTTCCGGCCGAGTGGGTGTATGAATGGATGGCTCCCATGGGATGGAGCGCCATTCCCGTAGTAGCGGCCGCGGCCGTGCTGAATCGGGACAGGGACAGTCGGATTATGCCGATTTTGGCGCGTATCTTTGTTCCGCTGTTTCTTGTGGTTCTTATGGCCTATCTTGTGCGTATGGTCGCGCATCTCTCTGCGTTGTTTCAGGATCGCGAAGCCCTGTTGATCTACAACGTCCTGTTGATCACGGTGTTGGGGTTGGCCGTGTTTTCCATTGCCGGGCGGCAGGAAAAATCGGGACATGCCGGTTTTTTGGAATGGTTGCTGGCCGGGTTGATTGGGCTGACCGTGCTGCTGGATCTGGTGGGGCTGGCCGCCATCGGGCAACGTCTTTGGGATATGGGGATCACGCCCAACCGTATGGCCGTGCTCGGAGCCAACCTGTTGATGTTCGGCAATTTGGCGTGGCTGCTGTCCGGCTATCTCCGGCTGCTGCGCGGACGATCGGATCATGCCGCCCTGGAACGTATTACGGCTCGCTGCCTGCCCCTGTATGCGGGCTGGACCGCTTTGGTGGCCTTCCTGTTTCCCCTGATTTGGTAGCGAACAGGCCGTCCGAACGGCAACCCGTTGTTTGGGTTGCCCTTTGTTGGGGTTCCCCTTGACATGTATGCGTTTGGCCCGGCGTTGCAGTCTGCCGGACCAAACAAAACGGTCATCCCTCTGATGCGCGGGTCGGATCCAGCCCAGGAGAAGAAAGTATGAGCGTCATAACAACTACGGACCTGGAGAATTACGCCGAGGTGTTGACCTGGGCGCTGCGCACATCCCGGGAGGAGAAGATTCGCAACGGCGACGCCGTGGTGATCCGTTTCGACTATCCGGCCATCCGCCTGGCTGAGGCGTTGTATTCCCGATTGGTGGACGAGCACCTCAATCCGGTTTTGCGCTTGTTGCCGACGCCGCTCATGGAAGGCGAACATTACCTGAACACCAGTTTCGGGCAGCTTGTCTATCAGGAACCGGGCGAACCGGAACTCTATTCGGCCTGTGCCGGAGTTATCAATATTTACGCTCCGTTGGAATTGACCCACTTGGCGGGTATTGATCCACGCACCATTCAGGAGGGGCGTCGTGCCCGGTCCGGCGTGTTCGAAGTCATGGAGCGTCGTCGGCGCTCCGGTCGCCTGGGCTGGACTTCCTGCGTCTGGCCCAGTGAGGCGCTGTCCGTGGCTTCCGGGCTGGATATGGACGAATACGAACGGCAGTGGATGCGGGCCTGTTGGCTGAATATGCCCAGTCCTGCGGCGGAATGGCGCCGGTTGCGGCGTGAACTCGGCGAGATCGCGGCCTGGCTGGATTCCCTTGATATCCGCTCCCTGCATGTCGCGTCCGAAAGCGTGGATCTGCGCCTTTCCCCCGGGGATAATCGCCGCTTTTTGGCTGTGACCGGCGCCAACGTACCGAGCAACGAGATTTTTGTTTCGCCGGATTGCCGGAGTGTGGAAGGAGAATATTGGTCGGATCTGCCGTCCGTGGAAATGGGCCGCGTGGTGCTTGGAGCGCGCTTGTTTTTTGATGGGGGTGTGGCAGCTCGGGCCGAGGCGCGAACCAATATGCAGTTCTTGCAGCAGCGGCTCTACGCGGATGCAGGCGCCCGGATGGTGGGGGAGTTTTCCCTTACGGACAAACGATTTTCTCGGGTGGATCATTTTATGGCCCATACCATTCTGGATGAGAACCATGCCGGGGAGCAGGGCAGTTGCCACATTGCCCTTGGAGCCTCCATTCCTTCCACCTTTACCGGTCCGCAGGAGTTCTTGACACCGGAAATGCAGCGGATGCTCGGATTCAATATGTCCGGCATTCATTGGGATTTGGTGAATACCGAGTCCAAGTGCGTTACCGCTGTTCTTGCGGACGGAAGCGAAAAAATCATCTACGAAGACGGGCAATTCGTCCGCTGACAGATTGCCCGTAAAGGACGATACGCCCTGCCTCAAAGGGATGATTCCTAGCGTTGTGCCGTTGTGGTTGGAGCTGCGATTCTTTGCTCCCAGCCGTGCGGCCCAGGGGGCAGTCGGTTTTGTGATTCGTTCAATGCACTGTCGGAATTGTGCGGAGCAAAGGAAAAAGCGACGGAGGATGGTGCCTCCGCCGCTTTTGTTGTTTTGCGCGTTATTCCTGCACCAGGGCGTTGCCGTCGCAGTCGCGGTGAACGTTTAGGATCGCCAGGACCACATCAAGCAGAACCCAGGCAAAGAAGCCGCCCAGGGTGAACAGCTTGAGGATGCCCAGCACACGGTGGCCGAGATAGAAACGGTCCAGGCCGAAGAAGCCGCTGAACATGGCCAGCAGCAGGCAGATGCTCTGGTAGCGGCGTTCCGGAGCGGTGAGCGGGGTGCCGTGAATGTCTGTGCGGATTTTGCCAGTGATGGCTAGGTACAGGTCGAGGATTCCCCAGATGGTCACAACGAGGAACAGGGGCCAGAACAGAATTTCCGCCACTGCCGGCGGATTCCAGGGGTTGGAGTTGTACCATACGAAGACGAGGATATAGGCGACGAAGACGCCGATACGTGTAAAACAAAGGCGCTTGAATCCGATGTACAGGTAATGCAGGCCCAGTCCGGAAGCAAAGATGGTCAGGAAAAGAAAGGAGAAACGATCGCGCTTGTCGCTGTCACGCAATGCCGCGCCGTTGACGTCTTTGGGAGATCCGCCCACCAGCAGGAAAATGTCGATGAGCCACCATATCCCCAGCCCTCCAAAAGTGATTGCCTTAAGAATACCTGTTCCGATTTTGCCGAGGTAGAATCGATCCAGCCCGGTCCAGCCAAGCAGTGTGCTGAGTACAATAGCAACGCTGTGAGAGCGTTTGGCGTTGCTGTCCTCTGATTCCTGTGCCGGTTTTTTGAAAGCTGAGAAGAGCCAGCTCCATTCATCGCCATAGCCCAATGGTGTCGTGCTGGATTTGTGTTCCGTGCTTTCCGTGGAGACCGCTTCTTGCATGATTCCCTCCAGTTTGTAATTAAAAAACAAGATATGATAAAATTATGTCACGAGGGAATCAATAGTATATTCACCATTGGTTCATTTTTTTACAGTGTGTTTTTGCTGGAATTGTGAGGTTTTTCCCTCCCGCCCGTTGACATCGCCAAGCCGGTGCTTATCCCTAGATGCTGACGGGGCGCGACCCTGAATTTCATACGACCAAGGATAAAACAACAATGAGCGACGAGAAGATCAAGCAAGCCGCCGAGCAAGAGGCTCCTGAGGCCCAGGAAGCTCCCCAGGAGATCGACCTTTCCGAAGAGGAGCTGGAGGCGCTTTGCCGTGAACGGGTTTGCCCTGGGTGTAACGTCATGCAGGAGGCCGATGACCTCCGGCTGCGCGCCCTGGCCGACACGGAAAACGTCAAGAAGCGGCTCGCGCGGGAAACCGAAGAGTTGCGGAAGTACGCCGGGGAAAGTGTCCTGGCGGATCTTTTGCCCGTTCTCGACAACCTGGATCTGGCCTTGGAGCATGCCAAGGGCTTGGAAGCCTGCGCGGATTTCGTCACCGGCGTGGAAATGACCCGCAAGATTTTTCTGGACACGCTGGAACGGCATGGGCTTGCCCCGGTGCGCGGTGAGCAGGGCGGGGAGTTTGACCCGAACCTGCATGAGGCCGTGGGAATGGCCTGCCAGGAAGGGGTGCCCGACGGCTGCATCGCCCAGCAGGTGCAGCGGGGCTACTCGCTCAAGGGTCGGCTTCTGCGTCCCGCCAAGGTTATGGTCAACAAAACGGAAAGCTAGTCGCCGGAGAAAAGGGGCGGAATCCGTCGGAGAATGGCGGCAGACCCTTTACAAAGTCGGTGGCGGACTTATTTGTGAATTGCCGTATTGAGCAAGATCAATGTATCTCCAGATTTTTTGCAATGAGGAGGACGTATAATGGGTAAAATTATCGGGATCGACCTCGGAACCACCAACTCCTGCGTCTACGTGATGGAGGGGAAGGATCCGAAGTGCATCAGCAACCCCGAAGGCGGCCGTACCACGCCGTCCATTGTGGCGTTTACGGACAAGGAACGGCTTGTGGGCGAGATCGCCAAGCGCCAGTCCGTAACCAACCCCGAAAAAACCGTGTTCGCCATCAAGCGTCTCATGGGCCGGGAATACTCCGCCCCCGAGGTGACCAAATGGCTGGAACATTGTCCCTATACCATTGCCAAGGGCAAGGGCGGCGACGCCTGGGTGGAAGTGGACGGAAAGAAATACTCTCCGCCGGAGATTTCCGCCATGATTCTGCAAAAGCTCAAGAGCGACGCCGAGACCTACCTGGGCGAGGAAGTGACGGAAGCCGTCATCACGGTTCCCGCCTACTTCAACGACTCCCAGCGTCAGGCCACCAAGGACGCGGGAAAGATCGCGGGACTGGAAGTCAAGCGCATCATCAACGAACCCACGGCCGCTTCCCTGGCGTACGGGTTCGACAAAAAGACCAATGAAAAGATCGCCGTGTTCGACCTGGGCGGCGGCACCTTTGATATCTCCATCCTCGAAGTGGGTGACAATGTCGTGGAAGTCCGCGCCACCAACGGCGACACCTTCCTCGGCGGCGAAGACTTCGACCACCGTATCATCGAATACCTCGTGGAGGAGTTCAAGCGCGAGAACGGCATTGACCTTTCCAAGGACCGTATGGCCTTGCAGCGTCTCAAGGAGGCCGGGGAAAAGGCCAAGAAGGAGCTGTCCTCTTCCATGGAGACCGAGGTCAACCTGCCGTTCATCACGGCCGACCAGTCCGGTCCCAAGCACATGATGATCAAAATCTCCCGCGGCAAGCTGGAGCGTTTGGTGGAAGACCTCGTGGACCGTACCGCCGGGCCGTGCCAGAAGGCGCTTTCCGACGCCGGCCTCTCCGCTTCGGAAATCGATGAGGTTATCCTGGTGGGTGGCATGACGCGTATGCCGCTGGTGCAACAGAAGGTCAAGGAACTGTTCGATCGTGAGCCGAACCGTTCGGTGAACCCGGACGAGGTCGTGGCCATGGGTGCGGCCATTCAGGGCGGTATTCTGACCGGTGACGTGAAGGATGTGCTCCTTCTGGATGTGACGCCGCTTTCCCTGGGCATTGAGACCATGGGCGGCGTGATGACCAAGCTCATCGAGCGCAATACCACCATCCCGACCCGCAAGTCCCAGGTCTTTACCACGGCCACGGACAACCAGCCCAGCGTGTCCATCCGCGTGTTCCAGGGAGAGCGTCCCATGAGCGCGGACAACATGCTGCTCGGCAACTTTGAGCTGACCGGTATTCCGCCGGCACCGCGGGGCGTGCCGCAGGTCGAGGTCACCTTCGACATCGACGCCAACGGCATCGTGAACGTTTCCGCCAAGGATCTGGGAACGGGCCGTGAGCAGTCCATCCGCATCACCGCTTCCTCGGGATTGTCCGAGGATGAGATTGACCGTATGGTCAAGGATGCCGAGTCGCACGCTGCGGACGACAAGAAAAAGCAGGAACTCATCGAGGCGCGTAACCAGGCCGACAACCTGGCCTATACCACCGAGAAATCCCTGCGCGACCTGGGAGACAACGTGGATCCCGTGCTTAAGGGCGAGATCGACACCAAGTTGGAAGCCCTCAAGGCCGTGCAGGAAAGCGACGACGTGGAAGCCATCAAAAAGGCCACGGAAGATCTGGCCCAGGCATCCCACAAGTTGGCCGAGCAGCTCTACGCCCAGAAGAGCCAGGCTGCCGGAGGGGAACAGCCCGCTGGCGAGGCCGGTGGCGACGCGGCCTCGGGTGGGGCCAAGTCCGGCGCATCCGACGATGATGACGTGGTGGACGCCGACTACACTGAAGTGAAATAACTTCGGTTACGAATTGAGACCAAAGGCCGTCGGGATAGTCCGGCGGCCTTTTTCGTGCCTGCCGGAAAGCGCGGAACACGGTGGGCCGTGTGTCCCGGGCTTGCCTTGCGCGGCCAAGCAGTATAGCCTGTCCACGCCCGTTTTTCAGGGTTATGCAATCCAACCGGAAGGACTCATGAGCCAGATACGTACCTCCTTTTCCCTGTTGCCCGCCTTGCTGCTGTTGTGCAGCTTTCTGGCGTTGGCCACCGGCTGCCAGACTGGAATGCAGCTCGGCGGTCGTTCCTTTGAGAGTGCGGAACAACTGCCCACGCCGCAACTTCAGGCCGAAGCAGACACCGCCTTTGCCGAGCAGCGATGGGCCAGAAGCGAGTTTTATTATCAACGGCTGGCCGAGCGGAACGATCTGCCAGGAACCCAGCGTCCTGTGGTGCTCCGCAAGTTGGCGGACAGCGCCCTGCGTGCCGATCATCCCATGCAGGCCCGTTTTGCGCTGGAACAGTGGGCCGCCGCATCTCCGGATGCCGTGAATGATTGGCAATACAACGCCCTGCTTTTGGATGCCTACCGTGCCCTGGGCCAGGAAGAGCCGCTGGCCCAGCTCAAGGACCGCTTGCTGCACGATGAGAAGCTGCCCTGGGCCGTGCGCTATCGGGCCGGTGTGCGTCTGGGGTTGGGCTATGCCGCCGACGGACACGAAACCCGTGGGTTGGACATTCTTGCAGAGTTTTATGACCGTGCGCCCGGGCCGGACCAGCGTGCTTCCATGGAGCAGGCCACGTTTGAAGGGTTGCAAAGGCTGGCTGATATCGACCGCGCTTCCCGGGCCGTTGCACCGGCCAAGCGACTGGCCTACCCCGGGGCGCTGGTGTTGTTTGAGCAGGCCCGGCGTTCCGCCCGGCAAAATGCCGAGCAATGGGAACAATCCTGGAAGATTATGCGGGGCATTCTGGCCAATGCGAACTTGGCGGACAAGTTGTTCCTTGGCGACATCCTGCTGGCGCTGGAGCGCACCAATGGTCAACCTCGGACGGGCGTTGTTCTGCTTCTGCCCGTGACCGGCAAGTACCAGGCCGTGGGGCGAAAGATCGTGCGCGGCGCAGGGGCTGCGCAATGGATGCTGGCCAACCAGGGTGTGGAATTGGATATCAAGGTCATCAACACGGATGCGCCCGATTGGTTGAAACGTCTTTCCGCGTTGCCGCCGCAGTACGCCGTGGTGGGAGGGCCGCTTCGGGTCTCCAGCTTTAAGACATTGGAGCAGAGCGGGGAGTTGAGCCGCCGGGCGGTGTTTGGCTTTCTGCCTTCCCTGGGGGATGTTGGAGAAGGCCAGCAGGCTTGGCGTTTTTTCCCTTCCCGCGAGGACGAGGTCCGCACCCTCGTGCGGCTGGCTTCGGAGCGTTTAGGGGTGAGCCGGTTCGGGGTGCTGTACCCGGAAGAGCCGTTCGGCACGGACATGGCCTCGATTTTCCGTCAGGTGACCTTGCAAACCGGAGGAACTATAGCTTCCCAGCGTTCCTACCCGCCGAAAACATCGCCAGACTGGGGAGAACGCATAGCGGAATTGTTGAAGGTTCCCGACAGCTTCGACAAGGAAGCTCCGCTGCCGCCGACGGATTTTCAGGCCGTGTTTCTCCCGGACGGCTGGTCCCAGGCACAGCTTTTGGTGCCGAATTTCTTTTTTTATGATGCCACGGACATGCTCTTTCTGGGCCCAAGTCTTTGGAGCAGCGCCCTGGAGCGCGTCAGCGACGTGGAAGAGACCTATTTCAAGCTGGCGGTTTGCCCTGGCGCCTGGAATCCGCAAAGCCCGGGGGCCGTCAAACTTCAGCAACTGCTTGATTCCGAGGGGCTTGGACCTGCGGATATGTGGGTGGCCCTGGGGTACGACTGGCTCCGCATGTCTGCCGGACTGGGCGGGCTGCCGCAAGGCTGGACCCCGGCTCAGGTCACGGCGCGGTTGCAGCGTCTGAATATGGAATACAGCATGGCTCCCATGGGATGGGATGCGGACGGCATGGCCTTTCAGCAGCTCTATTTGTTCCGGCCCGGCGCTGACGGTGGCGCGGTGCTGGTGGATCCCGAGCAGTTGGCCCAGCGTCTGGAGGCGGCCCGCGCCAAGCGCAAGCATCGCCAGATCCTTTGGGAGGAGAATCAGTCCGAACAATAATCGAATAGTAATGGTCCCGATGGTTTGCACATTGTGCAAGGCAATGACCGACCCTGAATCGCCCGGCGTGGGCAAGGAGATTGCTCGATGCGGATCAGCCCGGAAGAAGTGGCTCGAGTGGCCCGTCTGGCCCGACTGGATTTGAGTGAGGAAAAGGTGGAATTGTTCGCCGGACAGCTCGGCGATATTCTTGATCATATGGATAAGCTCAGTGAAGTGGACACCGGGGATGTGGAGCCGCTCTATAGTCCGGTGGAGCACGTCAGCGTGCTCCGGCCCGATGTGGCGGCCAAGGAACATTCCCGCGAGGAAATTTTGTCCAATGCGCCGGAAACCGACGGCAATCACTTCATCGTGCCGCGTATCGTCTGATTCCGCTTTCTCCTCCCAGCACCTGCACCCTAATGGATTACGGAAAAACAATGTCCGCACTGCATCAAAAGACTCTCAGCGAACTTCGCACCTTGTTGTTGGATCGGGAAGTCTCGGTCCGGGAACTTATGTCCGATTGCCTGAAACGGCTGGACGAGACGGAACCGGCTGTCCGCGCCCTTTTGGAGGTGCGGCGGGAAGAGGTTCTGGCCGAGGCCGAGGAAATGGACCGGCAGGGACCAAACCCCGCACAGCCGCTTTGGGGAATTCCCGTGGTGCTCAAGGATTTGCTCTGCGCGCGTGGGACCAAGACAACATGCGGTTCCCGCATGTTGGAGGAGTTCGCCCCCGTATACGACGCCACAGCTGTGGAGCATCTGCGTCAGGCCGGTGCCGTGCTCCTGGCCAAGGCTAATATGGACGAATTCGCCATGGGATCGTCCACGGAAAATTCCGCGTTTCAGCGTACGCGAAATCCCTGGAACACGGATTGTGTCCCGGGCGGTTCCTCGGGTGGTTCCGCAGCCACGGTCGCGGCCCGGCAATGTCCGGTTTCCCTGGGGACGGACACGGGTGGTTCCATCCGTTTGCCGGCTTCGTTTTGCGGGGTGGTGGGATTGAAACCCACGTATGGCCGGGTTTCCCGGTTCGGCATGGTGGCGTATGGATCCTCGTTGGATCAGATCGGGCCGTTGACACGTAGCGTGGAGGATGCGGCGCGGGTGCTGGGCGTCATTGCCGGGCATGATCGCCGTGATTCCACTTCCGTGGATTGTCCGGTGCCGGATTATGTGGCGGCCCTGCAACAGCGGACGGATTTGAAGGGATTGCGTATTGGTCTGCCCGAAGAGTATTGGCGCGAGGGGCTTTCCCCGGAAGTGGAGACGGCCTGTCGCGCTGCCGTGGAAACGCTGCGTGGGCTTGGTGCCGAAACTGTTCCGGTGCGTCTGTCCATGACGGAATATGCCATTGCCACCTATTATATTGTGGCCATGGCCGAGGCCAGTTCCAACTTGGCGCGGTTCGACGGCGTGCGCTACGGCCACCGCACTCGCGAGGCTTCGGAATTGATCGACATGTATACCCGGAGTCGTACCGAAGGGTTTGGCGATGAAGTGCAGCGCCGCATCATCATGGGTACGTATGTGCTTTCTTCCGGATATTATGATGCCTACTACCGCAAGGCCGCCCAGGTGCGCCGCCTGTTACGCGACGACTTCCGGAAGGCGTTTGCTTCCTGTGATCTGCTGGCCGGACCGGTCTGTCCGAGCACGGCGTTTCGTGTGGGGGACAAGGCGGATCCGCTGCAAATGTACCTGATGGACATCTTTACCATTTCCGCCAACCTTGCCGGGCTTCCGGGCATGAGTCTGCCCGTTGGACTGGGGGAGACATCGAATTTGCCCGTGGGTTTGCAACTCATGGGACCGGCCTTTAGCGAGGAAACCATGCTGGGCGCGGCCCATTGCCTGGAACAGGCCTTGCCGCCGCTGCCCGAACCGAATTGCTGAACCAATGGGGAACGGGATTGACCGGAGTGCCACCGAATACGACGAATTTCCACGTGGATGTTCTTGGCTGGAGGCGCTCCGGTTTGTCGCGTCAAGCGTCGGACCTTTGGATGCCTTCGTCGCATCGTTGTTTCAAGGTTGGAATTATTCTGGTTCTGTTTTGTCTTTGCCTGCCGCGTGTCCTCCACGCCGACGCCGGAGGGCCGCTGCTTACCGCCGTGTTCCTGGATCTCACGGTGTTTATCCTCGGGCAATGTTGGGCCGTGATTACGGAGTGGGGGTATCTGGCGGCCTGGCTAAGGAAGCGGAGCGGGCGGGATGGTGTCTCCATTGGTCGGGCCTTATGGTGGTCCCTGCTTCTGAATTGGACTTCGGCTCTCTTGGGCGCGCTGGTGCTTGGAGCTATGCTGCCGCTTTTCCCCGATATGCTTATGGATCGACCGGACATGCCCGAAACGAGTCTGCATTGCTGGCTGACAGTGGGGTTTTTGGTGTCCTTTGTTGCAACCGTGGCGGCGGAGCGCTATCTGCTCGGCCTGTTGGCCCGCAGGCTCGGGCTGGCATTGGAACGCGTCTGGCGGCATGTGGTGTGTTTTAACTTGATCAGTTACGCCGGGTTGGTCGGGCTGACGGTCTGGCTTTTATATTATTTGTAACCTGTTGCGGCACGTAATGTTGATCAGCCCCAAATCAGAAGTGCCGTGCGGGATGTGAAATCAATTTCATCGGCAAGAACCCGGGGGAGATATGCGCGTGGCAGTGGCCGTGAGCGGCGGGATGGACAGCTTATTGGCCATGGCCTTGCTTCGGGAGCAGGGGCATGCGGTCATGGCTGTGCATGGACTGTTTTTGCCCGATGCTTCCGAGGATGCTCCCGGGGTGCGGGCGTTGCGCAAAACCTGTCAGGATCTTGGCATTCCTCTGCATGTGCTGGACCTGCGCGAGTCGTTTCGAGCCTGCGTCACGGACGTTTTTCTCTCCGAATACCGGGCCGGGCGAACGCCCAACCCCTGTGCGCTGTGTAATCCGCATATAAAATTCGGATCGTTGTGGGATGGCGCCGCACGGCTTGGCGCCGAAGCTTTGGCTACGGGACATTATGTCCGGTTGGATGAAAGCGGAGTGTACGGCGTCGGGCGGCTGCTGTTGCGTGGTGTGGATCCGGCCAAGGACCAAAGTTATTTTCTCGCACTGGTGGAGCCGGCGCGGTTGGAACGGGCCGTGTTCCCCCTCGGCGAAATGCGTAAGGCCGATGTCCCCGGTGAACTGGAACGTCGGGGACTGCGTCCGGTCCACTCCGGGGAGAGCCAGGAAATTTGTTTTATCCCGGACGATGACTACCGGGCCTGGCTAGCGGCCCGGGATGCTGATTTGCCCGGTCCCGGTCCCATGCTGGTTCTGGATTCCGGCAAAGAGCAGGAGGTGGGGCGGCACGGCGGCTTGTGGCGCTACACCCAGGGGCAACGCCGGGGCTTGGGCGTGGCCTGGAGTGAGCCGCTGTACGTTGTGCGCAAGGATTCAGTACGCAACGCCTTGATTTTAGGAACGCGCGAGCAGTTGTTGTGCCGTGGCTGTGTAACCGGACCTGCTACGATGGCAGTGCCGATTGCCCAGTGGCCGGAAACGGTCTGGGTGCAGATGCGATATCGGCAGCGAGCCGAGGCCGCCCGGGTGACTGCCTTGCACACGGGCTTGCGTATCGAGTTGTTCCGGTCCGGCGAACGCCCGGCTCCCGGGCAGGTGGCCGTAGTGTATGATGCAGCCGGGCGCGTGCTGGGTGCGGGCAATATCCTCCGCAGTCTTGAGAATGCGGAACCGGCGGCGTGAGGGCGAGCATCAGTCGTCAAGATCGAAAAAGGATGTGTCGTCCTCGTGTCGTTGCGCGAGCCGCCCCTCGCGGTAAGCCGTTTCCATGCGTGTCAGCGTTTCCTCGACCGTCAGCCCGCGAACCGATGCTCGTGTCGCGGCCAAGCGTATGGTTTGGCCCAACTTTTCCGCTCCGGGAGGGCGAAAATCCATGAGTCGCGCCAACACAAGTTGTGGATCGTCCTTGCCAAGGCCCGTGAGCAACAGATAAAAGCGGGCCTCCGCGTTGTCCGGAACGCTGTCGGGCAGGGCGGCCAGGGCTTCCTGCAGGCGGGTTGACGCCTTGCCGTATTCCCCGGCGTGGAGTAGAGCCTTGCCCAATTGCAGGCGAATGCGGGCCGAATCCGGGTCATTTTGCAACGCTTGGCGATACAGTGCCACGGCTTCCTGCGCATTGCCGCGAGACAGGGCCATGGACCCCCGAACTTGCGGTGTGCAGGCCGTGACAACGATGAGACAGAAGAAAAAGGGAAGCAATGGAAGCCGAAGCATGGCAGTCTCCAGAATGCAGGGTTACCAAAAAGCCGACCCTATGCTATCATGCATGGAATACAAAGCAAATCCTGATCGGGAAGCGC
The DNA here is from genome assembly GCF_900167125.1 of Paucidesulfovibrio gracilis DSM 16080. Classification (NCBI taxonomy): domain Bacteria; kingdom Pseudomonadati; phylum Thermodesulfobacteriota; class Desulfovibrionia; order Desulfovibrionales; family Desulfovibrionaceae; genus Paucidesulfovibrio; species Paucidesulfovibrio gracilis. Next base: position 265,139 of record NZ_FUYC01000002.1, read on the forward strand.
CCGGCGGAAGACTGGGCCGGTGGCCGGTCGGACTGCGGGCGGCAGATCGGAATGATACGAATTTGGACAATATAATATGAAGCGATCATTGGATATTGATTTCAACTGTGCCGGTGAAGACGTTCCCTTGTCGCAGTGTGGGGAGGGCCGGTTATATACGACCACGCTGGGCTGCAAGATCAATCAGTACGAAACCCAGGCCATTGTGGAGGCATGGGAGGCGGAAGGCTGGAGCCGGGCCGAAACACCCGGGGAGGCGGACGCCGTACTGGTGAACTCCTGCGCCGTCACAGCCAAGGCCGTGGCGGATTTGCGGAAGGCCGTCCGACGGCTGCATCGGGAGAACCCGGAGGCCCGCATTGTGATCACCGGCTGCGCCGCCCAGGTCATGGCCAAGGAGTTGTCGGAGCTGCCCGGGGTGGCCCGGGTGGTACCTCAGGAGCGCAAGGCTGAATTGCTTCGGCCGCATACGGATCGTTTTTCCGTGACGGACTATCCACGTGCCAGACCGGTGGTCATGGTACAGGATGGCTGTTCTCATGGCTGCACGTATTGCATTGTGCCGCTCACACGCGGACCTTCGCGAAGTCGGCCCGTGGAGTGGATTTTGGACGAGGCCGAAGCCCTGCTGGAGCGCGGGTTTCAGGAGTTGATCCTCAGCGGCGTGAATTTGCGCCAATTCGGGCGGGATTTGCCTCCGGATTCGTCCGGCCGGACTCCGGACTTCTGGGATTTGCTGCAACTATTGGAGCAACGTCTGGAGCGGTTTGCAGGCCGGGCCAGATTGCGCCTCTCCTCGGTGGAGCCAGGGCAGCTTGGCGAGAAGGCTTTGGACGTTTTGGGCGGATCACGGCTCATTGCCCCGCATTTGCACCTTTCGTTGCAGGCGGGCGATCCCGAGGTGTTGCGCCGCATGGGGCGGGGCCACTACCGTCCCGAACAGGCCGAAGCGTTTTTGCAGCGTTTAAAGCAGTACTGGCCGCTCTTTGGCCTTGGGGCGGATTTGCTTACCGGGTTTCCAGGGGAGACGAGGGAGCAATTCGAAAATACGCTGGCTTTTTGTGAGCGGCTGCCGCTGACCTACGCTCACGTTTTTCCATACTCCCCGCGTCCCGGAACCGCGGCCGCTTCTATGGAGGACAAGGTACCCTCGTCGGAGAAAAAGGAACGGGCCGCGCTGCTGCGTGAATTGGCGGAACGCAAGCGTGCCGAATTTCTGGAGCGGATTTGTCTGCTGGATCGGGTCGACGTTCTTGTGCAGGATGATCAGGGCCACGGGGTCTGCCAGTATTATGCGTCTTGTCGTGTGCAGGGCGAAGCCTGCGACGAGGGTGGCGCGGAGCGGACTCGTCGTCTGGTTGCCGGCCGTCCCGTGGGGCTGGAGCGGAACATCGTGCTGGTCCGACCGACATAGGATTTGTTTTTTTATATTATATTTCGATCTATTAAAAGTTGCTGTTTAGAATGAAACGATGGACGCCCCAAGGCGTCGAGGAGTGGATATGCCCGTAAGCATGACCGGATACGGCCGTAGTGAAGGCGATGGGGAAGGATTCCGATTCGTCTGGGAACTTCGCAGTGTGAATGGACGTTTTTTGGACGTGAAATGGCGGTTGCCGCCGGCCATGCGCTGCATGGAGCAGGAGTGGGAAAAAACACTGCGCTCCGTGGGTTCCCGTGGCCGTGTCGAAGCCATGCTGAACCTGGAGGTGGCTTCGCCGGAATTGTTGGGCATGCGCCTGAACACGGCCCAGGCCCGGGCCATGATCGAGCAGGTGCAGACGCTGGCCGAGGGGTATGGCGAAACCTTTGCTCCCGATTTTAATCGTTTTTTGAGTATTCAATCCCTGTGGCGTGAAAACAGCGCTGAACCGGATCCCGCCCTGGTGGAGCAGGTGGGGCGCGGTCTTGCCGCCTGCGTGGACGACTGGCAGCGCAGCCGCCGGGCCGAGGGTGAGGCCATGGTGGTGGACCTTCGGGAACGGTTGACCACGTTGCAATCCCTCGCCGAAGGCATAGCTGCGCGTGTTCCCGTGGTGCTGGCGGATAAGCGCGAGGCGCTGCTCAAGCGGGTGCGGGAGATGTTGGAGGCTGCGGAGGCCAGTTTCAACGAGGATCGCATGCTGCAGGAAACCGTGATCCTCACGGACCGTTTGGACGTATCCGAAGAATTGACCCGGCTTGCGGAGCATTTGCGCCGCATGGACGAAGTGCTCGGCCGTGACGGTGATGTGGGCAAACGCATGGACTTTTTGGTCCAGGAGACGTTTCGCGAGATCAATACGTGCGGCAACAAGGCGCAGGACAGCGAGGTCAGCCGCATGACCGTTGATTTTAAGGCAGAACTGGAAAAATGCCGTGAACAGGTGCAAAACATCGAGTAGGTTGAATTTTCATGCAGCAAAGAGCGCCCAAACCGAGATTGTTGAACATCGGGTTCGGAAACTATGTGGTTTCCAGCCGCGTGATCAGCATTCTGACGCCGACATCATCGCCCATGCGTCGCCTGCGGGAGGACGCACGACAGGAGGGGCGGCTCATTGACGCCACCCAGGGACGCAAAACGCGGTCCATTGTGGTTACGGATTCGAACCATGTGATCCTTTCCGCTATTCAGGCCGATACCATCAGTCAACGATTCACCGCAGAGGAAGCAGGCAATGAGTGAGCAACCAACAAGCGGAGGGCATACCGCCGCAGGGAAGGAGGAACGGACCGCTGCGTCCAGCAGGAGACAGGGCGTCGTATTGGTTCTCTGCGCCCCGTCCGGCACGGGGAAAAGCACCTTGGTTCAGCGCCTGGTCCGGGACTTTCCGAGTTTTTCCTTTTCCATTTCCTGCACCACCAGGGAACCGCGTGGACAGGAACGGGACGGGGTGGATTACTATTTTTTGACCAAGGAGCAGTTCCTGGAACGCCGGGAGCGTGGCGAGTTCGCGGAGTGGGCCGAGGTGCACGGCAACTATTACGGAACCCCACTGGCGCCCGTGCGGGAAATAGTGGACCGGGGCGGGGACGTGCTTTTTGACATCGACGTGCAAGGGGCTATGCAGCTGCGCGAAAGCTTTCCGGACGGGCGGTACGTGTTTCTCTTTCCGCCGTCGCGGGACGAGCTGCAAAAGCGCCTGCGCGGACGGGGAACCGATTCCGAAGAGGCCATGGCGCGTCGGCTCGCCAATGCGGTGCGCGAAATGGAAGCCGCACCGCAATTTGATCACTGGATCGTGAACCGTGATCTGGACCGCGCCTATGACGAGTTGCGGGCTGTTTATTTGGCCGGGTGCAGCCGTCCTGGGCAACAACCGGGCCTGTTGCGCGAGGTGTTGGATACGTTCGCAGGGGAGGATGCATGAGCCTGCTGGTGGTGGCGCTTGACGCGCCGGATCGTGAAGCGGCCCTGGAATTGGCCCGCCCGCTGTGCGGTGTTGTCCCCTGGGTCAAGGTGGGCTTGGAGCTGTTTTCGGCTCAGGGACCGGACGTGGTGTCCGACCTGAAAAAAATGGGATTTAAGGTTTTTCTGGACCTCAAGTTTTTCGACATCCCCAATACCGTGCGCGGCGCAGTGCGGAGTGCGGGGTATTGCGGCGCGGACATGTGCAACATCCATGTGCTCGGCGGGGAGCGCATGGCCGAGGCAGCCGTGCTCGGTCGGGACGAGTCCGCCGGTGACATGCTTCTCTTCGGCGTCACCTTGCTCACCAGTATGACCGAGGCGGATTTCCCCGTGGATGCACAGGGAATTTCAGCACCGGAAATGGCGCTTCGTCTTGCAGTAAAGGCCAAAGCGTACTATCTCAATGGTGTGGTCTGTTCCGGACTGGAAGTCGCGAACATCAAGGCCGCCACGGCAGGGGAGCTGCTCTGCCTCACCCCGGGCATTCGTCCCGACGGTGCGGCGCATGGGGACCAGCGGCGCGTGGTTACGCCTGCGGAGGCGGTGCGGGCCGGATCGGATTATCTTGTGGTGGGCCGGCCGATCACCGGATCGGAGCATCCCGCACTGGCGGCTCAGGCCATACAGAATGAAATGAACCGGGCCATGGAGGAACGACGAGGAGTCAAATGAGCGAACATGAGTCCCGCTCTCCGGAGCAGCCAACTGATCGCGACAAGGTGGAAGGTCTTGGGCGCGACAGGATCAAGGGGGTCTTTTCCACACAGACCGTGGAAAAGGTCGGCACGGGAACCACGCAGCGCAAATCCATTCAAAAGACCTATTGGTACTGTGAGGAAGCCCAAAAAGGCGTGGTGCAGGTTCAGCCGCTGAATAAAAATTATGTTCCTTCCGGTCCCAAGCGGGATGTACCCGTTGACGAAATTATCGCCAAGTTTAATCCCGAGCCGGAATTTTATGTCCAGACCGTGTATCCGAAGATGCAGGAACTGGAAAAGACCATTCAGCGCGGCGAGGATCATCGTGAAGCCGGGCGTGCGTATTCCGCTGAACTGGAGTTCAAGGAAGCCACCAATGTGGATGAGGAGAACGTGCGGGCCAACTTTGGTCTTGGTCTGACCTATTTGGATCGTGGCGACGCGGTCAAGGCCAATGATATCTTTGAGCGGCTTGTGAACCTGGATGCTGCCTTTTCACAGGAGCATAAGCACCTTTTCAATGATTTCGGCATAAATCTGCGCAAGAATAAGATGCTGGATCAGGCCTTGGAATATTATCGCCGGGCCGAGCAGTTGGAGACCCGCGACGAGAACCTGATGCACAACATGGCGAGGGTTTTCTTTGAAATGGGCGAACTGGAGCGTTGTGTGGAATATCTCAAACGCGCCCTGGAGTTGCAGCCCGATATGGAAGAGGCGACCAAGTTCCTTGAGTATTTGAAAAAACACGGCTACCTTACCGTGGCCGAAGACGGTACGGAAACGTTGAACGACAATCCTGACGGGATCGCCTCCGGCCAGGGCAAGGCATCCGGCGCAACAGTTGATGTGGATGGGGGGGTACAGTTCTGATGCACAGTGAGCACGCCCAGCGGTTTTTGGTGGAGCTGCCCGATATTCGGCATGATTTGCCGTTTTCCCCCGGGCTGATGCATAAGCTTTTTGCCCAGACAGGGGAAAATTCCCTGGCGTCCCTGGATGAGGTGGGACAGACCATCTCCAAGGACCAGGGACTCACCGCCAAGATCCTGGCCGTGGCCAACTCCGCGTTTTACGGGTTGCAGGCCCGCGTGAGCACGGTGCAGCGCGCCGCATCCATGCTCGGTATGGCTGAGATCCGCAATATCGTGGTGGCCTTTGGTGTGCGCGCCTTGACGCGAAAATTCCCGCTGCCCAAAGAGTTCGACCTGCTGGACTATTGGAAGCATCAGTTCTGTGTGGCGTCCATTGCCAAGGAATTGGGACGGCGAGCCGGAACCACCAGCACGGATAATCTCTTTACGGCCGGACTGCTGCACGATTTAGGCAAGCTCATCACAGCCCTTTATCGTCGTGACGATTGGACGGCCATTTTGGCGCTGGCCCGGGAAAAGGAGATGCCTTTTTATAAGGCCGAAGAAGAGCATTGGGGGCTGGATCACGGCGTCATCGGTTCCTTGGTGCTCAAGTCCTGGGATTTCCCGGCGGAATTGTTTGAACCCGTGAACTGGCATCACTCACCGCGTTTGGCCGGGGTGTTCAGCGGCGACGCCGCCATGATCGGCATGGCCGATGCCATTGCCCACCGCATCTTTGACGGCGTGGCCACGGATCCCGAGGCTGAAGAGCACATCACCAAGACCTGCGAACGCTTTGGTCTGGATCCGCAGGAGATTCTCTCCCAGGCTGGGGAGCTGCTGTCCGAAGAGTCCATTGATCGCGTGGTCCATCTGCTGACCTGATCTGGAGTTATCTTGCCACATATCTGGAAGTTTCGTGACCAGAGCGAAACCCCGGCTTCCGCGGAGCATTGGGCTGCGGAGTTGGGCGTTTCCCCATTGATTGTAGAGATTCTGGCCAGCCGGGGGCTTTCCTCCCTTGCGGACATGGATCGTTTCCTGAGTCCGGGATTGCGGCATTTGGCCGCGCCCGGGAGCATTCCCGGTCTGGACGAGGCCGCACGCATCCTGGCGGAAGGCTTGGCCCAGGGGCGGCCTTTTGCGGTTTGGGGGGATTATGACGTGGACGGCGTTACCTCCACGGCCTTGGTGCGGACGTTCATGCAGGCTCACGGTGTGGACGTAACCCATGTTTTGCCCAATCGGCTGGAGCATGGCTACGGCCTGAATGTTTCCGGCGTGGAAGACCTGGCCCAACGCGGTATCCGGCTGCTGCTGACTGTGGATTGCGGCATAACCGATCATGCGGCCATTGCCCGGGCCAGGGAACTGGGCATGACCGTGGTGGTATCCGACCATCATTTGCCCGGGGAGACGCTGCCCCCGGCCCATGCGGTGTGCGATCCTCGTCTGGCCGAAGAAGGCGCGGATTGCCCGTGCGCGGATCTGGCCGGTGTGGGCGTGGCCTTCATGCTCATGGCCGCTTTGAACAAATTGTTGCCCGATACCGTGGACATTCGTCCATTGTTGGATTTCGTGGCCCTGGGGACTGTGGCGGACGTGGTGCCGCTGCGTGGGCAAAACCGTGTGTTGGTCAAGAATGGATTGCTTTTGATCAAGGAAGCCCGGCGGCCCGGTATTGCGGCTCTCAAGGAAGTGAGCGGGTATGACCGTTTTGCGGAGCTTGGTGCCGGACAGATCGGGTTTGGGCTGGCCCCGCGCATCAATGCGGCCGGTCGGCTGGGTGATCCGGAAACCGCCTTGGCCTTGTTGCTTGCGCCGGACGTGGCCACGGCCCGTCCTTTGGCGGAAAAGCTGGATGGTATGAACGCGGAACGTCGTGCCGAGGAGGAAAGGATTCTGGCCGAGGCCTTGGATCAGGCTCGGGAGCAAAGGGAACGCCATCCTCATCGTCGGGGACTGGTGCTCATGGCGCCCCATTGGCATCCCGGCGTGATCGGTATCGTGGCTTCCCGAGTGGTGGAACGGCATTATTGCCCTACCTTGCTGCTTTGCCAGGAAGATGCGTTGCTCAAGGGATCGGGCCGGAGTATTTCCGAATTTGATCTGCATCAGGGGCTGACCCGATGTGCGGACTTGTTGGCTGGTTACGGCGGGCACCGTCAGGCCGCCGGGTTGTCCATGGACCCGGATCAGCTGGAAACGCTTCGGGAACGTTTTCACGAGGCCGTGGTTGAGCAGGTGGGACCGGATCCCTTGACGCCCACGCTTCGGGTGGACAGTGAGATTCCCCTTGCGGGTGTGGATTTTAATCTGCTTAAGAATCTGGAGTTGCTTCAGCCGTTCGGTATGGGCAACCCCGAGCCGGTATTCGCCACCCCGCCGGTGCAGGTGCGTGAGCACCGGGTTTTCGGCAAAAAGCATTTGCGGTTGACCCTGGCGGACACCACGAGCCGGGCTGTGCTTCCGGCCAAGGCATGGCGTATGGCCGATCAATTTGTCCACGATCTGCGCGGTCATACCATGCGGTTTGCGTTTACGCCCAAAATCGACCGCTATAGCGGAGTTCCCAAAATTGAATTGAATATCAAGGATTGGCAGCAGGATTGATGCTGGCCCTGAAACGGTCCCTATTTGTGCGCATGGCAAACAAAACGCCCGGCATCGTGATGTCGGGCGTTTTGGGTATATTGCCGGGATGATCAGCTCTTTCTTTTTTTCCCGGGATGCTCGCTGTTGCGCGCTGACGGGCGTGATCCGCCGTGGCCTTTTTTCCGGTATTGTTCCCCGGAACCGGGGCGAGAGTCCGGCTTGCTGTTCCCGGATCGTTGGCCGGGACCGCCTTTCTTTTGTGTCCGGTCTGGAGAACCGGAAGAGGAACGCGCTTTATTCCCGTCTTTTGCCTTGTTGCCCCGGGGAGGGGGCGTAGCGGACCCCGAGAATTGCACGGGAAGAATCAATGCACCGGATTTTTCATCCCGCTGCGGTTCGTTCGGCCAGGTGGGGCGCAGCAGATCGCCGGGCCACCCGCAACGGCTTTGCTGTGCGGCCTGAAGAAGAACCAATCCGCGTTCCGAGCAGGCGTATTGCCCTGCCCCATTTTCCAACGGGAATGTGCCGGAAATGGCCCGCACCAAGTGTTCGTGGGCGGCGGATTCACGAGTGAACAGGAGAAAGCTGAGGCTGGTGTCGCTTTTGGGCAGCCGGGCGCGGCGGGAAAGGTTGTGCAGCCATTCTGGGGCCGAGTCCGCAGGCAGACGAAAATGGCACCAGGGGGCATTGCCCGTGCCCGGCATGGGGCAGTCTTCCACATGCGGGCAGGGGGCCAGTGGGGCCATGCCCTGGTTCAGACACTCCGAACGCAGATGGTGGAGAATGGTGCCCGAGCGCCGGGTTCCCGGCTCCACGATCAGCAGTCGTCCAGATTCCTTCATATTTTTACGCAGCATGTTTACGGCATTTTCCGCCTGGGCAGGCATATTGCCGCCCGGTCCCCATGTCAGCTCGTTCAAGGTATTGGCGGCCACGAGCAGGTCGGCCCGGCCGCGTACATTGGTGTGCAGCGGACCTTTGACCAGGTCCAGGTGCCAGGCCAGTTTGTCCTGAGCCATGGCCGTGAGCAGAGCCAAGCCGTCGCGCATGATGCCGGGGGTGCGGTCGATGCAGACAAAGCGTAGCTTTCGTTCCCGCAGCTCCGGGAGCGCGATCCACATGGCCAGGGGGACGGTGAGCGGTCCTGCGCCAAGGTCCGCCACGGTGCTTCCCTGGGCGGGGTCCAGACCTTGTCCTGCGCCGCGCAGTCCCTGAAACAGCCGGACCAGCCTGTACAGGTTCCAGGGGAGAAAATAGCGGAGATAGGCCGCTCGTGTGGCCGGATGGCCCATGTAGTCCTTGCTCATATCGGCTCGTTCGTCCGTGAGCATGCGGGAAAGATCGCGAATGCCGTATATTAAGGAGTCCCGATGTTTGCCGCGCAGGGGATGGGTCTTGTTCAGCAGACGGGCGAAGACATCGAGCAGGGACGCGGCTTGCTGGTCCGGTGTCGGAAAAAGGGTGGAAAGATGCTCAACGGACATGGTCGAAAACCATCCTTTGCATGAATTGTTGTCCAAGTTCGGGATCAGCGGCCAGATCCACCAGTGTGGGGTGGGGCAGGGCTTCCAGCGCGGAACGAGTTTCCGGGGACTGGAGCAGGAGCCGCGCCCCGCGCAACGATGTGTTGCCCTGGGAGCGGATTTTTTCAGCCGCCCCGGTGGGGACGAATCCCAGGGTTTCCAAGTCGCCCGGCGCCACATGTTCGCCCATGGCGCCCGCCAGATGAATTGCCTTGAGTCGGCTTGATTGTAGCCCGGCCTCCTTGAGCAGGCGGGAAAAGGCCAGGTTGAAGGCGGCCTTGACTTTGAGCATTTCCTCAATGTCCGAACCGGGCAGGTGAAGGCCGTCCGGGAGTTGGAATACGGGTTCCCCCTGGAGGGTGTCCAGGCTTTTTCGCAGAATGTGTTGCAACGGTGGAGCTGCCGGATCGGCCTGGGGCGTGAACAGGCCTTCGGTCGTGAGCAGTCCGTTGCGTCGGAGCAGGGCGGCCAGGGAAAGGTGTCCTGTGCCGGTGATGCCTGGAATGCCTTGTCTGCGGGATTCGAAATACGTTGGCGTTACGCCTCGTGGCGTGAGTGTAAAGCCGGTGACCGCACCCGGACCGGCGGTGCGGCCGTGGCGAAGTCCGACCCCTTCAAGGGCTGGTCCCATGGGAACGCTGGCACAGAGCGCCTCCCTGGGGGAAAGGGCGAGGATGAATTCACCGTTGGTACCCAGGTCGGCCAGCAGGAACGGATAGTCGGGTTGGGCATTGGGAGCGAGGACCAGGGCGGCCAGCCCGGCGGAAAGGTCGGCCCCCACGAATGGGGCGTATACCGGTGGGATATAGGCGGGGGGCAGGGCAGGATCCAATTCTTCCCACATTCCTCCGGAAAGCGGGGAGCGGTACGGGGCGGCCATCAGCCCGGAAGGGTCGCGGCCCAGCAGCAGGGCCAGCATGGCAGGGTTTGCGGCCACGCAAAGTTCTTCCAGCGGGGTATTCAGAAGCGCGGCCAAATGTTTCAGCTGCCCGAGCGCCAGTTCCCGCAGTTCCCGTCCGCCGTCAGGGGTCTGGGTGAAGGCCAAGCGGGCCATGATTTCGCCGCCGAGACCGATCTGGGCATTGAGTTCGGATCCGGATGCGGTTTCCTCACCGTTTTGCAGTGCGGACCAGTGCAGGCTGGTGGTGCCGAAATCAACGGCCAGACGGATCGGGACGTTAGGTCGCGGTTGCCCCTGCATGCGTGGGGCTGCGCCACGGGGAGATGGCGGTAGCTCGATGCGTGCGGGCGCCGCGGGATGCAGGCAAGCCAGCCGCCAGCCGTTGTCCACGTCTTTTTTCCCCAACCGCTGCTTTTCTTCGCGTCGCGGGGGTGGCGCATCCGCAAGAAAACGCACCCGGCACAGGCCGCACTTGCCCAGTCCGGAGCAGAGCGGGGTGTCGTTCCACAAGCCCAGGAGAAAGATGGCCTGGGCCAGGGTCTGCCCCTGGGAAGGCCGGGCTGTGCGTATGGTGCCGTCCGGCAGGCGGATGCTGATGGCGTCCATGGGGTTCCTTGGCGGTGAGAGGTCGGAGTGTTGCGCGGTCCACAGGATTTGTTCCTTCTGTAGCGCGTGGGCAAGGGCGTGTAAACGGAGATTGGCAAAACCGCTGCGCCGGGAGGAGATAATCAGTGGTGGAGCAGTCGCTGCACCGCATCGTCCAGATGACGCAACCAGATGTTGGAAAGTTGCGGATGCTCGGCGGCTCCTTTGAGCACGACGTTACATTCCACCCCAGCAGCCTGGAGCAGGCTTTCCCAGGATTCCGGCCGATCCCCGGCCAGGTCGCGGTTGGCGTGCCAGCCCGCGCCGAAGAGCAGGGGCAACAGCGTGGCGTTGGTCACCTGCTTGCTGGTCAGGGTGTCGCGGATGCCCGAGATTTCCGGTCCGTCGATGGGAGCGACGAAAACCAATGGATCACGCAATTGAACCTGATCGTTCAAGGCGGTGTAGTATTCACTGCCGGCGTGCCGACTGCCGTGTCCCATGAACAGGGTTGCGGCGTTTTTGGGGGTGTGCTCCCGGGCGATGTTCAGCAAGGCCTCGGCAACACGGACGACGCCGTGTTCTCCGGCAAGCAGGGGAAACCCCACTTCAATGCGGTGAAAGTCTTCGCTGTGAACACTGCGTTCATTGGCCAGGGCGAGCAGATCGTGAAATTCCCGGCCAGGGATGATGTGCAAGGATTGGGCGGCCACATCGCGGATGCCTTGCTCTGCCAGCATGTCCAAGCATTGGGCAGGGCTGGGAGCCGGTTCGCCCTTGGCGGCCAGTTTCTCGCGGACATGCTGGGAGGTGTAGGCCACATGGCAGGGAACATCGGGATATTTTTCACGCACCATGGTCTGGAGGTGTGCGACGGCATCTTGGGCCTCGGGCTTGCGCGAACCGTAGGCGGCGAGGAGGATGGCGTAGTTCATGCGGGACAGCTCCCAGAGTCTGAGGTTGAGCGGGACCGGTTCCACGGACCGTACCTGCGCGGTCGTAAACGCAGCGCGGCGGCGGTGGCTTTGACCTACCGCTGTCGGTCAAGGCTGGACAGGGGGGGCGACATTCCAAAGGGCCGTCGGGGATGGCCGGATTTCTCCGGTGTCTGGTCAGGCGGTAGGCTCTTCCGCGCAAAAGGAACGGACCAGGGCTTCCACATCCACGACCAGAGCATCGGATTCGCCCATCATGCCGTACCCGAGGATGGGCAGGGAAAAGATTTCGCCCACGGGCAGGGTGAACTTGGTGATGACCACCTGCTGCTGACGCAACACTTCGTCCACGAGAATGGCGGTCCGTAGTTCGCCCACGCGAACAACCACGGCCTGTGCCCGGCTCATGTCACTGATATCCGTTTCGATGTCAAGATAATCACCCAGGCGGAGCAGGGTGTGGACATGGCCTCGCACGTCCACGGTTTGCCGTCCGTCCGGCAGGTCCACCACTTCTTGCGGTCGGGGAACGTAGATTTCCACGACGTCCTGGCTCGGAATGATGAACTGATCCTGGCCGAGGCGACAGACCAGCGCCTCCACGATGCCTTCGTTGGCGGATCGGGAGAGCGGAATTTCCAGGGTAAAGGTTGATCCATGGCCCGGAGTGCTGTGGATGTCGATTTCACCGTCCAGGGTGTTGCGGATTACGTTGATGACCGCATCCATGCCCACGCCGCGCCCGGATACGTCCGTGACTTCGGCGGCGGTGCTGAATCCCGATTCCAGAATCAGGCGGAAGATATCACGTTCTTCCAGCTCCGCATCCGGTTCCACGATGCCCTTTTCCACGGCTTTGGTCAGAATGCGATCCGGGTCCAGGCCGTGGCCGTCGTCCTTGATTTCGATGTAGGCGTTTTCCCCCCGCCGCGAGGCGGAAAGGCGGACGGAACCGGCGGCAGGTTTGCCTGCGGCTTTTCGCTCTTCGGGCATTTCCAGCCCGTGGTCCACGGCATTTCGCAGCAGGTGGACCAGAGGTTCGTTGAGGCTTTCCACAATGGTCTTGTCCAGCGCCAGGGAGTCCCCCTGAATATCGAAGCTGAGTTTTTTCCCCATCTTTTGCGCCAAGCTGTTCACGAGGCGGTGCATGGGGACGAAAATCTGTTTGAGCGGCACCAAGCGTACCGCGTTGACCTCGGTCTGCAGGTTGGTGATGATCAGGTCCAGCTCGCGCAGACTGCTTGCGGCCTGCTGGGTGCCGGCACCGCCCGCCTGGGAAATGACCGCGTAGGTGACCATGAGTTTGCCTACCAGCTCGATGATGTTGTCCAGCCGTTCCGTATCCACACGGATGGAGGAAATACTCGAGGCCTTGATGGCCTGGTTCGTTTGCTGCTGGGCGTGTTCGGATTCGTCGTTGGGCGGCGTAGGGGCTTTGGTTCCGGAGGAGGCCGAAGCCTGTTTGTCGTCTTCGGAGGCATCGGAGGGGGGGGAATCATCCCTATCCGGCTCCTGCGGGGCTGTTTCCTGTCTGGGCGGCGTGTCCACCGGGGCGGGGGCGTTCATGACGCCTTCTTCCAAAAGACCAGCCATGGCAAAGAGCAGTTTCTTGTACCCTTCACAAATGGTCAGCATGGCTGTGACGATGTCCGGGCTTACCGGAGTGATGCCGTCGGTAAGCATATCCATGAGCGCGATGACCTGCGAGGAGGGCAGTTTTACATGGCTTAACCCCATGGTGTTGAGCACGTCCCTGATGCCCTGCCCCTTGGCCTGCTCCATGGTCAGGATTTCCCGCTCGAATCCTTCAATGCAATTACGGATGCTGTTGATCATTTTGACTCCGCCTCGGCCCGGCGTTCCTGGTACATTTCCAAATTGGGACAACTGTCGAAGTAGCGGTCAAATCCCCAGGAGTGGAACGTGGATCGGCAGGAACCGCGCATGCCCACCACGGTGAGCTGCAATCGCGCCGCGTGTGCCGTCATGTCATGCCAGACCGAAGAGCCGATGGTCCGAACGTCCGTAACATCAAGCACGGCTTCGTCGCCGTCCGCTATCTCGCGCAACTGTTCATCCAGGGCCGCCCGGTGTTCTTCCAGGTGCAGCCGAGGACAGGTGATGCGCACGACCTGGAAGCCATCGAGCCTGACAAGGGAAATGCAGTCGGCCATGGGCGTCAGCGTTTCTTTTTCCCCGGCCGTGGCACTGGAGAGCAACTGGAGAATTTCGTCGGCTTCGGATTGGTTCAGCTCCCCATCGGTCTGAATTTGTTCCAAAACCTGAAAAATGGCGGTGACCCCTCGGCCTGCCAGGCCCAGATTCTTTTCACTGGAGGGGATGTCCCCGGCTTGAAGCGCCTTGAGAAAATCCTCAACTTTGTGGGTGAAGGTGGAAGCGGGTTCGAATCCGGCCATGAAGCCGGTAACGCCTTTGATGGTGTGAATGGGGCGCGCGAGAATTTCCAGAGCCTGGGACATGTCGCCCGATTCGAGCATTTCCAGGCCTTCAATCACCTGCGGATAGTATTTGTCGTTTACTTCCGCGAAAAATTCTTCGACCATGGGATCAATGGACATGGGAAGGCTCCGCTATTTTGCCAATAGTCCGAGTTTCTCCAGCTCGCCGAACAGCTTGTCCTTGTCCACGGGTTTCACGATGTAGCCCGATGCCTCGCCGTCATGGAAGGAGCGGATAACTGTTTTGGGGTCGTCCAGGGCCGTGGTCATGATGACCTTGACCGGCCTTTGCACACCCAAATCCCGTTCCAGATCGCGGATTTGTTCCAGGGCTTCCATGCCGTCCACTTCCGGCATCATGATATCCATGAGAATCAGTTCATAGGGTTTGCCTTCCTTGTGTGCCAGCCGAAAGGCATCCAAGGCCTCCTGCCCGTTGACCACGACCTCGACATCAAAGGCGGTGGTTAAGAAGGATCGGAGAACCTTGCGACTCAGAAATTCATCTTCGACGATAAGCGCTCGCATGCCGTCCTCACATTCAAGTTGAAAAAGTAGGATTGACCCATCGTTTTTCAGAATAGCAGAACCACTGGAAAACACAAAGGGGAAAATGGGTTCGGGCATCTGCTTGCGCCCGGGGGCAGAATCGGGTAGCTAGCCGCCATGCCCAAAGAGATTACCCCGCGTCGACGGGAGCGGATTCGCTCCATTCTTCGCCGTCGGCAAAAAGACCTGACCCTGGTTATGGATAACATTTGGGATCCCCACAATGTTTCCGCTGTGTTGCGGAGTTGCGACGCTTTCGGATTGTTGGGGGTGCATTTGTATTACACCACGGCCCAATGGCCGGATCTGGGGAAGAAGTCCTCGGCCTCGGCGCTCAAGTGGGTGGACCGCACCCGGCATGAGGACGGGCCGGCCATGATCCGGGGCTTGCGCGAGCAGGGATACCAGATTGTCCGGACTGGGTTTTCCGAAACAGCTCGCGAGCCTTCCGAGTACGATCTGACGCGGCCCACCGCCATCATTTTGTCCAATGAACATCGCGGAACAGCCCCGGAACTGGTGGAGCTTGTTCCCGATGAAATTTATATTCCCATGCAGGGGATGATCCAGAGCTTTAACGTGTCCGTTGCCGCGGCCTTGATGCTTTACGAGGCCTACACCCAACGTGAGGCCCAGGGCATGTACGACGTGCCGAGCCTGACCGAAGCGGAACTGGCGGAATATGAGGAGCGTTGGGCAACGCGCTGAGTATCGGAACGGAACTGATGCGATATCCCCGTCACAAATCAATGTGGCGGGGATTTTTTGCGTGCAACGGCGCGGAGCATGGCTGACGTAAGCCGCGCCAATATTCTGGGCTAGACCGTTATTTTTTTTGATGCACGAAAGCCAGGGCCGCCAGAGGAGGCAGCGTCAGGCGCAGACAGGGACCGCCGTTGTCGGTGCGCGCCGCGGCGTGGCCCCCGTTGCCCAGGTTGGAACCGCCGTAATGTGATGAATCCGTGTTTAGTGCTTCGTACCAGCGGCCCTCCAGAGGGCAGGGAACCGCATACGCGTGCCGCGGAACGGGCGTGAAGTTGAAGACCCAGAGTACGGGCGGCGCGTCCGGTGCCTTGCGTAAAAAGCTGATCACCGAGGCGTTGTGATCCGTGAGATCCAGCCATTGGAACCCGGCCCATTCATTGTCCCGGATGTACATGGCGGGCTGCGTGCGCAAGAGGTTATTCAGGTCGCCCACCAACCGCGAAATGCCCCGGTGCCGGGGAAAGTCCAGCAGTCCCCAGTCCAGTTCCCGTCCGGAACACCATTCGGACCATTGCCCGAATTCCCCTCCCATAAAAAGCAGCTTTTTACCTGGGTGCGCCCATTGATAAGCCAACAAAAGACGCAAATTGGCGAATTTTTGCCAGTCGTCGCCGGGCATCTTCGCGAGCAGCGCGCCTTTGCCGTGGACCACCTCGTCGTGGGAGAGGGGCAGCAAAAAGTTTTCGCTAAAGGCGTAGAGCATGGAGAACGTGAGGTTTTGATGATGGTGTGAGCGGTGGATGGGTTCTTTTTGAAAATAGTTGAGTGTATCGTTCATCCAGCCCATGTTCCACTTGAACGTGAAGCCCAGGCCGCCGGTGTAAACCGGGCGCGACACGCCGGGCCAGGAAGTGGATTCCTCGGCAATGACGCAGGCTCCGGGATAATGGGCGTGAACCACGGTGTTCAGGCGGCGCAAAAAGGCGATGGCTTCAAGATTTTCGTTGCCGCCGTATTGGTTCGGCACCCATTCCCCGTCTTTCCGGGAGTAGTCCCGGTAGAGCATGGAGGCCACGGCATCAATACGCAGTCCGTCGATATGAAATTCTTTAAGCCAGTAGAGGGCGTTGGCCAACAGGAAATTGGCTGTTTCGTAGCGGCCCAGGTTGAAGATGTAGGTACCCCAGTCTGGGTGTTCCCCCAGGCGCGGGTCTTGGTGCTCATAGAGGGCTGTGCCGTCAAAACGTCCCAAGCTCCATTCATCTTTTGGGAAATGTGCCGGAACCCAATCCAGGATGACGCCCAGGCCAGCCTGGTGGCAGCGGTCGATAAGTGTGCGGAACTGGTCGGGCGAGCCGAACCGCGAAGAGGGCGCAAAATAGTGCGAGGTCTGGTACCCCCAGGATTCGTCCAGGGGGTGCTCGGCCAGGGGCAAAAATTCTAGATGCGTGAAGCCGAGATCCCGGGCATAGGGAATCAGTTCGTCGGCCAGTTCGTCATAAGTGGGGAAACGGCCGTCCGGGCGACGCCAGGATCCGGCGTGCACCTCATAGATGGAAACCGGCTGCTCCAGCGGTAGGCCGAGCTGACGGCGTGACTCCATCCATTCCTCGTCGTTCCACTGGTAGCCGCACAGGGAGCTGGTGACGGCGGCGTTGCCCGGTCGGGATTCCGCGGCCAGGGCACAGGGGTCGGTCTTGAACACGGTCTTGCCGTTTTGTTGGCGAACCGCGAATTTGTAGGAGCGGTCGCGTTCCATTTCAGGTAGGAATGCAGCCCAGATTCCCGAGGAGCCGACCGGAAACAGCGGGTGCTGCTCCGGTGTCCAGTCGTTGAACGCGCCGATGACGCTGACGGCTTGGGCGTTGGGAGCCCAGACAGCGAAACGGTATCCGGGCGTGCCGTCTTCATGGGTATGCGGATGCGCACCCAGGATGCGGTAGAGATCCCAGTGTTCCCCCCTGGCGAAGAGATCAAGGTCAAAGGGGGCGATGAAGACCGGTCTGGTAGTGTCCTGGGGCATTGTACCTCGTTGAAAATTTGGGTTTCCACGGCGCTGTGGCGGCCGGATGACAGAAAACAACGTGTTTGGTCGGCGTATGTCGTGCGGTGGGCGGTCAGGTGCTCACCACGCAGTTGTCCCCGCCAGCAAAGGCGCTATATTCGTATCGGTCGGCCTTGGTGTCGTTGAGCCAGACCCCGCTGTCCGTGAGGTAGCGGTAGTGATAGTCCCGGCCCACGTCCAGATCCACGGTGATGGAAAAGGAGCCATCCTTGAGTTGCTTCATGGGCAGATTCTGGGTGTTCCACTTGTTGAATTCACCCACAAGAAAGAGATGTTTGGCTCCCTGGGTGGCGGATTTGGGCACCTTGAAGCCCACTTTGCACACGGGCTTGCTCTTAAGATATTTTTTGGTCAGAGGCATTGGTGGTTTCCTCCTTGGGGTTAGGGCGCTGCCGTATATTTATTTTTTCCTCGCGGTGTCGGGGCTTGGGGGCAGGCGCGGCTCCCGCGGGATGCAGTAGTTCGTTGTAGAGCGCCAGATACTGCCGCGCCGCGTGTTTCCAGGTGAACGCCTGTCGCATACCGCGATCCACGATTTGATGCCAGGCCTTCTTGTCCCGCCAGAGCGTGGTGGCCGTGTTAACGGCCTGGAGGAGAAGCTCCGCCTTGGGCTGGGCAAAGGTGAATCCCGTGGCGGCCGCGTCCGGGTACGGGGTAATCGTGTCGATCAATCCGCCCACGGCCGTGGCCACGGGCGGCGTACCGAAGCGCAGGGCGTACATTTGCGTCAGACCGCATGGTTCGTAGCGCGAGGGCATGAGAAAAATATCGGAACCGGCGTGGATGCGGTGGGCGAGATCTTCGGAATAGCCGATGGCTCCGCCGAGACGGCCCGGATACTGTTCCACCATCTCCTGAAGCCGGGCCTCGTATTCGAGGTTGCCTTCACCGAGCACGATGACTCCCACTTCCTGTTCCATGAGCTGTGGCAGGATGTCGAAGAGCAGGTCGATTCCCTTTTGTTTGCGCAACCGGCCGATGAAGCTGAGTACGGGCCGGTCCTCCAGTTGATCGGCCATGTAGAATTCACGTAGCAGCATGCGCTTGCAGGTTTTTTTCCCTTCAACACATTTTTTGTCGTACACGCAGGGCAGGTACTGGTCGTTGCCGGGATCCCAAACTCCGTAGTCCGCACCGTTGAGGATGCCGTGAATGCGTTCTTTTCTGGCCTGGAGAATACCCTCCAGTCCGCAGCCAAAGGTCGGGGAGAGGATTTCACGCGCATAGGCCGGGCTGACGGTGGTGATGGCGTCGGCATAGGCGATGCCGCCTTTGAGAAGATTCAGGTCACCGTAGAATTCCACGCCGTCCATGTGCCATGCTTGCTGCGGCAGGCCGCAATTTTTGAATAGCCGAGAAGAAAAACGGCCCTGGAAGGCCAGGTTGTGAATGGTCATGACCGTGCGCGTGTTTTTCCAAAACGGATCAACAGGACGCAGAAAGTGCAGGAAAACCGGGGCCAGGGCGCTTTGCCAGTCATGGGCGTGTATGATGTCGGGCGCGTGGTCGAACTGACGGCACCAGGAGAGAGCCGCCCGTACGAAGAAGGTAAAGCGTTCGCAATTATCGAAATAATCGCCTTCGTAGGTATTGTAGTAGGCCCGGCGATCGAAATATTCGCCCCGGGAAACGAAGTAGATCTTCACTCCCTGGTATTCGGTGCGGTAAATCTCCGCAGTGACCGGCTCCCAGGGATACCCCACCGGGCAGTCGGACTTCACCAGTCGGATTTCATGCCCGGCGCTGCTTAATCGGCCATAGAATGGCGTGATTACGGAGATGTCGGCGTGCTCCCGTCGCAGGGCCGGGGGCAAGGCTCCCATAACGTCGCCCAATCCTCCGCTTTTGGAAAAGGGATAGATTTCCGAGGTCAGTAAAACAACTCGTGGGCGGCGGGAACTCTTGTCAGTCATGGAAAGGCTCCGGGCTGCGAATGGGACCGGGGAGCTGGCGGCGGAGGTCCGCCAGGATGCGGGCATGGTCGAAGGCGAGTTCCGGCAGGTCGTGCAGCGGCCAGGCGCGGGCCTGGGCAGCGTCGTCACCCGCCTGGAGTCGCTCGGGAGCTTCGGCCAGGGCGGTGTAGACCACGCTCATGGTGTGGTGCCGCGGGTCGCGGTCCGGGTCGGAGTACACCCCCACCAGTCCGAGGAGTGTCACATCCAATCCTGTTTCCTCGCGGGCCTCGCGCACGGCCGCGTGTTCGGCACTTTCGCCATAGTCCACAAATCCGCCGGGCAAGGCCCATCCATGGGGCGGGTTGGCCCGCTCCACAAGTACAACCTGATTCTCAGGCAGCAGGATAACCACGTCAACCGTGGGGAAAGGATTGCGGTAGGTGGTCACGTCCCCTCCGCAGTGGGGGCAGGAAAGCGTTCGAATCATGGGAACTCCCGCGATGGGCCTGTCTTCGAATATGGGCCAAGTGGGTTTGCCGTGTCGCGAGTCCTTCATAGCATATTGCCGTGGTCTGACAACCGATTGATTTGGTATTTTTATTCATTGCGGGAGGTGTTCAGGCACGAAAAAGGCTCCTCAGGAGGTTCCCGGGAGCCTGTTTCGGACGTTTGTGTCTACAAAGAAGGAAGAAGGATACTTTCTATCTAGCATGTGGCGTGCCAAATGTTGCGGGTATGGAAAAGTTTTTTATGTTGTTTTATTTCAGCATGTTGCTGCTTGTCTGGCGTACGGGACTGCAAGAGGGAGGCAGCAGGCGAAGCAAAATTTTTGAACCCAGGCTTTGGTGCTGGGGATCATAATGCCGGTCATTTTCAATTTATCTACTCGATATCACGGAAGAAACAAATTGTTGAACCCGGTGTGGTGGCTGAGTATAAAAAATTGTATCCTGGAAGCGTGGTGTGCTGAACAAAGGGTGCGGAAGACCAAAAACCAACATGTCGTGGCCATTACGTGAAATTGCCTCCCGGTTTTCCGGGTGCGCCATTGTCCAGGCGGCACCGTTCATGCCTGCGGGATCCGTTGAAGAAAAAGGGGCGGTGGCGTGATGCCCTGACGGGGTGGCAGAGCGAAATGGATTACAGCTCCGCGCCGTGCAAAGGGCGGGGATGTGGTCAGCAGTTCGGTTCCACGGGAAGGCAGACCGTAAAACAGGCTCCCTGGCCGGGTTCGCTTTGCACCTGGACCTTGCCTCGATGCGCTTCCACGATTTTCTTTACAATGGCCAGGCCCAGCCCTGTGCTGACTTCGCCTGCGGTGGGGCGGTTGCTGAGTTTTTGGAAAGAGAGGAACAGTTTGTCCTTTTCTTTCGGCGGGATGCCTGGACCCTGGTCTTGCACGGAGAAGCAGATGCCGCTGTCGAGTCCCCAAAGGCGGACCGTGACCGTGGAGTTGCCGGACGAAAATTTGATGGCGTTGGTAAGCAGGTTGTCGATGACCTGGCCGATGCGCCGCCGATCCACCATGGCCTCTACGGATTCGTCCAGGTCGGTCTCAATGCGGATGTTTTTTTCATCTGCCACGAGTCTGGCGATATCCACACGTTCCTCCGCCAGGGTGGCCAGGTCTTCGGGGCGGCAGATCAATTCCAGCCGACCGCTTTCAATCACGGAAATGTCCAGCAGATCACTGACCAGGGCATTCATTTGCCATCCGGATATCTGGATGTATTCCAGCATCTTTCGTTGGTTTTCGTCCAAGGCTTTCTGGGCTGTCTGCAAGAGGATGGTGGCGAAGCCGTTGACCGCGTTGATGGGATTGCGCAGGTCGTGAGCCGCCATGCCGAGGAGGCGGTTTTTGAGTTCGTCCAGTTCGCGCAGTCGGCGTTGGCGTTCCATGGAGTCCACCAGCTGAAACATGCGGGCCTGGAGTTCTTCTCGTTCAAAGGGCTTGCGGAGAAAGTCATTGGCGCCGTTTTTGATGAAACGGACGGACAAGGGTTCCTTGTCAAAGGAGGATACGCCGATGACCCCAAGATCCTTGAGTTCCTGGCGGGCACGGATTTTGACGGTCAGTTCCACGCCGTCCATGCCTTCCAGTTCGTAATCAACCAACGCCAAAAGGTAATCAGGATCTTTTTCAAGGATTTCCAGCGCCTCTTCTCCCGATTCCGCCTCCGTGACGTCCAGCAGATGCAGGGAAAGAAGATTACCGAGGTAGCGGCGCATGGAGCGGGAATCGTCCACGACAAGCGCCTTGTGTCCTTGAATGCGGTGCAATCTGCCGATGGCGGCCACAAGGTTGTCCACGGCGTGGCGGTTTTTCACCACATAGTCGGTGACGTTTTTGGCCAGGATTCGCTTGCGTGTTTCCGGGGAGACATCCGAGGTGAAGACGAGGCAGGGCAGATCATGTTCCAATACAGCGTCCACCACGGAGCCGTCCGGCGAGTCGGGCAGACCCAGATCCGCCACGGCAAGAAACCAGCCGCCGCGGGCCAGGGCTTCGCGTCCCTCGGCCAACGTTCCCACGGCGTGGGCGTTGAAGCAAAGATCACGCTCAATACGGCGCACCAATTCCGCCTGGGCGGAGCGACTGTCCTCAATGATCAAAATGTTTGGAACCGACATGATCCTCACCAGTCCTCAAGGGAAAAAGATGAGGTAGCTTGCCAGATAGCCCAGGGGCAGTAAAGCAATTTATCCCGGTTCCAAAGAGTGACTTTATTCAGAAATTACTGAAAAGCCAAGCTTTTTAATCTCACCAATGGAAATGGCTCCGGGCCGTACTATCTGAACACGTCCTTTGCCCAGGGGGTGAACCAGGGTGGAGGGAGCGCCGCCCGGAGGAAACGGCGCTTCAAGCAGGGCCGCGTCGGTCTTGGCCAGCAGGTCTGGATCCAGGTCGCGAGGATTGCCCACGGGACTCTCCCCGCTGAAATTGGCGCTGGTGGCCACCAGGGGGGCGTCCAGATCTCGACAGATTTGCGCGGCCAAGGGGTGCGGCGTGGAACGGACCGACACCAGTCCCCGGTCGTCACGAATCGGACGCGGAACCGCGGGCAGGGCCGGGACCAGGATGGAGAGCGGGCCGGGCCAGAACGCTTCTGCCAAGGCGCGGACGGTTCCGGAAATCGTTTCCGTTACCAGTTCGAGCATGGAAGTATCGCCGACAATGAGCGGCAACGGCTTGGACTCCGGGCGTCCTTTGATGGCGGCCACGCGGAGCGCCGCGTCGCGCAAAAAGCCGTGACACCCGAGGGCGTAGAGGGTTTCCGTTGGATAAACCACTACGCCGCCTTCAGAAAGTATTTGTTGGATGGTCTGCATGTGCGCCTTGTAGCAAAAAACAGCGGCGGGGTCAGCGACTTTTCAAGGAAAAGGAAATGGCGTAGGAATCCAGGCAGGAGGGACCATGGTCGCCATGTTTTCGTCACATGATCCGGCGTTTGGGCAAGATGCGTTGCGCCTGTTGCGCAGTGCGGCCCCCACATGGCCGTTGGGCATTGAGGAGGATCGGACCGCTCTTTCGCTGGGCAGCGGCATGGCGCGCATGGCCCGCGATAACGCCCCAGCCCTTTGGGATCCGGCTCGGAGACTCTTGTTTTGGAATTGGCAGCGGCGGCCTTTGCATCGTGACGCGCTGGACGATCTGCTCCAGGCCGGTGGGGACGGTTCCCTTCCCATGCCCCGGCTGTTGCGACGGCTTCAGACCGCACTGCATCGTCCGCTGGATCCGGCTCCCCTGCTTGAGGCCATGGAGCTGGGAGAACAAGCCCTGGTGCTCAAACATCTGCTGCGTTTTGTACGCTGTCCGGGCGACGGATTGTTCTGGCTGGCGCAATGTTGGGATTGGCTGCTGCGGCTTGGGCGTGAGGATCTGCCGCCCTCCCTACTGGACGCCGTGGCCGTGGAGGAGGATTCGGCTCCTGTGCTCCAGGGGCTGCGTGCTCAATGGGCCGTGCTGTATCGGCCTGCGGAAGAAGCCCTGGCCCATGTGCAAAAAATGGATCCGGCCTTGTGGTCGCCCTGGCGGGAGTATCTTGAAGCCGAGCTGTATTCGCGCCTGGGCCGTCAGGTCGAGGCGGTGCGCACTTTGGGCCGGGTCTGGCGGGCCATGCCCTGGCATCCCAATATCATCCTGAAGCTGTCGGGCTGGGTGCAGCCTGTGGAGAACCCGGAACCAGCTGATCTGGTGGATGCCTGTGTGCTGGTCTACTCCTGGAACAAAGCGGACTTGTTGGAGCAGACCTTGCGAAGCGTGGCCGCGTCCCAGTTGCAGGGTGCCCGGGTTGTGGTGCTGGACAATGGGTCCAACGACCGGACCCCCGAGGTGGTGGCGCGTTGTTCTGCTCTGTTCCCGCCCGGGCGGTTCACGGATGTGCGGCTGCCTGTGAACGTGGGCGCTCCGGCCGCCCGCAATTGGATGCTTTCCTTGCCCGAGGTGCGGGAATCCCGGATGGCGGCGTTCCTGGATGACGACGTTATTTTGCCTTCGGATTGGTTGGTCCGGCTGACAGCGGCCATGGAGCGGCATGACGCGGATGTGGTTGGGTGCCGCATTGTTTCCGCCTCACCCCCCCCGGCCGTTCAGTCCGCGGATTACCATTTGCTGGAACCCGGGCGCGGAGGGCGGACTTTTCAAGAATGCGAGGACAATGTCGTGGTGTTTGAAAACAGCGGCAACGCCCTTGACTTCGGGCTGTACGACTATTGCCGTCCTGCGGTGTCCGTTTCGGGCTGCTGTCATTTGCTCCGGCTGCGTGGGGTGGAGCAGGTCGGTGATTTCGACATCCGCTTTTCCCCCACACAATTTGATGATCTGGAGCGCGACCTGCGCGTCAATCTTGCGGGCTTGCGGGTCGTGTATGACGGGGGGCTGGTGGTGCGCCATGTGCAGCATTCCAGCCTGGCCAAGGCGCAAAGCCTTTCCTCGGCCGCTCATATTTTCGGCAACCGTATGAAGCTGGAAGGCAAATACAGGCGAGCCGAAATAATGGAATTGGCTCAAAAGCATACCGCACTCCTGTGGGACGATCTTCTGGCCCGGCGTGCGGCCCTGGTGCGGGGACTGCCCTGAACCACCCCTCTCTTTTCGGTACGGCATTTTCTTGAACCGAGTGGTACCCCACTCCTGCCAATCCTCAACTTCGCATTTGCGTAAAGGCATTCCACCATGCAGACCATACTCGTTACGTTGGGCGATCCGGGCGGACTCGGCCCGGAACTGTTGGCCCGTATTGTTTCGGAACGACAGGATTTCGACGATGCGTTCCGATATCTCTTTTTCGGTCCGGAAGCCGCGCTGAAGGCACATTGGTCCGGCAGACAACCGTTTTGGTCCAGGTTGGACGACCCGGAACAGATACGCCATGCCCCTGCGGGAATATATTTATTTGAGCCGCCGGAGTTGACGGATGCGGCCTGCCCTTTGGGACAGCCGTCGGTGTCGGGCGGGTATTGCGCCGGGGTGAGCCTGGAATGGGCCGTGCGGCTGTTGGACGATGCCGTGGGGCAGGGACTGTGCACCTGCCCATTGAACAAGGCCATGCTTCAGGAGGCAGGGTTCGATTTTCCGGGGCATACGGAATTTTTGGCGGAGCGTTTGGGCGTAGGGCGCGACAATGTTTGCATGCATCTGGGCGGACCGGCATTGCGGGTGAGCCTGGTGACCACTCATCCCCCGTTGCGGCGTGTGGCTGATTTGATCACCCCGGAGCGGGTGTTGCGTTGTCTGGAACTCACGCGGGAACACTTGCAGCGACTGGGCGTGGATGGTCCCATTGCCGTGTGCGGTCTGAATCCTCATGCCGGAGAGTCCGGCAAGATCGGCAGTGAAGAGACGGACATTCTGGAACCGACCCTGGTAGCGGCACGGGAGCGAGGATTTGATGTCGCCGGACCGTTGCCCGCAGACACGGTGTTTCATTTCGCGGTGCAGGGGCAGTATGCCGCGGTACTGGCCATGTATCACGACCAGGGGTTGGCTCCGCTTAAGTTGTGGCATTTTTCGGATGCGGTGAACGTGACCCTTGGGCTGCCGTATCCGCGCACCTCGCCGGACCACGGCACCGGGTATGACATCACGGGAACTGGCCGGGCCGGGTTGGAAAGCATGGCTGCGGCCCTGGACATGGTCAAGCGTCTGGTGCGGGCGAGTCGTCCCAAGGCATAGGACGCTGCCGGGGGAGTGGTGTCACGCGCCGAGCGCGAATCGGGCGGCGGCGTTTCCGGCCCGGCGGCCAAAGACCTGGGTGGCCGTGACCATGGCCCCGCCCAGGCGGTTGGCGCCGTGCATGCCTGTGGTGCATTCCCCGCACGCAAACAGTCCGGGCAGGGGCGCATTGTTCAGGTCATGGACTTCACCGTGCGAACCGATCACGGCCCCGCCGTTGCCCGAGTGAACAAATAGGGCGACCTGCTCCCACGGATTGCGGTCCACCTTGACTCGAACCACGCCTTTTTCATTCGCCTGGGCCTGGAGCCATTGGTCCATGCCGTAGTCGTGAACCAATTCGCCTTGATGTGGAACCGGTCCCCAGGCGGCGGGGCAGTGTCCTGACCGGGCGTCCGCCAGGGAGAGCACTTTGGCCGACGGGGCGACTTCGCGTCCGTCCGGCGTCATGGCCACAGCAAGGGGACCGGCGATTTCCGCAGGGGATCGGAATTGTCGTGTTTCCACATTGAGCCAGAAATATTGCAGGAAATCCGTGTTGTTGAGTTGCGCTCCAGCAGCTTGCAGCAGTTCCCAACCCTGTCCGGTACTGCCCGGTCCGGCCATGTGGCGCGGGTGTCGGGCCGCAGGACCACCCAAAGCCACTACCACGGCGCGCGCCCGATATTCCATGGAAGCATCCTGCATGGCATGAGCTTTGGTGCCTACGCCTGCCTTGCGCAACACGGCGCCGCGTGCCACCCCGTTGTCCATCAGCAGGGATACGGTCTCCAGTCCGGTGAGCAGATCCACGCCAAGGGTGGATACAGTCTCGCAAAGCCGTTGGTAGGCGTGGGGCAGATCGTAGAGGATCGCGGCCCGGGCGTGGGGGCTGAAGCAGGCGGTGCGACGAAGCAGCTTGCCCGTTGCCTCACGCTGAAAACGAAGCCCCAGGGAATCCAGGTCCAGAAAGCGGGATTCAGCTTCCTGAACCAGGATTTCCGCCAAAGGGCGGGAGATATGTCCAGGTTCAGCCAAGGAGAGGATCTCCTGGAAAAATTGATCGCGTTCCCGATCCGTTTGGGGGAGCTGCATGCCCAATTGTCCGTTGGCGTTGGCAAAGGAGGATCCGGAGGGAACGGGACGCAGAGTCGCCAGGCTGACGCGAAGCTTGGGAGCGCTTTGGGCTGCGGCCCAGGCTGCGCGAAGACCGGCCAGCCCGCCGCCGAGAATCAGAATATCCGTGTTGTGTGGCATGGCCGCACGGTACGGGAAAAGCCGGGCGTGGAAAAGGGGCGCAAGCGGGGAAAAAAAGGACGAGGCGAAAGATCTCGTCGGAAAGGTGATCCAGCTGGAATATCTAAGAAAGGTTCCATTCGTTGCACTGGTTTTCGCGGTACATCGAATGGAACCTGTTGTGGCTGATTGTCGGGGCGGCCGTCTTTGTTTTTAGGGAGAGACGGTCTGTCTTTCGGCTGACGCATGCCCGGCTTGTGGTCGGGATTCAGGTCAGATTTTTTTCATGGCGTAGGCGCGCATTTTTTCCGCTTCTTTGAAATCCGGGTTGATTTCCAGGGCTTTTCCCGCGGCGTCGCGCATGCGGTCCCACTTTTTCCAGTCGAAATAGAGGCGTCCGAGATTGAAGTAGAGATACTCGTCGTCGTGGGTGTGCTCCAGAGCCTTGAGAAAGTATTGTTCCGACGTGTCGAACTGCTTCAGCTTACGCAGCACAATGGCGATGCGGTTGTAGAGGTACACTGCCTGGGGGTCGGTTTCCAGTGCGTGTTCCAGCATGCTCAGGGCGTCGTCGTACTGCGATGCCTTGAGATAGCGGTCCGCAATGTCAGCCTTGAGTTCCGTGTCGGTTTTGTGGGTGCGCACCAGCTTGCCGAAGGTGTCGCGCGCCTGGTCAAAGGCTTTTTGGTCCAGTTGGACCTGCCCTTTGGCCAATTCGGTTTTTTTGTGTTCTTCCTGGCTGGCCAGCTCGTTTTGCACGGTTTCCGTGACGTGGTTCTGCAATTCGGCAAGCAGATCCTGCATGGCCTTGTACAGCTCTTTTTCCTGGCCCGGTTTATACGGGATCACCAGTGGATAGAGTTGCCGGAGCTGTTTATCCTGATTCAGGGAATAGACAGCCTGGTCGATGAGCTTGGCGAATTCGTCCCGTTCGTTCTTCATCAGGGGGTTGCGCAGGATGGTGGCGAGAGCCTGCGTCAAGGCATTGGCAGCCGCCATGGGCTTTCCTTGCTTGAGCAGACTGTTCACTTCCGAGAGTCGCTTGCGGGCTTTGATGAGTTCGACGGACATGGTGCTCCTGTTGTTGGGGAAAATTACTTGCCGCTTTCCCGCCGGACCATCTCGCGGAAACGTGCGAAAAAGTAGCCGCTGTCATGCGGTCCCGGGGCCGCCTCCGGATGGAACTGGATGGCGATGACGGGCTTGTCCCGGTGTGCAAAACCTTCCAGGGTATCGTCGTTCAGATTCCGGTGGGTCATTTTAAGATGATTCAGGCCGGAGATGTCAACGCAAAAGCCGTGGTTCTGGGAAGAAATCTCGATTTTTTCCGTTTCCAGGTCCATGACCGGGTGGTTGCAGCCGTGGTGGCCGAAGGGCAGTTTGAAGGTGGTGCCGCCTAAAGCCAGGCCCAGAATCTGGTGGCCCAGGCAGATGCCGCCCACCGGGGTATCTTCGCAGAGGTCGCGGGTGGCCTCCACTGCGCCGGTGACCACGGCCGGGTCGCCGGGACCGTTGGAGAGGAATACGGCGTCGGGCTTCAGGGCGCGAACGTCGTCCGCAGCAAAGCCGGAAGGAACCGTGAGCTGCACAAACCCTTGATCGGCCAGCAGGCGGTGGATGTTCCATTTGATGCCGAAATCGTAGACCACCAGCCGGGGACCGCCATCAGGCCATTGAAAGTCGTTCAGGTTGACGGTCTCGGGACCATTTTCGGTCCAGAGGTAGGGCTGGTCCGTGGAAACGCGGTCCGCGAGGTTTTGTCCCTGCATGAGGGGAATATTCCGGGCCTGTTCCACCAGGGCGGCGGTGTCGTCCACCTGCGTGGAAATGACCCCGCGCATGGCGCCGTGCAGCCGCAGATGCCGGGTCAGGGCGCGGGTGTCCACGCCTTCGATGCCGGCCACGCCCGCTTCGGCGAGGTATTCGGGCAAGGGACGCGTCGAACGCCAGTTGCTGGGCAGCTTGCAGCACTCCTTGACGATAAATCCGGCCACCTGAATACGGTCGGATTCCACGTCTTCGGGGTTCACGCCGTAGTTGCCGATGAGCGGGTAGGTCATGCAGACCATTTGCCCGGCGTAGGAGGGGTCGGTCAGCACCTCCTGGTATCCGGTCATGCCGGTGTTGAAGATCACTTCGCCGTTGGCCTTGATGGGGCCGGTGAAGGATTCACCCGGGAAGAGAGTGCCGTCTTCGAGGGCCAGAATTGCTTTCATGCTTGCTCCCTGAGGATGTTCGTCACTTCGGTCAGATCCGCCTCGCGGTCCACGCCGTGACAGCGGTGTTGCGTCAGGCTGACCCTGATGGGGATGCCGTTTTCCAGAAACCGGAGTTGTTCGAGGCGTTCGCGTCGTTCCAGACGCCCTTGGGGCAGGGCGGCGAAGGTCCGCAGCGCCTCCATACGGAATCCATAAAGGCCGATGTGCAACAGGTGGTCTTCACCCGTCCCGTTGCGGTCGAAGGGAATGACCGCTCTTGAAAAATAAAGCGCGTTGCCGCTGGAGGCAAGGGCCACCTTGACCCTGTCCGGAGAGGCGGCCTGTTCCGGGGATATTCGTGCGGCCAGCGTGGTCACCCGAACATGCGGGTCATGGAACGGGGCCAGCAGTTCCGAAAGCATGGCGGGTTCCAGACAGGGTTCGTCACCCTGGATGTTCACCACGACGGAATCTGGTTCGGCCTGGAGTTGTTCCGCGGCCTCCAAAACACGATCCGTGCCGCTGGCGTGGTCCGCTCGGGTCATGATTACGGGGACGCCGGCTTCGCGGGCCGCGCGGCGGATGCGTTCGTCATCCGTGGCCAGGACGACCCGGGCCATCTCCGGGCAGGCTCGCGCGCGTTCAAAAACGTGTTGAAACATGGGCTTGCCCAGGATTTCCACCAGGGGTTTGCCCGGAAAACGGGAAGACGCGTACCGCGCCGGAATGATGCCGTAGCATTTGGGAAAATCGTTCATGGTTCGGCTCGGGCTTCCTATCCTCTTTTCAGGGAATGGGCAATACAGCGGCAGGCGGTTTCGCAGCCGCCGCGTCGTTTCGATATATACTCCTGGAAGCGTGCGCCGACCACGTCTTTATCCTGCGGGGCTGCCAGATGTTCCAGCAGCAGGGCCAGCACACCCGCGGCGTCCTGGGCTGTGCGCAACAGGCCGCTGTCCACGATGCCCTGTCCCACCCACTGGAAATTGTCCCAATGCGGACCCATAACGGGAATGACGCCGCAGGCCAGAGGTTCCAGAAAATTTTGTCCTCCAAGGGGGGCCAGACTGCCGCCCACAAACGCCGCAGTAGCCGGTACAAAGGCCGCTCCCAGTTCACCCATGCGGTCGGCCAGCAGAACCGTACCCGGGGAAATTGGGCCGGAGCCGGTCTTGGAGCGGAGCACCCAGGGGATTTTTGCATCCGTAAGCCGTTTGGTCCAGGGTTCCACGCGGTGCAGGTGGCGGGGGAACAGGCCGATGACCACGTCTGGCCGTGCCGAACGCAGACCGCGAATCAGGGTTTCCACCGCGGATTCTTCCTGCTCGCGCACCGAAGCCAGCACCACGAAGGGCGCTTCGGCTGGAAGCAGAGGCACCAGGGGATTGTCGGCAGTTTGTGCGCCTGTTGCGTGGCCGGGGATGCGGTCGAATTTGATGTTCTGCATGCAGTCCACATGCCCGTGTCCATAGAGCGCGGAAAACCGCGCTGCGTCCGCTTGGGACATGGCCAGGATCCGTTTGGGCGCCAGGGACCGGAACAGGGATGGCCACTTCATGTAACCGCGCAGGCTCTTTTCGCTCATGCGGCCGTTCACCATCAGCAGTTCCGAGCCGCAGTCCCTGCATGCCGCCATGAATCCGGGCCACATTTCCGATTCCAGGAGCACCACGGTGCGGGGGCGCACCCGCTGCAGCGCCTTGCGTACGATGCGCGGCCGGTCCATGGGGAAATAGGCCGTGGCAAGTTGCAGATCGGGCCGTTGCGAACGCCGTCGCGTGGTCAGTGCGTCCAGCTGTTCCATTCCTTCTTTGGTGTTGGTGGTCAGCAGCACGCTGAGGGGCCGTTCCCACGGGGAGCGCAGATGCCGGAGCAGTTCGGCGGCAAGAAAGACTTCTCCGACGCTGGCTGCCTGAATCCAGAGGTCGCACGGGCCGGGGTAGGCAGCCTGAAGGATACGCTGCTCCCAGCCGTGGCGCAGTCGCCGATTGCGACGCAGCAGCGGCAGGGCGGCCCCCCAGGCCAGATCGTACAGCCGCAGCAGGCTGGTCTGAAGCATGGCCATATTCAGTTGTGCTCCATGCCCAGCCGGATGAGTTCCGCGATCAGGGCGTTGAAATCCAGCCCCGTGACCTTGGCGGATCGGGGGAGCAGGCTGGTGGAGGTCATGCCGGGCAGGGTGTTGACCTCCAGAAGATAGGGAACGCCCTCCTGCACCATGAAGTCGGCCCGGGAGTAGCCCCGGCAACCGAGAATCCGGTGGGCCTCCAGGGAGATGTGCTGGACCTCGCGAACCAGTTCCTCGTCCACGGGCGCGGGGCAGATTTCATCCGCGCCGTCCTGGTCATATTTGTTTTGGTAGTCAAAGTAGGCGGAACCGTGCTTTGGCCGGATGAGGATGAGGGGCTGGGGTGTTTCACCGAGGATGCCGCAAGTGACCTCCACGCCGGGAACCGCAGCTTCCACAAGCGCTTCTTCGCCCAGGGCGTGGACTTTTTCCAAAGCCGGGGGCAGGTCCACTTCGCGTTCCACCAGGGACATGCCCAGGCTGGAGCCGCCCATATTGGGTTTGACGAAAACAGGATAGCGCAGTTGCAGCGGTGTGCCGGTTCCGGGCCGGGGAATCAGCTCCCAATCCGGGGTGCGGAGATCCGCCTCCCGGAAGAGCGCCTTGGACGCGGCCTTATTCAGCGCCAGAAAGGAGGCCGCCGGGCCGGAGCCTTGATAAGGACATCCCGCGCTTTCCAACACGGCCTGCACCAATCCGTCCTCGCCCGGGGCGCCGTGCAGGGCGAGGAAGGCGAAATCGTTTTCTCTGGCCAGCCGCACCAACGTGCCGAAGCCGTCCAGAAGATCCAGGAAGGTTACGTCATGGCCCAATTCGTCCAGGGCCGTGCCGATATTGCGGGCCGAAGCCAGGGAGACGTCACGCTCCGTGGACCAGCCGCCCGCTATCAAAAGTACTTTCACGAATGTTCACCTTGAGGGTTGTGCCGAAAAGTTGCTCCATCTCCATGGCCTGCTGATGGGTGTGGGCGATCCTGTCCCGAATGATCTGGGTTTTTCCGTAGCGGGTGATCAGGTCGTCAAAGCGGGCGTCCAGGGAGACGATCCGGTCGTGGGCCACCCGTTTATCGCCGTAGATTACAGCCAGGGGCAACAGGTCGCGGGGGAGCTGCATGCTGAACGGCCAGAATACATGGTGCATGACGCCCTGGGCAAGACTCGGGTTGCCGGTAGCGTCCATGACCCAGGACGCTCCCAGTTGGCTGTGGTTGCCGCCGTGATGGATGGTGTAGACCTTGGCGATATCGTGCAGCAGGGCCGAGGCGCGCACAGCGTCCACATCGACGTTCAGTCCCACGTCGCGGGCGAGCAGGGCCAGGTGTTCGGCGATGCGGGCCACCTGGGTGCAGTGGGCGCGGATGTGGTCCGGCATGGCGTGCCGGTCCCAGATGCGGACGCATTCTTCCCTGGAGGGAACCCGGCCGGTCAGACCTTTCGGCGGTCTGGGCGGATTTTTCAGGGGGGGCAGATACGATTGGAGCGGATTCTTCATGGCGTTTCGCTGCGAAGTTGGATTGGACGATATGTCCGTATCCCAAAAGAGTATCAGCAGGCGGGGGAAAAGGCAAAGCCGGAGTTGGAGGGATATTCCCAGTAGGAGAGTTCCCGGCTTGGGCCATTTTTTCCTTGATCAAATCTCCCCCGGGATTTAATAGTCGGCAACTGACCGTGGGCGGAAGGCCCACGACCCGCCCCGGGAAGGGCGGAAGTGAGAATCTGATTTCCCACAACTCATTGAGGAGGTACAAGGAATGGCTACTGTTGAGTTCAACGGCAAATCCTTTGAAGTGGATGAGGACGGTTTCCTGCTGAGCTTTGACGGCTGGAATCCCGAATGGGTCGAGTTCGTCAAGGAGCAGGAAGGCATCGCCGAGATCACCGACGACCACCAGAAGGTCATCGAGTTCCTGCAGGACTACTACAAGAAGAACGGCATCGCCCCGATGGTCCGCATTCTTTCCAAGGTCACCGGCTTCAAGCTGAAGCAGATCTACGAACTGTTCCCGTCCGGACCCGGCAAGGGAGCCTGTAAGATGGCTGGCCTGCCCAAGCCCACCGGCTGCGTGTAATCACGCTTTTTATCGGGTATTAGGGCGGAAGCTGCGGCTTCCGCCCTTTTTTTGCGTCGCCGGACCATGTCCCGGCGTGGATAGGGTTTGCCTCGCACGGCTCAAAGGGGTATGAAGGTCCGCACTTTCCTTATCGCGGTCTTTCAACGTGGAGTATTGCCTTGAGCCTCAAACTGCTTGACGAATTTCACGATCCGAAACTGTGCCGCGGCCTGCTCGACAGGCTGCATTCCCTTGTGGACCGGGAGTTCCGTTTCATGGAGGTGTGCGGGACGCACACCGTGGCTATTTTCCAAAGCGGGTTGCGTTCGCTCCTGCCGGAGCAGGTGGTCCACCTCTCCGGGCCGGGATGCCCGGTTTGCGTGACGCACGAGTCCGAAGTCAACGCGTTCATCGACCTGGCCGAGCGGGATGACGTGGTGGTGGCCACTTTTGGCGACCTCATGCGTGTTCCGGGCAGCCGGGGGCGAAGCCTGAAGAAAGCCCAGGCCGACGGCGCCAGGGTGGAGGTGGTCTACTCGCCGCCCGATGCCCTGAAGCTTGCCGCAGACAATCCGGACAAAACCGTGGTCTTTCTTGGAGTCGGTTTCGAGACCACGGCCCCCACCGTTGCCGGAACCCTGCTCATGGCCCGGGAACAGGGCTTGACCAACTTCAGGGTTCTTTCCTTCCACAAACTGGTTCCCCCGGCACTGGGGGCGCTTATGGCCGACCCCGAAGTGCGCATCGACGCCTTCATCATGCCCGGCCACGTTTCCGCCATCATCGGCGTGGAACCGTATCGTGCGGTGGCCGATCAGTTTGGCAAGTCCTCGGCCGTTACCGGGTTCGAGCCGGCGGACATCCTCGGTTCGCTGGTCTATTTGGTGGAGCGTTGGAAAGAAGGAAAACCCGCGGCCGCCAACCTTTATCCCCGCGTCGTCCGGGATGGGGGCAATGCCAAGGCCCGGGCCGTCATGGATCAGGTTTTTCAAACAACGGACGCGCTCTGGCGCGGTCTGGGCATGATTCCGAATTCCGGCCTGGAACTGCGGCCCGAATTCGAACAGTTCGATGCCAAAAAATGGTTCGGTCTGGAGATTGAGGAATGTCCGGCCCTGCCCGGCTGTCGCTGCGGCGACGTGCTCAAGGGCAAATTGCGTCCTGATCAGTGTCCCCTGTTCAAAAAAGCCTGCACACCGGCCAACCCTGTCGGTCCCTGCATGGTTTCCACCGAAGGCTCCTGCGCCGCCTACTTCAAATACAGCATGGATTAAGCACGATGAGTGACAAGGTTCTTCTTGATTACGGCAGTGGCGGACGCGCCTCGCAGCGTCTGGTTTCGGAACTTTTTCTCAAGCACTTCGACAATCCCGAGTTGGATCGCCTCAATGACGCGGCCTGCCTGAACCTTCAGGGTCCGGTGGCCATGAGCACGGATTCCTTTACCGTGGATCCCATTTTCTTCCCCGGCGGAGATATCGGGCAGCTCGCCGTCCATGGCACGGTCAACGATGTGGCCATGCTCGGCGCGGAACCGCAGTATCTCACCTGCGGGTATATTATTGAAGAAGGTCTGCCCATGGCCGACCTGGAACGGGTGGTGGCCTCCATGGGCCAGGCCGCCCGGCATGCCGGAGTCTACATCGTCACGGGCGACACCAAGGTGGTACCCCGCGGCACCGTGGACAAGATTTTCATCAACACCACAGGGGTTGGGCGTATCGTGGCCGACCCCATGCCCAGTGGCGAACGGGCCGCTCCCGGCGATGCGGTTCTGCTCTCCGGCACCATGGGCGACCACGGATTGACCATTCTCGGCACCCGGGAAGGGCTGTCGTTCGAGGCAAAGGTACAAAGCGACTGCGCCTCCCTCAACCATTTGTTGCTCAAACTGGTGCGCGAACTGCCCGATGTGCATGTCTTGCGCGATCCGACCCGGGGCGGACTGGCCACGACCCTGAACGAAATTGCGATCAGCTCCAAGGCCGGGATGGA